>CP011268.1:348252-696504 GCA_001007975.1 candidate division SR1 bacterium Aalborg_AAW-1 | reverse complement strand
TCATATGTATTAATTTGCTTGTGATGTTTTAAGACGAATTTTTGGTAATGGTCTTTTCACTACTTTTTTCTCAGTAACTGTCATATCTGATGATTTCATATAAGGCAGCATAACAGCGTTGTTCGTATTACCTATCACAAAATCTGAAAGAATCATCTCATATGGTAAAGGATTCCATTGATCTTGTTTCATTTGAGATCCTAGTCTAATACCATCAGAAATCAACGTTCTTTGAGGAGCATTAGGTACATAGTAATTAAAGTAAACTAGTACACGTTCTGGTTTTTCTAACGTCACTGTTTGTTCTGCTCCATAATAAGGGTTATTACCTCCATTATCGATAAGTTTCAATGCAGCTTGATCAGATACTTGTTCTGCTGTTTTTGGTACAGATGTAAAAGCCAGCAGTGGGACATGTACAGAAGATATTCCGTTACTATCTACAGTAATAGATACTCACATTTTTCATCCACCATAATTACTATAGAGAGCTTTTCCATTCACTACGTAGGGATAAACAATAGTCACTGAATTATAAACTGTCTCAAGATGTTCTACAGATGAGCCTTTTTCTTTCGCAGCAGCAAGAGGATACATCATACCACCATTATCTCTGTAAGCAATATATGGTTTATCAAGTTGGGGTACTTTCACTATACCATTGGCACCCAATGTCGTCGTTACAAATGTTTTAGCAGATGAAAGTGCTTTTTGATCACTGATTCATTGCGATGGGGCAATTCATACCGATCTTCCTGCATACAGCATACAGTTTTTAAAATCAATATTCATATCCATATTCTCTTTTGTAAACCCAATTGTAGTCAATGCTAATGTATTTTTTTGAAGTCATAACGCACGTAACACATCGTCTGATTGACAAGATACCTCGACCAAATTACTTTCTTCATTCATTATTTTTTTGACGGCTTCTTTATCATAGACATACGTTTTATCAGAACCGTAAACAGGTGGCATAATTTTTTCAATAGGTGTCGTATCAACAGTAGTTGTTGCTGAAACAAAGCTCATCATAAGAACTCATGTTACGACAGGAAGAAGAAGATGTTTATTCATTAAAGGTGGTAGTATAAAGAGATAAAGGGTAAGTGATACATGCACTATACACAACAAGAACGATCAATACAATATCTTGTGAAATATTTAGTATGACAATTCATAATTATTTGATTTTAGATTATAAATGACTATAGTAAAACCATACTTTACTCTCTGTTCTTCCTTATGACAATTACTGATTTTCTTTCTCACACTGACAAACCATACCTTCTTTCTGAACTCCTCACCCAAGCGAAAAAGAAAAATGAACACAATCCAGCCGTACTCAGACGAGATGATGACTATATTCAATCTTGTCAGGATCTGCAGTTTTCCAAAACAGTACAAGGATGTCCTATTGTCATCAAAGATAATATTCTCCTCGAAGGAACAGTATCCACCTTTGGATCACAGATAGGAATAGATTATAGAGCTCCCTACTCAGCAACAGTCTCACGTAAACTTGAAAATGCTGGTTTTCTGATTCTTGGAAAGACAACGATGGACGAGTTTGCTATGGGAACTACAGGAGAAAATTCACCTTACCCTATTCCACACAATGCTATAGACGATAATCTTGTCGCCTGATGATCATCAAGTGGATCTGCAGTTGCAGTTGCTGAACATATGGTACCAGTAGCATTATGAACTGATACAGGTGGTTCTGTGCGTCTTCCTGCAGCATTCAATGGTATTATCTGACTCAAGCCAACCTATGGATCAGTCTCCAGATATGGAGTACAAGCAATGGGGTCAAGTTTTGATCAAGTCTGAGTTTTTGCAACCACTATCGAAGATACGAAAACTGTTTTTGATATCATCAAAGGTAAAGATGATTATGATGCAACTACGAAAGATTTTCAATACAAACAAACAATTTCTGACTTACAATGAGTTCGTATCGGTCTTCCACAACAGTACTTCGCTGAGGGTCTTGATCCAGCCATCAAATCAAGTATCGAATCAGCAATTACACGATATAAGGAACAAGGAGCAGTAATTATAGATCTTGATATTCCTCTGATCGATGCAGGAGTTTCTGTGTATTATACTCTCGTAAATTCTGAAGTAAGTAGTAATCTTGCAAGATTTGATGGACTAAAGTTTGGATTACAACATGATACACGTGAAAGTTCTAGTCATATGGATTATCTAGCTACCATAAGAGGACAAGGATTTGGTGATGAGGTTAAGAGAAGAATTCTCTTAGGTGCTCACATTCTCAGTGCAAGTGAATACGAATGACTATATGTCAAAGCGATGAATATCAGAACAGCCGTCACTAAGCAATTTATACAACACTTCACTAACGATGTGGACGTCATTATGGGTCCGACAACTCCATTTTTACCTTGGCAACTTGGCAAAACCAATGATGATCCTGTAGCTAATTATCTTGCTGATGCCTATACTGTGATTGCGAACATTACAGGAATGCCTGCACTTTCAATTCCAGCTTGATATGTAGAAACTGATAATAAAAAGTTGCCTGTCTGACTCCAACTCATGGGAAACCACGCCAGTGAGTATGACTTATTCTTTATCGCTGACCAATTTTTGAAAGCTCAACAGTAGTTTTATTATGCTTTAACACCCGAAGTGGTGCACATTGTTTCAGAACCTTAACAAAGCAATCCCGCAACAATAATCAACTCTACACTTTACACTCTTAACCCTCAACTTTTGATCTATCTACTTATCTATCTTGTTCTTATTTCATTGATTACCTTTATTATTTTTGGAGTAGATAAATACAAAGCCAAAAAGAATCAGCGAAGAATTAGTGAAAAACAACTTCTCCAACTTGTTGCATTAGGTGGTGGACTAGGAGCTTTAGCTGGGATGGAATTTTTTCGCCACAAAACCATCAAGTGACCCTTTCTCTGGAAGTTCTGTGGAATAGTAGCGATATGGGTAGTAGTTATACTATTGATTCTTACACAACAGTAACAATATATACTTTAATCTATAAATTTAGCTTTTTTAAAAATCCCGAATAATCGGGATCTCTTTTTTATGTATTATTCTTCAGTATGTTCTTCTTGTGAATGATCTGACCCTTCTGGTCTTTCCGCTGGTGCTTCAGCATACATAAGTCTAATAGGTCTTTCTGGGAAAGAAGCTTCTGGAAGTTCAATAGCAACATTATTTGCTTTTTCAAGTGCATTGGCTGCATCATCATCTGTCGCGAAGACAACAAATCCAAATCCTCTACTTCTCTTTGTTTCTCTATCAACTACTACCTTTGTATACGTAACCTCTCCATATTGAGCAAAAAACTCTTTGAGATGAAACCATTTGACACGATTATCAAGATTACCAACAAATAATTTGTTTTTTTCAACCACCATCTATAATCAATATTAACAATAAAGAATAGTATCATTGTGTACTACTGCTCTTGAGTCTAGATAATTAGAACTATAAAAGCAAGTTTTGTAAAGCAAGAGTTCGCTATTTTCGATTGACATCACTATATTTCTTGCTATAAAAATAACATTATCTTATCAAATCTCTCATTTATTCCTCTTTTGTGTATGAAACACCGTTATCGATTGATCATCATAGCAGGTCTTGTTATCATGTTGTTTGTGTTTGGACAACTCCATATACAAGGACCCTCTCTCCCATCATCACCACAGAACACTGGAACACAATGAAGATCTTGAGATGAATTCATGAATATCACAGGAATACTTCTCTTGTGACCGAATACGAACAATCGAAACAAACGATCACAGACACTGGATCAGAATAACGATTTTTTGTATGGTTGGATCTATGATATCAGTTATAATAGTGCTATCAAACGAATGAATAATCAATCATTTCCTCTTCGTATCATTGTGGAAAATGATAAATACGAACAACATGCTGATGATTTTACAGAACTCGATACTAAACTCTCTGACGACCATATCACACTCCTGAAAGATGAAAACCTTGGAATCACCTATACCCATGCCAAGGCCTTCGTAGGTGATACGCGACGAGCTATCCAGACAGCAAATCTTAATCGTACGTCTTTTGTGGAGAATAGAGAGCATTTTTTCTTATCAAATAATCCAGTTATTAGAGATGATCTGATAGCATTATTTAAGCTTGATAGCAAAAAGATAGCAGATCCTGACAGCGTATCTGCATCCGACTACCAACAGTTTCTCGATGAAAGTAGCGTAAACCTCCTCGTCTGTCCACTAAACTGTCGTGAACATATTGAAAACCTCATCCGTAATGCACACTCTCGCATCCGAATCTCTGCTCAGTACGTGATCGACAAACGCATTATCAACCTTCTCAAACAGAAAAAAAATCTCGATATCCGTATCCGTACGAACAATTCTGATAGCAATAGGGATCTCATACGCGCACTAGGTCAGGAGAGAATTATTTTTGAAGACAAAATTTATAATCATGACAAACTCCTTATTGTAGATAATACCCTAATGATAGGAAGTATGAATTTTTCTGACAATGCTTTGGACAACAACAGAGAAATCGGGATCTTACTCATTGATCCGAGTTATATCGAGCAAGTGAAATGATTATTTCAAAAATAATAATAGGGTTATTGCATCACCATGATCTTCGCATCACTCTTAACTGCTCCATACTGCGCAACATAATAATCGTAGACTACTTTATCAAGAATAACCAAGTCAGTATCTTTCCACTGACTCACTACCTCTGGAGTCAAGCTCGTTAAAGAGACAGGATGCTCTTCACGATAAACATGCGGATTGATTTGATCTGGATCTTGTCCCTGTATATCTCCCATAGTGATAAATTGTTCATGAGATATATCTCCTTTCACCAATTGATCAAAATAATAAAAAACAAATCCATATCTATGAAATGTAATAACATGTGTATATTCTTGAGTAATAAGAAGCTGTTTAATCTCTTCTCCAGTTCATCAGAGATCAATTCCATTGAGATCACCATACAAATCGAATAACTGCCCCAAACTCGGTATATGTTCTTGTCCTATCATGTCATATTTTCAGTACAAAATAAAATATTAATGAAACAACTCCAAAAACTTTTGCATTTCATTCTTATCTTGTTCAGAAAGCTGTGTTGAAGATGAGGTCTGCGAAGAGGCAGAAGAAGACGTATTTACTACTTTAGGAGTCGATACAGGAGTTGTTGGCTGTGCTGAAATAGTTTCAATTGTACCAGTATTGATGACAACACCACCAGACAATCACTGTACTTGTAGGACAGGTTGTTGTACCGATGTCTCTAAGGTTTCAGAAGTCAATATTTGTTTGATTAATGAATCATTTTCGGTGCTTCCAGATGTGCTTTTGTCGCTCATCGTATCTTCTATCAAATCGATCAATCCTGATGATCAAATAGTACTTCCTGAAGATGCATCATCAACAATCGTGGTACTACCATCTGAATTCGTAATAGTGGTAGTATAATTATCACTTCTCTTAAAAGAAAAATTCTTAATCTTTTGAAGAAAATTATCTGCTGCTGCTTTATCATACCAACGCCATGCAAAAAATGCAAGAAACAAAAGAGCGAGAAATACCAAAATACGACGAACCATAGTAATATTGATACAATAAAAAGTTATCTGACTATACTCACATCTTCTCTCAAATTCAAGCTCTAATACAAATCATAGTTTCTGATTGATTTTGATATGGTATTTTGTATATATAGAAAGATACCAACGTTCACTTTACACTCTTAACTTTATTATGGCTCTTCTTATCGATGCAATATGATGTCTTATCTCTTCAGATAAAGATGGTACCCTGGAATCTCGAACACTCAACACAGAACTTGCTAACTATCTTGCAACCATACCAGACCAAATCATTGTAGCAACAAATGCTCGATGAGATAGATGACAAAAGATTAGAGAACTTATCTCTGCCTATTCTTTTGAGTATCATTCTATGGATAATATTGTACCCAAAACTGATCCAGAATACTGGGCGCACCTCCTCATGTATTATGGTCTTCAACCTGAAGAATGTTTTTACCTCGATCATAGTGAAGAAAACCTTGATGCAGCTGCAGAATTAGAGATTGAAGGAGAATTGTTTGTCAACAATGCACAAGCGATAGAAGTTTTGAAATCTTTATAACTACATATTAAACAATGACTATAGAACAACTAACAGAGTTTATAGATTGGACTTTATATAGCAAATCTGGACAATGAAGTTATCAAAGAGATGATGATCATAAAGTAGGAGTATTATCTCAAGCATTAAAAATAAGTGAAGAGGTTTGAGAATTATCTTCTGAAGTACTCTGATATCTTCATTTGGTGAGAAAAGAAAAACAAGATAACTATTCTCAAGAAACACTGGAAAGTGAACTTGCTGATGTTATTATTTCAACTTGTCGTCTTGCAAGATATTTAGACATTAATATCAATCAACTTCTTACTAATAGAATTGAAAAACTCAAGGATAGAGTAAAATAAAGACGATAATTTTATATTCATTATATTGTTCATTGAATGTCACAATTTCCACTAGAAACCATTGTCGCTTGGGCGAAAAGAAAATGATTTGTCTATCCAAACTCTGAGATATATGGAGGTTTGGCAAACGCCTGGGATTACGGACCATATGGTTCTCAACTCAAAAAAAACATTGCTGATCTTTGGATTAATTATTTTGTGACACAGAGAGATGATATGGTACTCATGGATACTGCGATCATTGCCAATCCTCAGACCTGGGTAGCGAGTGGCCATGCTGGAGCTTTTGGTGATGCACTGATTGATGATAAGAAGACAAATCAAAGATTTAGAGCTGATAAAATTTTGGAAGACTGGATTAGCAAAAAAAATATTACAGTAGAATTCTTGAGTAAGTATGAAGTAGATAATCTGATACCAGAATCATGGGGAAATGAAAAAATGGCGGAAGTAATCAGAGCAGAGATTCCAAACAATCCTGATACAGGGAAGCCAGCAGAATGGACTGATGCTAGACAATTTAATCTCATGCTTCAGACGCAACTGGGAGTGATCGAGGACGCAACTGCGAAAGCCTATCTCAGACCTGAAACCTGTCAGAGTCTCTTTACGAATTTTAAAAATCTTACCAATACGACTCGTATGAGAGTTCCTTTCGGAATGGCACAAGTGGGAAAAGCGTTTAGAAACGAAATTACTCCCGGACAATTCCTCTATAGAACTCGTGAATTTGAACAGATGGAGATCGAATACTTTGTAGAAAATGATCTTGAAAAATCCAAAGAATATTTTGAAATGTGGAAAGAATTATCCATGAAATTCTGGCAAGAACAAATTCAACTCAAAGCAGAGAATCTCAGATTCCGTGAGCATGAAAAAGATGAGCTTTCATTTTATAGTGCAGGAACTTTTGATGTAGAGTACAACTATCCACGATGATGGGGAGAATTGCAAGGTATTGCAAACAGGACTGACTATGATCTTACTCAACACCAGACAGTTTCTAAACAAGATCTTCAATACCATGATCCAAAAACATGAGCGAGATATATTCCCTATGTTATCGAACCGTCATTTGGCCTATCACGTACAGTCATGGCAGTAATGATGGATTGTTATGAAGAAGAAACTCTTACAAAACAAAATTCTGACGGAAGTGTAAGTACAGATACGAGAACGGTCATTAGATTCCCATTCCAGATAGCTCCAGTCAAATATGCTATATTACCACTTATAGAAAAAAATATTGATATGGTAGAACTTGGAGAGAAAATATTCCACAAACTCAAGAAACAATTTAATTGTGAATTTGATCTCTGAGGAGCAATTGGGAAAAGGTATCGTAGACAAGACGAAATTGGTACTCCTTATTGTATTTGTGTTGATCATCAATCTCTTGAAGACGGTACAGTGACTATCCGTGATCGTGATACCATGGAACAAGTCAGAGTAAAGTGGGAAGATATTGGAAGTGATAGATAGTTATATTTATTAACAACAAATCAACTATGAACAATACGTCTCTACATTGAAAACTATATGAAAAATATTATAAAAAACCATTTAATGAACATCAACAAAAGTCTTTTTTTCCATCAAGTTTAGATGACAGTCCTTATGGAATAATGATATTTCAACAGAAGGTCGAAAATATTTTAAAATTTGTCATACAAGAACTTTCTATATTACAAAACACATCTATTAATGACACAACAAGAGGTATCTTAGTAAGAAACTATATTCAAAACAGATTAGATCTTGCGAAAAGGTGAATACCAGAAGAAATTACAGACGAAACTGAAATACTCAAACTTAATAAATTAATTCAAGAATACAATCTTAATACAATACCTCGAATTTCTGATACAAATATTCAATGACATGCGAAAGAGATTCTTATAACTCTCGATCCAACATTAAAATGAACTTTATACTAAAAATAACAATAAAAAACTGCCCCAGCGTGAGCAGTTCTTTTTTTTTCGTGTCAGAAAAATAGTTGTTTTTATTGTACCGTTGTTGACAACACAGCTAAGGTTTGTCCTCCGATAGAGATTGCTAGCATAGCTCTTCCTGATGTTATTGGCTTATAGGTGATGATGTGTTCTCCTTTGCTGATATATTGGAGAGAAGAAGCAGATACATCTATACTTCCATTCGCTGATACCAGAGTAAATCCTGCCGGTAATACTCCATCAAATGGCTGCTTGTTATCACCTTTCTTGGTAATTAAGAAAGTAAGTGTTCCTTCCTGACCAATTTTCATCGTATCGCTTGTTTTGGCAACAATCTGAACATCCCAGTCACGTAAGAATGCAATTGCCTCTTGTGTAAGTTTTGCAGCAGGGATAGATCTCAAAGTCAAAAACTGGTTAGTAAGAATAGTCGGATCATTTGGTACAGTAGGTTGTGTAGGCGTTGTCGTAGTACCAGAAGAAACTGTAGGCTTCGTAGGAGCTGTACCATGACCATCTGCAATGACTACAGGTTTATTTTTTTGAGAATTTTCAATAAATAAGATAGGATCAAAGGAATATTTTTCACGATATTCTCTACACAATCATCCATTGGTAATTTGAGTTAATGAATTCGTTGCTAAAGCTGGACATCATTGATAGTAATATGCTGGTCTTCCTGCATTATCTTTATTGATTTCAAAATGCACATGATTTCATCATAACGCTCAGAATGTACTACCACTATTTCCTAATTCTCCTATTTTCTGTCCTTGAGCGACCGTATCTCCTTTACTCACACTAATAGATTTCATATGTCCGTACACTGCATGATATGTTATTCACTGATACGTAAACATGAGTTTCACAACATTACCATATCATGCTTGTGTTCCAGCAAATGTTACTACTCCATGCGCTACTGCATATAATGGTGTACCATTGGCAGATGCAATATCTACTCCTGCATGATCTCCTTTATCCATATCTCGCTGTCCAGGGTAGGTAGCTCACCATAAGACAGTATAGATATTTTTATAATCTCCATTATCTTTATATGCTGTATAATTTGCATTTTTGATAATTGGTAAATTGATTTTACAAGATTCTTCAAGTTCCTCCCATGGTTTCATAAGTTGTCTACATTCGAATGTTGATACTTTTTTGAGAGGATAGATCAGTGAATCGTTGGTTTTCAATTTACTAGCAGTATCAGCAAACATAGAGTTTCCCAAAAAAGCTACTGACATAACCAATGCAAAAGCTGCAACATACAACGTATCCAAATGATAAGCAAGTGCATGCGTTACATGATGGATATCTTTATGAAATCTCTTATGAATTTTTTTCTTTACATGATGGCGAACTGCATGATGAGTAGTATTCACACTTCAAATCAGACGTTCGTGGAGTGGTAGAGACATGAGATCAAAAGTCAGAAATATAAATTTTTCTAACCCAATAATATCTCTTTCCAAAAAATTGTCAAAAAAAACAAGACTTTTTACATTGCGACCATGAAAATAATTTATAAACCCTTGATTTGAAATTTGTCAACGAAACTCTGATTATAAAATAAGAATATTTTTGTATTTATCTTATAAATAAATAGTATTATCATAATTCTTATTTACTCTTTGATTCACACACACAATGAATCCAAATACTGGACAGCCAATACAAAATCCAACCGTCCCAACAAACAATCTACAATCACCAAACAATCAGAACAAAAACAGCACTATCTGATCTGTTACAACTCCTTCTCTAGGAGATATTTTTGGTCCTGATGAGATTGTAACAACAAAGAGCACTCTACAGACCACAACCCCAATACCAGAAACTGCACTAGAAACAAATACACAAGTTGCAGTTACTCAATCGCCACTCACTACTGAAGTAACCAACCAAATCCCACAAATAGTTCCTATTTCTGATACCACAGTTTTACAAACATCTCAAATTACCACACCTGTCATAGCTCCAACAGAAACAGATACTGTACAAACACCTATCATAACTTCTCCCACTACCGTCATTACTTCACCAACACAACAACAAAGAGAAACAATCACTACGGTAACTCCACCTTCACCACAAATTCCAGTTCCAACACAGATCACCACTCCTATTAATACTTCTGCTCCTGCACCAATACCTCATCCTGAATATACTATGACACAAGCAGGAACTGTTAGCATGTCTTCTCCTGCACCTACCACTCCACCAGTAGCACCAGCTCCACAACCTACAACAAGCACCTGACCTGTAGTAACTCAAAACACCCAAACACTCACACAAGCAGGAACTGTAGCACCAATACCACAAAATTCAGCACCCATATCTGCTCCTGTTGGTGTCATACCACCAAAAATTGTAGTTAAAAAATGATCAAAAATATCACCACTAAAATTTATTATTGGATGTGGTGTATTTGGATTCCTCCTCATTGGTGCTGTTTGATTTATCCTCTATTTTGCATTACAAAATCCAACACAGTTTCAAGGTATTATCGGGATTGAGGGTATCAAAACAGGTCTCAAGCTTTTTGCGGGACTATTCTTTGGAATGCTCTTCTTGTGAAGTTTTGTCACTATTATTTTCAACCTCTATAAACTCATCACCCAAAAAACAGGCAGCAAAATAAAATATGTTATCTGACTGATATTCAGCGCTCTCGTTTTGGGATGAACAGTATTTGGCGGTATTGTAAGTTTCAATAGAATCAACGAAATTATAGAAACAACTGGAGCAAACAACAGTATTTTACTACCCTATATTCAGTTCAAAGACAAAGCAAGACTTATTAGTGAATGATTTCCTATTATTGCTCCTACAAAAGTACTCTATGGAACAAACGAAACACTTCTTACAAGATTTTTAACAACAAATTTTGTCAACAAACAAATTAATTCTCTGAAGTTAGACTGTGGAAATGGAACACAAATTCTCAATTACAATCAATCACAGAAACAGTTTAATGGACAATGTCTGTATCTCAAAAAATGAGACTATCCTATCAAATTCATAACCAACATTACTGATAAAGCTACTGGCGTAACTGAAGACATCACTAGTGATCTTTGACCTCTGAGTATCACAACCGAGGTCAGTTTGGTTCCAAGTAGTTGAACTCTAAGCTCTAATGATGCCAATGACGAAATTATTATTGGGAAAGCTCCAACAAAAATTAATTTTGATAGTACTAGTATATTTACTGATCTCAAACTCAGTGAATACAAGATACAACGAGATCTTGATGGAGACGGACAATGGGACAAGTCAGATCTCACAAATTTTTCCTATCAGTTTCGTAAACCACAAGTTCAAAGTATATATTATACCTTACCAAACATAGGTCAATACAGCAATCTTGTGTATCAAATAGATCTGAGAGTATTACAAAATGATGTACCAATCTGTACTATTACCACAACTCCAAGTACAGCAAGTAATACAACATATACTATTAGTACAACATTTGATACTGATCAGGTCATTATCAATAGTTACATGTATAGGATTAAAAATCTGAGTAATAATAGATTCTGAAATGCACTTACAAACAAAAAAGAGTCATTTGATTATGATTTCTGAGCACAGGGTAATTATGTTGTCTACTTGGATTATGTAACTGAAGATGGAAAACAGTGAAGTTGTGAATCTGACACGATTGAAGTCGGAGCTAGTACTTTTGATGTGAAATCTACTCTTCAATACAAATGACCAAATGATACATCACGAACTCCTCTTACTACTACAGGTATCGTAAGCCTCAATGACAAAAAAATATCATCAACCGTACTTCCTATAAAACTATTACTTACTATAAATAGTATATCTCCTCAATCCTCAACCACAAAAACTGTAGTAAAACTTGATAATCAAATTATTCAAACACCGAATGGAAAATCGTATGAAATCACTTTAACAAATTCAACTCATGAACTCATAACAATACACATCAGTGATCCTATCACAAAAGCTGTAACACTCTTAGAATATCCTATCCATATTACGCAAGAAGACATTATTGGAAAACTCAACACATTCCCAAGCAGTGTCTGAACATCGCCATTTGAAGTTACTCTTGACGCATCCACTACTACCCTTACAGATAAAGATGATGAAATCATTTATTTTACCTGGGATTATGGAGATGGAGAAATTATTACGAATTCTTCTCAATCAAGAACAACGCATACCTATGTCTATGATGAAAACACTCAAAATGGAAGTTATAATCCAACTGTTACCGTCACAACTAAGAAATGAAAAGTTGCAAAATTTGGCATACCACAACCAATTCTTGTCAAAAAACCTACCATTACTGCGAGAATAGATATTGATTCTCACCCTGCTCAAATTGCTTCTGTAGGGGATAAAGTAGATTTTTCACTTCATACTGATGGTACTCCTACGAAGATTATATGGGATTTCTGAACAAGTGAAGATATTGAATGTTTTGATAGATCATGTGCATCTGTTCCTATGTTCTTTACTACTCCTGGAACATATACTGTTAACGCAACGATAACATATAAAGACTTAAACAGTACTACAGCTACCACAAAAATCGTCATTGAATAACTACAATAAGAAGGATCAATGTTCCTTTTTTCATAAAGAAAAATCGCCATAATGGCGACACATCAAGAGATGATAATAAATTATTGTTTATACTGCAATACCTTCAACACTCTCATAATAATTCAATCTTTAGAGGCAGACTGATATGCTGATCCAAATTTTCCGAAAACGTAATTTGGATTTGCTGGTTGGATATTTCACTTAATGACTCAACCAGACAGTCCGTTATATAATGCTCCATACTTTACAAGACTATCAAGATCAAGTGAAGTATACGATAAACAAATTGGTGCGGTCTGACCTAAAGTAGTGGTATCTTTTGAACTACAGGTATCTTTGGATAGAGAATTAGAAGTGTGATACCATGCAATCTTACTTTGAACCAATGCAACATAATCATACATCATCACAATCCAGTTTCACATTGTAAAGTTATCACTCGAACCATACTCTTTAGCAACAAGTTGAAAGATCCCATCTCCATTAGAAGGATGATATCGTCCACATGATGATTCAATATCTCGTGTAGCAAGAACCAAAGGAGTTGGCAGATCAAATGCATATGACCAATCATCAGCTATTTGATAGTTATTTTTACACAGACTTGAAAGCCCTGTAGTTCCTGATAAATATAATTGATTATTTTCATAAAATGTATTGATCGTCGTTTTCGTAAGAGCATTTTTCCTTGTATCTATTTCTTTTCTTAGATTAGTTTTTACAATTTCTAGCCTTGCCAGTTGTGGATGAGTTTCTGAAATCTTTTTTACTCTATTATAGAGATCTTCAACACTATAATACCATTGGACTAATGATTCTCTTGGCGAAGTATTTGCATCAGCTGTTTGGATGATTTTAGTAGTCAATTCTGTAGCTGTCAATGACGCAGCACATACTGATGGAGTCATAACAACCACTACACCAAGAATGACTCAAAAGACAAGTCAGAATATATTTTTTTTCATGATTTTTTTACAAAAATATAAATATCATTACCCTTAGTATAGATATCAGTCTTTTATATGCAACATATATTTTCATGGCATCATCATCTCAACTGTCTATTAGTTTCGATAATCTCACAACACTTATCGATACTATTATACAACAAGATCACAAACTCATTTATCTAGCTGGTGCTTCTGCGTCTGGCAAAAGTTATATCTGAGAAGAACTCGTCAAACAACTGACTGAATCAGGTAAAAAAGTATTACTCATCAGTTCAGATAGTTATTATAGCAATGAGTCACAAATGAAATATTTACTGTATGGAACATTTGATCATCCCAAACTCATTAACTATGACATCTTACAACAAGATATTATGACATATTTTCAAACAGGAAAATTTCAGTTACCTGTCTATTCATTTAGCGAAAAAAGAACAACTCACCATATTACTATCAATGAGGCATATGATATTATTATTATAGAAGGACTTTATACGATTAATTCATTACCAACATCATTTTCTGTCCATGATAACGACATTACAGCGTATAATGTATTAGTTCGTGCTCCAATAGAAGAAATTATATTTAGGAGACTTATTAGAGACCAAGCCAGAGTGAAAGAACCTCTCAATATGCTCATCAATATTATGTCAAATGTTTTTCCTATGTGGAAAATTTTTGGAGCGACACAAGAGGAATACGCTCATTGCCTTATCACTAATAACTACACCATTCTCGAAAAAGAATGAAGACATTCACAATGGGAAAAAGTAAAAAAGGATAGTCTTCCTGAGGGTGAACCATATACAACCTATTACACAACTGACTATATCTACAACGACAGTGATGAAGGGAATGGAAAAATTATTATTTCAGAGCTCTATCGTGATCCTCACTGACTCCTTGATCATGTGATTTTACAAAAAAGAAGTAGTGATCCTCGTGAAGAACAAGACAATTATGAAAGTATTAGCATGTCATTATACACACCAGGAATTAGTACTGAAATACATACACTCCTTCAACTTGCTGGACTTAATTATGAATGATCATATACGAAGATTATTTATCAATATAGTAAACCTAATGATGATAAAATGATTATTTATAAAGAAAAATTTGGACAATTATACCAACTTATTTCTCCTAACAAAAAATAATCATACCATAATTATCCTTGATAAGTAATAGTAAGATCCGTATATAGTAGTATTGTTTCATTTTGAATATGATACTAATGCCATTACTTATTGTTACATGACTTCTTCTCTTATATGGTATACTTGCGCTCTTTAGTGTAAGTGTTCATGAATCCTTTACGACAACACTTTCTCTGATTGCAAAATGAACATTTGATGGTGAAGCATCAAACTATTTCTATTTTTTCAAACAACTCAATAATCTTATTTATGTAGCAGTACTAGCTTATATTGCTTACATTACTCCTCTCAAAATATTCAAAAACGAAAAATTTCTCATCTTCGTGTCCGTTATTGTACTTATTTTTCAATTATTAGTATTCACACCTCTTGGGACTACATTATGATGAGCAAGAGGATGGCTTAATATCCCATGACTACCATCCATTCAACCTGTAGAATTCTTTAAAATTGGATATGTAATCTTCATATCACGATGGTTCATCAGGAAAGAACATCTGCTCAACTCTGGATCAATTTTAAAAAAATTTTTTGTACTGAATGCTCTACTGTTCTTAATATTCGCACTCATACCAGATCTGTGATCAGTACTTATTATGGCCATTACCTGAGTCATTATAGGTGTCTATGCGGGTATTAGTATCAAAAATATTGCTCGTATGTTTCTGATTGGAGCATGATGACTCTGATTAGTGATTCGGTGATTTTTATGATTAAACAACTCTTATTGTAAAGAAATACCACTGAATGAAAGACCAAGTATCTGTAGATATACCTACATCGCCAATAGAATAGAAGTCTATATTAATCCAGATTCTGATGAATCATGACAAAACGCATCACGACAAGGACGTCAAGCACTCATTGCTATTGGTGGTGGTTGATTCTTTGGAAACTGATATGGTAAGTGATTACAAAAGTTTTGATACATTCCTGAAGCTCAAAGTGATTTTATTTTCTCTGCCTATGCAGAAGAAGTAGGTTTTTTTGGAATTAGTATATTATTTATCTTATATGGTTTGCTTATCTATTATACCGTAATAAAAATAGGACAAGTAAGAGATAACTTCTTTAAATATATATCGATTTGACTCTTGTCACTCATTATCGTATGAGCATTTGTGCATATTGGAGTGAATATACAACTTCTACCTAATACATGACTTACTCTTCCATTTATTAGTTATGGTGGTACTTCTCTCATGGCAAATGTAGTAAGTGTCATTCTCCTGTATAAAATACTCTACCTTGACCCACACAAAACATATTAATATTTAGCTCAATAGACCTATCATGTGATTTCTAACAACAGATACTTTCGGATTTTTATGTCTTGATAACAATTCCTTATCAGAAAAGAAATTTACAATTACAGCAGGATGACAAACATGGAAACAACAGGACCATTGTATGATTACTATCCACAAGTGACATATCAAAGAACAATCCCGAAAGGATTTAGGTAATACTATGCAACTCATACGCCTTATTCCAAATCGTATTAAAGAAATTAATGAAAATACTGATATGTCTGACTGATTTATCGATAGTATGTATTCGATTCTTGAGCGGTATGAGTGATATGATGAAGTGAGTAACAGATCCTACAACTATATACCTAAATTGAGCGGAAACAAACTCCTAACAAAACTTGATGCTCTCGATTTGTTTGCAGAATGGTGATGAACCACTATCCTCAACGAGCAGAAATGATGGTTTTCCCTCCATAAGAAATCTCACTCTGAACCTAGTCAGGATTTTATTCTTGCGGAATTTTTTGGATTATGTTTTTTGTTTGGTAAGCCAACATTACAAAAAAATATCCTGAGTAGCTACAAAATCCAAGTACCTGTTCAACACTATACTATCCAAAACAAGATAGATACTATCATAGAAAAATTAAGATCATATGGATTTGTGCTCAATGTCATCTCTCATGAAACGCAACATATTTGTGAGATAACAACAAATGATTATATGCTCCTGGCCTATATTCGTATTCTTTTGGGTGAGCAAACAGAAGCAATACTCATCGATAAAGTCCTTGAAATACAAAAAGAAATCTATATACAGTATGGTATCACTCCAGAACAACAATCTATGAGATGGCAAATCTATGAAGTAAAAAGGTAAAAGTTTACAATGTTTTATAAAGTCATACTATACACAATAGTATTTCAAAAAAAGTTATAAACTCTACTTTGAGGCGTTGGTGTGCCGTCGTCCCTCTCCTCATTCTTCGGATAAATGCCGGATCTATAGTGGCAACGCATCGGTCTTCGGAACCGTTGGAGGACGAGGAATGCGAAGCTATTTCGTTCGATCCTGTCTTGTAAATTCATTATTAAATAAACTGCTTTGAGGCGTTGGTGTAGTGGCAACACATCGGTCTTCGGAACCGTTGTCGGCAGTTCGATCCTGTCACGCCTTGATCTTACAGATCGCAATATACAATCAGAACTTATATAAGCACATATTCATATTGCTTATTTTTTATTTAATTTGACTTGTAATTATTATCAATCTTAGCTATAGTTATCTTGTAATTATTTTTTTAAATTTTTTTGCTCAATAACAATCATGAAGAAGCAATGGTATAGATCTCTGGGATTATGGTATGGGATTGGATTTATTCTCTCTCTATGAATTATTTTCTGATTAGGAAAAACATTTGATGAAGAAACAAAAACAACAAAAACAACATTCACCCAACATGGTATTACTGAATTCCGTCAAGGAATGGATATTGCATGATGAGTGAAGCTTACCTATAAAGTAGATTTTTCTAAATACGATCAAATTTACACTATTCAATCAGAAAGAGATATTGCAAAAAGACAAGCTATAGCTGTTATTTTAAAAAATATTGATAACAGAATTTCAGCACTCTGAGTAAGTGATTATTCTGCACGTCAACAAAACATTGATAATGAAACCTTTCTGGTCATTGAGATAGGTTGAGTTCATTCACTTGAAAGTGCTAAAGAAATCATTGGTAAGACAGTTGAGCTTGAATTTAAAGTACCAGCTAAAGAATCTGAACAAGCTGCTCTCGTAAGCGAAAGAGAAACTATGGCACGTGACCTCTTTACTCAAATTAAAACAAATCCTGAAAAATTTGTAGAATTAACACAAGGTAAAGAAGGAAGTGATATCTTCTATACAGCATTAGAAAATAGAGATTTCGACACGCTTTCTCCAATTTATAGTAACAAAAAAGAAGCTTTCCTGACAGCAAAACCAGGTGATCTTATCGAAAGTGAAGGTATCTATATTAATGGGAATGAAAATGGAACTCCAGCAATTGAAGGATATGTGCTTACTCGTATTACTAGCGTAAAACAGACTGAAAATAACGCAATTACTGTTGAAAAACTTGCAAGCGTTGCTGCACAGTTTAATAAACAATTTGGTGTCTCAACAGGAAATACTCATACAAATGCTACTGGTACTCTTTCATATGATACAACATCATCAGAACTTCGCTTCAATAGTGACCTCAATGCAAGCTCATTTGGTAGTTGAGAAGGTTTACAAGTACTTGCTATCTATAATATTTCTCCTGAAGAAGAAAAAGCTATTACAGCTGCTCTTCAAAAAAGCATTATTATCAATGGAGAGGAAGTATTTATCAATAAATCACCTCAATGGGTTGTAGCAGTCAATCCATCAACGAATGAGATATTAAATGGAGCCTTCTTCTCTTATGCTGCTCCAGGAGTAAATCAATTTGGTAAATCTGTTATTACTATTAACTTTAATGAAAAAGGAAAAGAAATTTTCTGTAATTTAACAAAATCGTTTGTGGGTCAACAAATGGCAATATTTGTATGATGAAAACTACAAACTGCACCAGTAATTAATGAACCAATTTGTTGAGGTAGTGCACAAATTGATGGTGAATTCACCACAGAAAGTGCTAAAGAGTTATCAGATAGTCTCAATGAATGAGCATTACCTGCACCACTTATTCTTTCTCAAGAAGAGAAAGTGTCACCAGTTCTTGGTGAAGGTGCAATCAATGGTGCATTTCTTGCAGGTTGAATATGATTAGGACTTATGTTTTTATTCCTTCTTATCTTCTACTGATTAAGATCAGCAGTCATCGGTATGGCAGTTATGATTTCGTTCCTCGTTTACTCTCTTGCAATTTTCAAAATAATTGATTATGCATTTTCTCTCAGTGGTATTGCAGCCATTATTCTTTCTCTAGCTATGGGAATAGATGCCAATATCATCATTTATGAGAGAATACAAGAAGAACTTAAAGCAGGTAAAAGTCGATCTTCTGCAGTTGATACTGCATATGCAAGAAGTTGGCTTGCAATCAGAGATGGTAATGCGACCAATATCATTGTCTATATCGTGCTCTTTGGTATGGGTATGAGTATCTTTAAATGATTCTGATTTGCAGGTCTGATTACTTGATTACTCATTCTTGTTATTAACGTACCCCTCACTAAAGTACTCTTAAAACTCTTTAAAAAATAAAATACTGACCATAGATGTCAGAACTCCTTGAAAAACAAAGATAATATCACTATGATGGTGGTATTATTTTTTTATTTATTATTTAATCGAGATGTTTTCTCTCAAAGCTCTCTGAAACAGCTTATGAATTATATTACTCACACTATTTATGTGAGGTGTATGAATCGAAGCATATCATGCATATATGATGAATCATACCTATTATTATGATATGATGAGTGGATGATCTAACTGGCAACTTATTATAGGATTTTCTCTTATCGCCCTACTACCTCTCTGGATACTGTTTCAAAAAAGAGTATTCACTCTCAAGGCTTTAGGTATATCGACAATACTTATGATAATCATATGATGATTTTTTCATGTAGTGATGAAATGAGGTCTTGTATGAACAACATGATTTGTGATGTTTCTTATAAATATCATACTTTTACTCACTATCATAACCATATTCTTATGAGGACTGTATGTATGAGGAGCTTGGGTATATAAACGTTATGTAAAACATACCATCACTTCATGGGCAGACATGATGCTTGCACTATGAATAGGATTGTGAATATTTCTCCTTCTCAACTATATACTTATTTTTACACAACTCTTCTTCCCAATCCTTGCGCGAATACAATTTGCTTGATTTATTCGACTCTTATGGTCACAACGCTCTGTATGGAAGGAAACATCTGCAATAGTATGATGAACTATTGAGTCACTAAGAGAATCTGAACTTTCATATAAAGTAATTATCCTATCACTTCTCTTACTTACTTGTTTGTATATACTCTTTAGTTTTAATCTTTCCTTCATACCGTATTCCACAGCTTGGGATGCAAACCATGCCTATATGTATTTCCCTAAAGTATGGTCTCTCAATAATGGACTATTCTTTTCTGAAGGACCTATCATGACACCACACCTTTGGATGGTCTATATTGCATATTGGTTTAGTCTCTTCAAACCATTTGGCACATCATTTATCATCAGCCCAGATACTCTTGCTGTAGTAATGAATAATATCAGTTGATGGCTTGCGCTTTTCTTTGGATTAGGTTCATTATCTACGATCATTACTTATTTCAAAGAAAAAAATATTATCACTACAGACACCCAGTGACAATATGCTATGAGCTTATGATGGATGTACTTTCTCCTTTGGTTGATGAGTGGAATGGGAGCATTTCTTGTATTTGTCGATAATAAAACGGATCTGTGAGTAATGAGTCTTACCATGCTTGCTATTATGTCAGGATTTCTTTTTATTAAATCTATCACTCACAAAAATCTCGAAACGTTTTCTCGAAGAATTTCGGAAAACATACCTGCACTCTTGTCAGGATCTTTCTTTGCTCTTGCTGTCCTTTCTAAGCCTACTGCATTTCAAGATGTTATCATTTTTTTCCTCTTTCTTATAGGAACATTTATTGGAATTTTTGGAGTTATTGGAATATTTTTCCTTGTCCTTGCCGTATTGGGGAAAGCCGAAGCAATGTCTATGGTCTTCTATGTAAGTAAAAATCTAGCAACAAAACTTGGTCTTATCTGACTGATTTCAAGTGCGACTCAAATTATGATATCGCGAAAGAATAGACTTTGGCAAATTTTCAAACCCATTCTCTATCGAGGACTATCAATTGTTATTCTTCTTTTCACTATAAAGGGAACATATCTTACAACATATCATCTCATCAATAATTCATTTTCTTTTAGTACCATCATCAAAGGAGTACTTCTCTCTGACAATACATCAACATCATCAAACACAAAAAATTCATATCAAAAACGTATAGCATTCGTTGCAGATACAGGAGAGTCGGACAATCTCATAACAAGTTGAAATACTACTACACAACCAATGCAAAATGGATGAACCTCTCTACCTGATCTAAAACCAAATCAATGTACAATCTCATCTACCTGACTCACACAAGATTCACTCTATACAAATCTTGAAGAAATAGAATGAGGATGATTAATTGAAGATCTTTGAAGATATATCTGATTTGGACAGAGAGTATTTAGCCATCCCAAAACACGAACTACTATAGAACAAAATAGCTATGGTCCTTTTGCACGATGATATCATCTCCTCAAAGTTTTCTTTCATACACCTGGTTGTTATAGTCTTAACACCACCGCTGATAAACTTTGTGAAAATCCTACAGCAGGTCAATCAGTTCAAGGGATCCAAAGCATTATGAATACTATCGACACAGGTTCTAATCAATACAAATTCCTACAAGGTATTATGGAAGATTATAAAGAACTTAGTAAAGAAACAGATCCTACAAGACAATCTTCTCTCTCTTGAGAAATTGCCAAACGTATTACTACATATGTTACCAGTAATGTAGTGCAAGTTACAAAAGATATACAATGATATACAAGCATCGCCATACCTTATGCATTCCTTACTCCCTTCAATGTAATATTTAACTGGTCACTTCAAAATCTCAGTTCATACTATACTGATATTGGATTTATATGGATATTATCATTTATCCTCCTTATTGCAGGTACTATCTCTAGTATCTATAATAAACAAAAAGAGCTTATCGTTTTACATCTCGTTACTCTTGCAGGTTGGATCATATGGCGATTTCTTGCGAGTGGTATTATCTGGTATGCGGTAGGTATCATTGCTTGGACAACATTCTCTAATGCTCTCTTCTTATCACAACTTCTTATAAAAAAAGCTACTCCGATCAGTTCTCGAGCTTGAAAAATAGCAGTCGGAATACTTATACTAGCAGCGCTTATACAAACTCTATTTAATCTCACAAGAATAGCTTCTCAGTGATGATCTGGACCATTTGTGCGATATAAATGATCTACGGGTAAAGAAGTTCAATTCCTCTTCTCGGCACAAGGATTCTGACAACAAGAAGTCATACAATACAATTATAATGCACAAGACGTCTTCAATTTACAATTTGGACACTATAATGCCTTTATCAACTACGTAAAAACTCGTAAAGATGATGATGGTGTACTGATTGCAGGAACCTATCTTCAGTATTTCTTAGATAATCAAAACAATATCATCAGTGATGGACTCTTAACCAATCTTCGACAATGGTGATCTGATGAAAATACCTGTAATCTTAATTTGAGATTACAAGACAAGAAGATAAAATATCTTGTTATTGATCCTAATATCTGATCAGTAGTTCAAGGCGAAGGAAACTCATCATTATTTGATAGATTTATGGCCAAAATTGATACTACTACGAATACTATTATAGAACATGGAACCATGACCATGCTGGTAAAAATGATAGAAGATGGATATCTTAAGCTTATCAATACTAATAATATGGGAGCAAAATATGCATATACGCTCTCTGATCAAGAGCTTCTTGCTCATATTACAAGCATCAGCGATCCTCAACTTCAATCGTATCTTACGCAATCATTCGCGTCTGACGCCACTCTTTTTAGAGCAAAAATGGCTGTACCAAGGTTCTTCAATAAAGAAGCACAATATTATTTTGCCCTTATAGGAAATATATTCCAATCAAGACTTGCAAAAGTAGATGGAATAAGCGATATGGCAGATATTCTTGGAAAACAAGTTGACCCTATAAATGTATCTAAAGCACTCTCATTAGTAAATTCTTCACAAGGGAAGGTAAATCTCACAGATCTCAATAAAGAATTATCAAATGATGAAAGAACAGTACTAGGTTATTATCTTGCTATACAATCCAGATCAAAAGCTAATGATGCGAAATGAACACAAGAAATTATCAACCAACTTCTTCAAAGCAGTCTTGCTGGTGGAAGTCAATTGATTACCTTTGAACGTGTACAATAATCACAAAAAGTCGTCTCAAAATGGGACGATTTTTTTATTGTTGCGTATAGAGGAGAACTTGCTGAAATAATAACCAATATTTTTGTATCATTTGAAAGATTTAAAGACATATTAACGCCTGCTATGAAAATCAACAAAGATGATCCTATATCGAAATGAGATGCAATGGAAGAATTATATATACAAGAACTCACAAAAGACTTATTTTTTCGTTATTACAATTGAAATACTAACGTATTTCTATAGAGTATGATCAATCTTTTTTTATTTATGCAACATAATTATGAAAAAACCATTACTCATTATCATTTTTCTCCTCCTTGTTGGTATTGGAGTAGCAGTTTTTGTCAACTTTCCAAAAACCCATACACAGCAACAGGAAACTCCACTCTCTGGAGAGATTATCTCTTCATGAAACATCACTTCTTGAGCTACAGATTTTCTCTCAGGAGTTTCAGGAGAGATCACATCATGAACTATCCAACTCGTCACATGAACTACAAATACACAGAGTAATAATCCTCTCGTCTATACGAATACAGAGTTCTGATTTCAACTTACACTTCCAAAGTGATGGGAAGATTATAAGGCGTTTGTATATCGTCACAAACAAGATACTACATATCCGTGAACCATAGCATCTATCTCTATTGCACTACCTACCAAATTAGAACGATATGGACCCGAAGATCCTAATAAAGCTACCACAGATACTATCAACCGTATTCCATGATATGCAGAGATGTTAACAGTATGAATATGGTTTAAAAGCGACTATAAAAAAGAATATGAAAGGTGTTTTCCTTACCCTAACGCATCATGTACAACTATCTTAAATTTCCTATGAAGCAATACAGATTATAACTTTACATCTTTTTGACCACAAGAAATGCCCAAAGATCTCTATGAAAAACGATGAGATGGAGGAGAACCAAAATATATTTTACCAATCTTTAAATCCTTAGATTAAGAAAAATCTTCCTAGCAACAACTAGGAAGATTTTTTAATTTTAAGAGAATAATTTACAATCGTAACAAACCTTGAATTTTAAATCCTGGAGGTGGTGTAATTATTTTAGTTGATGAATTATAAGACAATTGACCTCCTATAGCATGCTCCCAACGGGTATCATAATTAGATACTCCCAATGGAACTTTACCAGCATTTTGCTGAGCTATTTTAATGTAACCATTAGTTCCATTAACTACTTCAATAACAATAGCTACATGACCATATTTATCAGAAGCAGATGGATAATTGTCCATACAAAGAATATCTCCGGGTCTTGGCGCTGAACCATTTGGAACTTGTACTAATCCTTTAACTGAAGCATAACCGTACCAATCTTTAGCATTACCAATTTGACCAGCACTATTTATTGCAGTACTTTTATTATATACATTTACATAATAACGGTTACAGAATTCTGTACATTGTACACTTAATCCACTACCTTGTAAATACGTACCAGCAGCCTTCACAATAACATCATTTGTTCTACCTATTTCTTCACCAGTAGTATAAGAACTTTTGATATTGTACATTGGGACACTATACATCAGAAATGGCTCAGCATAATATCTAGTACCTGTACTTGATTCTACCATAGGATAGAAATGTAGGATGCCTTGCCCAAAAGAACCTGTAATAGTTGTTTCAACTTTGTTCTGCCCAAGAGGTAATGCTATAGATGAACCTGTAGCAACAACGCCGCTTGTAGATTTTATTCTTACAAGAGCCGTCCCTGCTGTGGTAAAATTACCTCCATCTTGCTTACTAATTTCTACTCTAAATGAATTAGAAGTTCCAATCCTATAAAGTACTCTTGCACGGATAACACCACCTACTGCAGCACTCATTCCTTTATGAGCAGGTATGGTCACACTACTATTGGAGGTATAGCCACTTGATGGAGCAATATTAATGACTGTACTACTCGTACTCATAAGTTGCATTTCAAAATCACCTTGAGCTGATTTCTGAGACATAGTCTCATCTACTACTAAGTCATCCTCATACTTACTGCATGAGATAACCATTACTACACTAAGCAGACATACCGCCATGATGTGAATTTTTGTTTTCATTGTTGTTACATTTAATGTGTTTACTGTTTTGTTTTTGATTTCTGTACTTACATTTTTCATTTTTCTTGATTTTTTAAGGTTTTATATTATATTGTAGATTTTTTGGACAAAAAAAATGTCCATGGTTGATGACATAGGCGAATCTAGAACCTACGGAATACATCATCTCATCTTGATGACAACATACTCATGATTAGACAATCATACTATATTAGACAATCATACTATGTATATAGTGATATATATAAGCCATTTCAAGAGATTGTTTGATATAGTATACTTCGTCAATATCAAAATAAATACGACATCTCAAGATGTGACGATTTTTTTATTGTATCAAATATGTATTTCATTACTATTTAATTGCTAATTCTTAATTCTTAACACCTATCCATGCTCTTTATAGGAGATATTCATATCCATCCTCGTTATGGAACGCTTACTCTCGACACTATTCGTGAGTATATCACACAACATGACGATGATCATATTGTGTTTTTAGGAGATTATGTCTATCACTTCTCCTACCATAGACCTTCCCTCCTAGCTCTTCTAGATCTGTTTCTAGAACTTGCCGATCAACACAAACACGTCTATGTCCTTGCTGGAAATCATGATCGACTCGGTCAGCATTTTGTCTATTCAGAAACAGAAAAAATACTCAACCAACAATCCCACCCCTATCTCCATATTATCACGACACCCGAACTTCACACGATCCAGAGTCAGAAATTTCTGTTTATGCCGTATATGCTTTCTCGATCACGATATACACCACAACACGAGTACTACCCTGACCGAGATGTAAGTTTGCGTATACTTCGTGAAAGTACCAACACCAACGAAACAGAAAGTTATCTTCTCAACTCATATATAGAAGATCAGATTCAAGAACATCAGCATCTCACTATCGTCCATCATTACTATACTGCTAACATAAAGTTTCCAGGTATCAAAAGTCAGTTTTTCTACAAAGATAAAGCCATCAGTCCTCATTTTTTAGATTATCCAACGACAAAATTTATTTCCTGACATATCCATCACAGTTTCTCGTACAAGAACTATCTGTGTCTATGAACTGTCTGGTCTACCAGTCCTCTAGAAACTAATCTCTATCAGTGGCTGAGTCAGTACGATCTTCAATCTCAACAATGGATACTCAATCAAATAGCAATCAATCCCTATATTACCCTTACAGAGCATCAAGATCATATCACCGAACTCTCTCTCCATAATCATCGAGAGAAACTTAAAAAACAATCTGCACAATCATTTCAGTCAGATCACTTTTCTCTTTCATTTCATTATACAGCATTACCGCTTTCTCGTACAACAGTAACTCTCTATTCTCAGAATGGATCCTATGAGATGATGCATGAACATATCGATACTACTCTACGTCAGTCCCTCCGTGATGTACAACTCAAACAGACGCCACTGAATATGGATCAAGCAGTCCAAGATCTGGTCGATAGTTCCTCAGATTTTGGTTCTTCATGGGCGAATTGGAAACAACTTCTCCATGACTATCTCGAGACCAAGTATGGTGACAAAAAAAATGACTATCTGACCATATTGAACGACTTGGATATTAAAGTATAAATCAATCTCTCTTGATTTTCTCCCTCACTACTTTATAATCTAAAGTATATTTATCTTGTAATATGTAATCAATTATGGCATTTACCCTACCACCATTACCATATTCTTACGATGCTCTTGAACCTGTCATCGACCGTGAGACCATGCAAATCCATCATACCAAACATCACCAAACTTATATCGACAAACTCAATGCAGGTCTTGAATCACATCCAGAATACAGCGACTGGTCACTGAAAGACTTATTAACGAAAAAAACAGAACTTCCTGACTCACTTCAAGCTGTAGTCAGAAATCATGCATGAGGTCATCACAATCATAGTCTCTTCTGGACCATGATGAAAACACCATCAGACAACAATCTTCCAACAGGGAAAATCGCTCAAGCCATCAACGATACGTTCTGATCATTTGAAGCGTTTAAAGACAAGTTCTCTACTACTGCTACGAACCAATTTGGAAGTGGATGGGCATGGTTAGTAAAATCAGGAGAGAGCCTGGAAGTGATCGCTACCGCGAATCAAGACAGCCCACTTATGGAAGCAAAAACTCCACTTCTCGGATTGGATGTCTGGGAACACGCCTACTACCTCAACTATCAAAACAAAAGACCAGCTTATATCGAAGCTCGATGGTCAGTGATCAATTGGGAGAAAGTGGAAGAATTGTATCAAGGATAAATTTTCTTACGATTGAAGTAATGCTATATTTCTGTATAGTCTCTTCAATCTTTTTTATGTAGTGAAAAATAATTATGAAAAAACCATTACTTATCATCATTATTCTTATCCTTGTTGGTATTGGAGTAGCAGTTTTTATTAAATTTCCGAAAACTCATATACAACAACAGAAAACTGCACTCTCTGGAGAGATTATCTCTTCATCAAACAACACTTCTTGATCTACAGATTTTCTCTCAGAAGCTTCAGGAAAGATCACATCATGAACTATCCAACTCGTCACATGAACCACAAATCCACAGAGTAATAATCCTCTCGTCTATACAAATACAGAGTTCTGATTTCAACTTATTTTACCTAAGTGATGGGAAGAGTACACAGCCTTTATTTATCAACCTAGTGAAGAAGTACAATCCTTTTATTCATGATTTATAAAATCTATCCATATCACATTACCTACACAAGAATCCTGATGGCCAGGAATACCTAATCCAGAATTATCAAAGCGAGATAGTACATCTGATTATATTACATGACATGTTGATGTATTTGGTATAATTGTGCGAACTCCTGAATGATATCGCAAAGAATATCAAAGATGTATCACTAATTCAGACCCATCTTGTTCTATAGATCTCCTATGATTCAATAATAAGTATTACTTTAGTTATTTCTGACCGCAAGATATAGCCACTGATTTAGTAGATCTTTTAACGGAACATGGAGGATGGCTCAACTATTTCCAAGAAATAATATCAACCTTTAAGCCTTTAAACTAATCAAAAAACCCAGCAACTACTGGGTCTCTTTTTTTTATTATAAATTTCTAATTATAGCAAGTGATTATTCTCCAACGCAGCAATTCTTTTCGCTAATGGTGGATGTGTAGAAAACCATTCTGCAATATTTCCTCCTCCAGAGAACTTCATAGTTGCGAATCCATCTTGTGGAACAGGGTTTTCATATATCTGAGCAAGTTTCTTAAGTCCTGCAATCATAGCACTCTTACTGGTAAATTTCGCACCACCCAGATCCGCTTTGTATTCTCTGTGTCTACTATGAGCCATAAGCACCAGTCAAGCTAAGAATCCGAATACCATATTCAATATATTCACGATCAACAGATATCCGATACCTCCACCTCTATTCTCTCATTTACTTATCGCTGCATCGATAATACCACCCAGCACTCTCGCAGCCACAATCGTGAACGTATTCAGTGATCCTTGTAAGAGCGTAGACGTCACCATATCACCATTCAGGATATGCGCCATCTCATGTCCAACCACACCCTGAATCTCGTCAGGACTCATCATTTCAATCAAACCAGATGATACTGCAACTAAACTCTTATTTTTGCTTGCTCCCGTAGCAAAAGCATTCACTTCTCCTGCTTCATAGACTCCTACTTCCGGCATCGTGATTTTATGATTGAAGGCAATCTGTTCTACAGTAGTATACACGAGCCTCAATTTTGCATCACCAATCGATGAATCAAAGAGTTGGATATTATACAATCTCTTCGCTGACCACCTACTGATGAGTAAATTCACGATAGCACCACCAAATCCCATTACAATAGCCAATACAATAAGTCCTGAATAACTATTGGGTTCTATCGAGATACCAAAAAATCTTTCTGCCAAAAAGAGCAAAATATTCAGAGTAATCAAGATAGCAATATTGATTCCAAAGAGGAAAAACATTCTTTTAAGCATGCCAGAGAGACTAGAAAATAAAATCCTTTGATCCAAGTATAGAAATCTGTATAGTCAGTGCAAGTAATTTTGAACAAGAACACACCTCATGTCCCAAAAAACGAACATCATCACCTATGAAGGCAACGGCTGAGAAAGGATTGACGTCTATCTCACGAAGAACCACGAGTATACTCGTAATTTTTTTCATCGTCTGGTGGCTCGTGGAGATATTCTCGTGAATGATACTGTAGTGAAAAAAAAGTCACTCTGACTGAAACAGGGAGACATCATCACGATTGTCCATCCTGAGAGATATATGGAGTCAGAAATGCTTGCTCTTTCTCCTGCCATTGATCTAAAAATATTAGTAGAGAAAAAAGATTATCTCGTCGTCTATAAACCCAAGGGAGTCCTTTCTCATCCCAATTCTGTTCGATGAGTAGAACACGTGAATATGGTCGGAGCGTTGTATCAGTATTTCAAAGCACAAAATCTCCCTACAACAGGAAACTTCATTAGAGCCGGACTTATCCATCGCCTGGATAAGGAAACGGATGGACTTATGCTGATCGTGAAGACTGAAGAGTGACTCAAATACTTCAAAGACCTCTGGATGCAAAAATCCTCAGCAGACACTATTGAAGATAAAGAGCTCGTTCCACTCAAGAAGTTCTACCGTGCACAAATTCTCATCACCGACAAAGGTCAACAATTTCTCGATAGTATGACTCTACCTCCCTTAGCGGGAGGTAAACCTCATATCATCCAAGAACTCGTCATCCCCAAAGTTCCTCACTACGAACCGAAGATGGGAATTACAAAAGTCACTCAACTAAATCACATACCAGACTCCAGCTACGCAGAACTTGAAGTAGAAATCCTCACAGGTCGTACGCATCAGATCCGTTATCACCTCAGTCAACACGGGCTTCCTGTCAGAGGAGATTATCTCTATATGGATAAGAAAGATCTCGATGAAAACGACATCATGCACCTCCAAGCCTACCGTCTCCAATTTCTCGATATCGAAGGAGAGATGATGGATGTAGAATGTGATAGGAGTTGGTAATTTTTATTGACTTTATATTTCATATTCATATAATACAGACAAATACAAAAAATATATAAAATATGAATAAACAACTTAATAATGAAGATATTCAATACTTAATTGAATTCTTTAAAAAAGAAGAATTGAAACTTATTGGAATAAAACTCCAAACAAATGAACACGTAACAATATATAAAATGGAAACTCAAATTGAGGTTCTTCTTATATTAAAGTTAACGGAACCAGAAAAAACACAAGCGAGACAACGTATAGATTATGAAAAAGAAATAAAAAACAAATTTCAATACATTAACCAAGTCATATTTTCTCTCTAAGAAAAGAGCTTGTGTAATTCTTTATCAAAAAACCCAGCAATTGCTGGGTTCTTCTTTTTTTTATGATTTATTCTTCCATCATCTCCTCAAACTCTTCTCTACTGAGACTTTCTTTCTCTAGGAGTTTAGACGTGATCAACTCGATTTTGGCTTTATCTTTCGTCAGGATTTTTTTCGCTTTGGTATAGGCATCAGCGATGAGTGCTTTGATCTTATGATCTGCCATCTCGGTAGTTTTATCACTATATCGACGGAAGTGTCCAGCAGTCTGATCTTCTCCCTTGTCCAGATACATAATCGTTCCCATCTCTTCATCCATACCATATTTTAAGATCATATCTGCAGCGATTTTTGTCGCTCTTTCGAAATCATTCGATGCACCTGTCGTAATATGATCAGGACCTACGAAGATTTCTTCAGCTGCACGACCTCCCAACAGACTGACTAATCTATCCAAAAACTGAGCTTTACTGACCAGATTTAAGTCTTCTTCAGGACTATATCGTGTCGCTCCTAATGATTGTCCTCTCGGTACGATCGTGATTCTTTCGAGTTTATCAGCATAGGTAAGATGATACGAGGTCACGGCATGTCCTAGTTCATGATAGGCGACAAGTTTTCTCTTATCTTCTGTAATCACCGTTGTTCTTCTTTCTGGTCCCATAACGACTTTCTCGATTGCATAGTTGAGATCAGCATTGGTAATTTTTTTCGAATTATCACGAGCTGCCTTGAGAGCTGATTCATTCACGATATTTTCGATATCAGCTCCAGCCATTCCTGAAGATCTATTCACGATACTATCGATATTGATATCCTTATCGATCTTTTTCTTATTCAAATAATATTCAAACATTTCTTTTCTCTCTTCTTTCGATGGAGTATTTACCAGTACTTTACGATCAAATCTTCCTGATCTGAGCAAGGCTGGATCGAGGGTATCTGGTCTATTTGTCGATGCTAAGATAATCACGTTCGTATCGGTTCCAAATCCGTCCATCTCAGTCAGAATTTGATTCAAGGTTTGTTCTTGTTCTTGATGTCATCCTGACATTCCACCACCTCTTCTCTTCCCGATCGCATCGATCTCATCGATAAAGATGATGGCCTTACCTGCAGCACGTGCTTTGTCAAACAACGCTCTCACTTTCGACGCTCCCATACCCACAAGCATCTCCATAAATTCAGAACCTGATACTGAGAAGAAGGCTACATTTGCTTCTCCTGCGACTGCTTTGGCAAGAAGAGTTTTCCCGACTCCTGGAGGTCAGTACAACAATACTCCTCTTGGAATTTTAGCCCCAAGTTTATGGTATTTATCAGGATTCTTGAGGAAATCGACCACCTCGGTCAGTTCTTGTTTTACCTCTGCCATACCAATCACGTCAGAAAACTTCACTTTTTTGGCATTTTTGTCTTGTCCTGCAAGTTTTCCGACATTCATCATACTACCAAACGGATTCATACCACCAATTCATCATCATTTACCAGAGAAAAATCTCATTCCCACGGTAAAAATCACTACCAATAAGAGGATAGGTAATATGGTATTGAAAAATAATCACGCTAGCAACGATTCTTCTTCATAAACAATATCAATCACTGATCAGCCTGTAAGTGCTATTCCCATATCAACTAATGATGTATCAAGAGGTTTTTTAGTCTGAATCACATCATAATACTTGATAGTGAGATCTTTTTGGAGTGACATGAGAGAAAGTGAAGAGCCACCAGCTCATGATACCGGGATATATCCTTCTAAATCAGTACCATTCGTCAGTTTAATCTTGGTAAATAAGGTATTTTCGTATCAGGAGAGAAACTCATCCAGGGATACATCTTTTTTGTTTTGAACGACTTCTACATCACCGCCTGATACAAATATTTTGCTAATCAAGTTTAATCAAATAGTAAACGCAAGAATTCACAATACAACTCGTAGGAGATTTATTTTGATGATTTTATAAGGTTTTTTGAGAGATGCCATCATTACTAGAGTAACTAAAATATCCAACCTTCAAGATACAGATATACCAAAGAATTGCAAGACTCATTCACAAAATACAATGATAATATCATTTTCCCTTGCAACACAAAGAAGAAATCTGTATAGTGATACGGATATTTTAATTCACTAAACAAAATATCTTATGCAACTTGAACAAACTCTTGTTATTCTTAAACCTGATGCGGTGGGACGTACCATCGTTGGAGAAATCATTACTCGTTTTGAAAGAGTATGACTTACTCTTGTGGCTATGAAACTTATTCATGCAACAGAAGAACAACTTATTGGTCACTATGAAGGGATTGGTACTTTAGGTACGAGAAGAGGTAAAGAAGTTCTTGATCTTGTTGTGAAAATGATGGCTCAAGCTCCTATTCTTGCTATGGTTTGGGAAGGTGTTGAAGCTGTTGAAATAGCTCGTAAACTTATCGGTAGCACAGAACCGAAGTCTGCAGCTCCAGGAACTATTAGAGGAGATTATGCTCATATGTCATTTGGTTATCTTGATGCAAATCCTGGTACTGATCTCTACAATATTGTTCATGGATCAGCTGATCTTGGTGAAGCTAAATTAGAAATTGCTCACTGGTTTAAGCCAGATGAAATCTATTCTCATCACCCACTGAACAAAAAATTTGTAAGATAATTCGAATCATTATACTATAAAAAAACACAATATAATACTTTATATACTATTATTACTCTATTATTATGGCAAAAAAAAACATCCATCCAGAAATGAAAGAAGTTACTGTACAAGATATCCATGGATATGAATTTACGGTATACTCTACTACACAAGGACCTATCAAAGTTGAATCAAGTCATCTTTCTCATCCTGTCTACAACCCAGATAAAGTACAAAAGAAAGTTTCTCTTGGAAGAAGCCAGATTTTTGCTGAGAAAATGGCAAGAATGCAAGAAGCATCAAAAAAGTCTTCATAATTTCATCCGTTACGAAGAAACACTATTACTTGCATTGAATTGCAAGTTTTTTTTGTTATAGTTCATAGTATGAGAACATATATACTAAGACAATATATGACATTATCAGATGAAAGTATCATCATCGGTCACCATTGAAGCATTCACTTCAAGCATTTTTTTGTAACACTTTGACTTATGATTTTACTGTGGATACTTTATTCGATATCACAGTATTTTTTTCCATCCATCACTCTTATTACTTGGATATTAGCTGGAGTAGCTATGATAATTTACGTGCATTTTATCCTACAATTCCTTAACCACTATCTGGATGCACTTGTCATCAATAAACAAGGAATTTCTATTTTTCAACGAAACAAACTTCTCAACTATAGTATACAACAATGTCATCGAGACAATATTGAAAGCATTAGCCAGGCTCAGAACTCAGTCAGTGATAGAATTTTTTGAAAAGGTGAAATTATGATAACACTTGATCATGGTATCAACACAACATTCTCATATATCGATAGTCCTAAAAAAGTAGCCAATCTCCTTCGAGACAAAAAAGCGCAATTTGAATCAAAATCATATACTCATAACGATTCTGCCCCTCTCACAGATCAGTCATATGAAAAATTTGACATCCTTGTAGAGACACTAGGAGAGGTAATAAAAGAATACATGGATAAAGATACAACAAAAAGAAATAATCCTGACAAACGATCAATGTAATAATAGCCATGAAAGAATTTACTTATTTTCACTCATAACACGATGAACAAAGAACTTTCAGTAGTATTCCCTCTCTATGAAAATGAATGAGAAACATTTGTTTTATTATGAAAAAATGGACCAGCGACAAAGATGCCATGATTGAGAAATTGATTTGGTGGGAAATGTGAAATTTGAGAAAGTGTATTAGATTGTGCTATTCGTGAAACCCAAGAAGAAACAGCATGAGCAATAGTATTATCACCAGAATCTTTATTTGAGATCTGAAATGTATATATGTCTGATAATATAATAACATTTTTTACAACCTATCTTACTGAAAAAATTTCTATTCAAGACACTCATGCTATGATTGATATACAATGGTTTTCTATGAAAAATACAAGCATATTCTTACACGAAATGTTATCTGGAGATGATCAAGTAATACAACAATTATCAAATTTCATAGACAATAAAGAACAATATATTCCCTTCAGATTAGATAAAACAAATGATTCCAAACTTGCAGAACAAACAAAAAACATTTATTCTTAAATAAAAAAAAAACCATCATTTTACTATACCGTTTCTATGTCTAGAGGAGAACGATGACGACAAAAATCTAAACGCATTGAACAACGGACCGATACTATTTCGATACCTTTTTTGATGGTGACTGTTATTTCATTCTTCATGATGTGACTATATGCCCTTGTAAGCTATATTTTAACTGGCGACAAACAAGACATCTTAACGAACAGACTCTGAACAGTAGCAACCTATCTTAGCGTATATAATAAACAAACAGCAGATGTTGTAAGTGATATCGATTCCATCATTCAGTCATATCTTAAGAATGAAAATATTTTTGAAACCCAAAAAGATACTATCAATCGTTTACGAGAGCAAATAGTAACTCAAACAGAAACTCTCCTCAAAGATAATGAACAATACTCTCGTCTTGCCTATTTTCTTAAAGACACGTATAGGTACAAAGATGAACTTCTTTTGTATATGGGAGCAAATGTCCCAAAAAGTTATCTTGTCATCCTTCAGAATTCATCAGAACGTAGACCTAATGGATGATTTTTCGGTTCATTTGCTTATGTAAGGATATTACAAGGAAGAATTAGAACAATCCATATGATTGATAGTTATCTTGGTTATAAGACTATGCCTCGAATCTCAGTACGCCCACCAACACGATCAGATCCTATTTATGGTTGAACTCCTTTTGGTTGGATTGCATCGAATAAATTCTGATTCACGAATATTGATGGAGATTACATGATTCAGTTATATAATAAGACATTTAATAGTCCAGAAAGTGATGCCCATATTCCTACTCAAGTATGTCAAGATATTTGCCATAGACCTATTGATGGGGTTATATTTGTTAATACTGATACACTCAAGAAGCTTATGCCATGACTAGATAGAAAGACACGAGAACGACAATTTATGAATGCAAGTGTTGATCTTATAAGATGAGACGACCTTCCTAATAAAAAAGAATATTACCTCAGTGATTCACAGAAGTTTTTTTCACAACAAGGTATGAATGTCGTTAAAAACTTTATCAATCAGTTTACATCACTGACGAATCAGTATTCAGTATGAATTTATATTCCAACTATATCTACAGGACTCAATGAAGTACTGACTCAATATAATTTCACCACTATTCCGAACGCCACCACCCTCTATTCCTGGGACACGAACAAATCATTTAACAAAATAGATGAATTTGTAACAAAAACCATAACAATTAGAGATCAGATTGGTGATATCATCATCGAACAAATGAATAATGATCAGATCAATATTTCATCATTACAAGCAGGAGACTATACTATGGAAATCGAATATAAAATAAGTGTTCCTTCCTCATATAAAGAATATATTGATAGTTTAGCAAGGAAGTATAATATCAGTCTTACACCTAGAGAACTTGGTATACTTTCACTAGCACCAACTGTTTGACCTGATGGAGTACAAAGGTTTTGGGAAAGTAAATCACAACTGTATCATCCTTCATCAGTTACTATTACCAGTATCACAGGAGATGTGTGAAACACGCCATTTACTAGTCCCTTTTGAGCTGGTATAGACTATATTATCATGACACAAAATAACAATAGCACGAAACAAGTTTTTATAAATTTCAATCTCAAACGCTAAATGTATCTTATACTTGATACGGAGACGAATTCTTATCATCCTGGTCAGATTGCACAACTTTCTTATATTCTTGTAGACGAACACTGGCAATTTCAACAATCACAAAATTTCTTTTTTCGTGTAGATGCAATGGATCCCTACGCACAGTCAATTCATTGATTTTCACAAGAACTTTTAGAGCAATTATCAGAAGGAAAAACATTTGCTGACCAGTATGACCACATTTCTTCTCTGTTAGATAATTATACCTTAGTAGCACATAATGCCTGATTTGATAAGAAGTTTATTCAATACGAATATGAAAGACTAGGGTTAGTCTATGAGCCAGAAACCTTCTGTACCATGCAACACTTCACCCCGATCTGTAAGATTCCTCATCATCACAATGGTGGATATAAACGACCAAAACTGTCAGAATTATTATCTTTTTATAATATCTCTGAAGATCAAGTTCAATCTTGTAGTCAAGAACTCTTTGCTATGGGCAATATCACTGCCCATGATGCAAGATATGACACCACTGCGCTCTATCTCGTTATGCAAAAATATAAACAATACTCTTAACTCTCCACTTTTAACCCCTACCTGTAAAATTGTGTCGTACAAAAAATATACCATACCTCAACTCAATAGTCGTGAATGATTTGACAAAGCAAGTGAATTCTATCGCCAATATTGGACTCATCTCAACAGCGTAGACAATAACAGATTTCTTAGATATCTCCCAAGATCTCTCAAAGGATTATCTATTCTCGATATAGGTGCTGGTGACGGAAGAGTTTTTGAGCACTTCAAGAATAGTGAATTTCAACGCTACATCGCTCTGGATATATCTCAGAAGATGCTTGATCACTTCCGTAGTTCACAGATTGAAAAGATTTGTACTGACTGTAGTGAACATATTCCACTTGAAAGTGAAAGTATGGATCTTGCTCTAGGTTTTTTCTTCTTTGAGTATATTAATACCTTACATGATTTTTTTGATGAAATGCAACGTATCCTGAAGCCATGAGGAACATTCGTAGCAACCTACTTCTATCAGAGAAACGCTTTCGTACGAGGACATGGAGATGAAGCATTCAAAATCGCCAGAGAAGGTCATACCTATGATGATATCAAAAAAGCTGCTGAATATGCTTTCTTTCACATCGAAGAAACTCCTATTCTCGATCAAGGGAGAACAGTAGGATATATCTATGTCTTTACGAAGTAAGTAAATAATCTTGCAAAACAACTCCTCTTTAGATATAGTAGAGCTTACGGTACCTTGGCAGAGTGGTCCAATGCAGGAGCCTGCAAAGCTTTACAACCGTGGGTTCAAATCCCACAGGTACCTAATCTAAAATATTATTCATATTATATATTACTCTTCAATTGAAGAGTTTTTTTAATGTTTAAAAATAATAGTAATATTATCTCATTTTTTATATATGTCCTTGATTTTATGTTCAGGTACAGATATCCATCATTGATTTTTATCTCTCATTACTGGTATTACATCCTGATTATTTTTACACTCAAAATCTCTTGCATTTTATTTTTTTTCGATTACAATATACCTATACCTATGGTATAGGTTATTTATTTAATTTGATATATTCAAATGAAACCACAACAAGAAAAAATTATTATTTCTCTTAAGAAAGCAAAGAGTTCTTTGGAAAAAATTATTTCTATGATAGAAAATGAACAATATTGTATAAAAGTTATTCAACAAAATCTAGCTGTAATATGATTATTGAAATCTACAAATATCCAACTTCTTGAAGATCATTTATGATGTTGCTTTATAAATGCAGTCAAATCAAATGATAAAAAAAGACAAGCTGAAATGATAGAAGAAATACTTACCATAGTAAAGACAGCACAAAATAAATAGTTTATCCATAAAGAAAACTATGAAAAAAGTCTTTTGAATCATAAGTTTATTATTTTATATATTTACATCAAGTTCCATAGTACATGGGAGTATGATGGGTATTTTTGATCATAATGAAATATGAACCATAAGTTCTTGTAAGAATGATCATACATCAGAAAAAACCAAAAACAATATAGACTGTTGCAAGCTTATCTATGTTGATCAATATTCGCAATGCGAGATTAAATCTAAGGATCAGCTCAAGATACCTTCTATTGATCTATCTATCATAATCGCATATACCGACAAATACTCCACTATAATCGACTCTCATCAGTCATATTCTAATCTAGATCTATGAGAGCCACCAAATATTAGATATCAAAACTTTTCTGACTTAGTATGAATTATAGTTAAATCGATATAGGATCTACAGAGAGGTATCTCACTATCAATTCTTTTTACTTTTAGTAAATTGAGTTTTCTGACATAATAAATTTAACTTTTATAAATTCATAAAAAATTATGAAACTCACAACAATCAATATCAAAGGTATGCACTGTAATTCGTGTAAATTACTTTTGGAAAAATCCATTTCTAAGATTGATAAAATAGAAACTGTACAAGCTAATATTTCTAAATGAACAGTAACTATCTGATATGAGAAAATCCCTAATATGGATGATATTAGAAATGTTGTTCATGAGTGCGGCTATGAAGTTAGTGAAGAAGTAACTAGTAATCCTTGGTTAAGCAAAAATATCGATGATTATAAGGTAATGATTCTGAGCTTGCTTTGATTTATGTTTTTATACTTTATATTAAGCAAAACTGGAGTATCATCATTGTTTGACATCAAATCTCAATGATCACCCTCACTATCACTTGTACTTCTTATCTGAATAACTGCTGGTTTCTCAAGTTGTATGGCTGTGGTTGGATGATTAGTGTTAGCAATATCTAGCAAGTGGAATAAAAGTAATAATAAACAAACATTCGGACAAAAAATTATTCCTCATTTTTGGTTTAATGCTTGAAGAATAATCTGATTCGGTATTTTGTGAGGACTGTTATGATTGTTTGGATCAGTTATTAGGTTATCACCATTTATGATGTCAATCATGACACTCATAGTGTGAGTTGTTATGATAATGTTGTGAGTCAATCTAACACATATATCACCAAAATTAAGCTCAGTATCATTAAGTTTACCAACATGAAGGTTGTTTGCAAAGAAAGAAACTGACTTACTTCAAGATAAAGATACTTGATTCAGAAAATATTTATGAACATTTAGTAGTTGAGTATTAACATTCTTCTTACCTTGCGGATTCACTTTTGCAATGCAAATATATGCAATGAATACAGGAAGTTTCTGAATGTGAATGATCGTGATGGCACTTTTTGCTATAGGTACATTGCCAGGGCTTATGGGTATCTGAAGCTTGACAAGTATATTCAAAGGAAAAACAGCACAAATTGCATTCAAAGCTATTTGAGTATTAGTTATTCTTCTTGGATTATACAATATTGCAAACTCCTATAGTGTCGTAGCAACGAGATTCCATTCGTGAGAAACAAATACAAGTGTAAATAGCAATCAATCTACACAAATTATAAACATGACCTATACTGATTCAGGATTAACCCCATCAGTAGTAAACCTACAAATAGATAAAACTTATACGATAGTAATTGATATTGAGACAAACATTTATGGATGCATGAGTACAATCTATATCCCAGGATTAGATGAGAATATTCAATCTATAAAAAAATGAAATCAGATTACATTTGTTGTACATGCAGCTACTGCATGAGAATATGAGTTCGACTGTGCGATGTGACTTTCACATAATGCGAAGATAGTAGTTAAATAATATAATCTTCATAATTTTATTCTTTATCAAAATTCAAAATATGAAAAATATGACATTATCTATTCCACAAATTCATTGTTCATCTTGTGAAGCCCTCATCAAGTTATCGTTGAAAGAATTTCCTGGTATCAAACAATCATCAGTAAATAGTCAAACAAAAACAGTTGATATCGAATATGATGATGGAATTATATCTAGAGACAAAATAGCAAATCACATCCAAAAAGAAACTGGATATAAAGTAATTTAATCTTTTATTTTTAATTCCATAATTCAAATGACAAAAATACTTGTAATAATACCAGAAATTCATTGTCCCTCTTGTGAAAAACTAGTCAAAGCTAGTATGTCATGACTACAATGAATACAGTCAGTTTCTATTTCTTTACCAAACAAGGAAGTAGAAATTCAATACAATCCTGGAGAAATAAATCCAGATAAAATCATATCTTCTATACAAGAATGAACATGATATACTGTTCACACAAAATGAAAGGAAAATAGCTATCAAGAATATAATTCAATCCAAAATGAAATTCAACCTGAGTCCAATTCTTTAAATTCATCTCAAATGCTTTCCATAGATATAGAAGGAATGCATTGTTCTTCATGTGCGCTGCTCATAGAAAAGTCACTTAAGAAAGTGCCGGGCGTACAAAATGCCAACGTAAACTTTTCTTCTTCACAAGCTATGGTCAAAGTTGCTTGAAATATATCACAAGATCAGTTAATCAAGGCAGTAGAAAATGCTTGATATACATGAGTTATCCAAGATGAAATTCAGAAAATAGACGAAACAGAAAAAAGGAAAAAAGAAACAAAATATCGATGGAGAAAATTCAGTATTTCGGCATTGCTTAGTGTGCCAATGATTATATTTATGTTATACGATTTTTTCCCATGACTGTTGCCTTGGTGATGATTGATAATGCCACGAATGGCTATCGTTTCATTGATTTTGACAACCCCTATCCAATTCATCATCTGAGCAGACTTTTTCAAATGAGCACGATCTGCGTTGAAAATGAAGACATTTAATATGTATAGCCTCATAGCAATATGAACCTGAGTAGCATTTATTTTCAGTTTATATAATTTTATTCTCTTTATCTATCAAACATGATCCTGGATTTGATTAAACTGAGAGAAAATCTGAAATATCTACTTTGAAATATCAAGCTTGCTTATAATGTTTGTCGCACTATGAAAATATCTGGAAGCCAGAGCAAAGTGATCGACATCTCAAGCTATAGCCAAACTTATGTGACTAGCGCCCAAGACAGCCAAAGTAAAAAGAGGAACTAGTTTCGTGGATGTAGATATAGATCAAGTAAAAAAATGAGATATTATATTAGTAAAGCCAGGTGAAAAAATACCTATTGATTGAATGATTATCTCCTGACATTCAAGTATAGATGAATCTATGCTGACCGGAGAAAGTATGCCAGTAGAAAAAAACACTTGATCAAAAGTATTTGGATGAACAATCAATAAGCTCTGAAGCTTCGAATTCGAAGTAACCAAAGTTGGAAATGAAACAGCTCTTGCTCAGATTATCAAACTTATTCAAGAGGCACAATGATCCAAGGCGCCAATCCAATGATTTGCAGACAAAATATCCTGAATATTTGTGCCTTCTGTTATTGGGATAGCGATCGTCGTTTTCTTAATCCGATTCTTCTTCCTATGAGTAAGTTTTGCTACGGCATTGCTTTATTTCGCGGCAGTGATAGTAATTGCTTGTCCATGTGCATTGGGTCTCGCTACACCAACAGCCCTAATGGTATGAACTGGTAAATGAGCCGAAAAATGAATTCTTATCAAATGATGAGAACCACTCGAAACTCTTTGTAAAGTAGATATGATCGTTTTCGACAAAACCTGAACTATCACAGAATGAAAACCAGAAGTTACCGACATCACATCAGTGGATGGATACGACCAAGATTTGATTTTGCAAATAGCAGTCTGACTGGAATCCAAATCAGAACATCCATTGGCAGAGGCTATCGTTAGATATTGAAAAGAGAAAAGAATCTGATTTTCTACTGTTTCCAATTTCCAAGCAATTCCTGGAAAATGAGTGATATGAGAAATAGATGGTCAGATTTATTTCCTTGGTACCAAAATATTACTTACAGAAAATAATATTCCAGTCATAGACCAGTATAGTATAGAGCAATTAGAATCAGAATGAAAGACTGTGATGCTAATAGCTACAGACAAAGAAATGATCTGAACAATATCAGTCGCCGATACGATCAAAGATACATCAATCGAAGCAATCAAAAGACTAAAAGCGATGTGAATTCAAGTTTATATGATGACTGGAGACAACCAGAGAACGGCTCAAGCAATAGCGAATCAAGTCTGAATTGATCATGTTTTTGCTCAAGTCCTTCCAGAAAACAAAGCTTCGAAAGTCAAAGAACTTCAAGACCAATGACATATCGTCGCTATGGTAGGAGATTGAATAAATGATTCTCCTGCGCTTACACAGGCAGATGTTTGAATTGCAATGGGCTCCTGAGCTGATGTTGCTATGGAATCAGGAAACGTGGTTATCATGAAAAACGATCTAAACGATGTTATCACTGCTATCAAACTTAGCAAAGAAACCGTATGAAAAATTAAACAGAATATGTTCTTCGCTTTGTTCTACAATGTTTTGTGAATTCCTATCGCCGGTGGAGCATTGGCATCATTAGGACTTGTTCTCAAACCAGAATTTGCATGACTAGCTATGGCAATGAGTTCGGTCTCTGTAGTTATAAATTCTCTCTTACTTAAATTCTTCCATACTCATAGAAAAAATTGGATATCAATATTCGCCCCAGTTATTATGACGGTCGTATTTCTAGGATTTTTCCGAAATTTTGCTCAGATATGAAGTGGACAAAACATTTCTTCCTTGTCCCAGAAACTTAGTCCTGCACTGAGAACTGATTTAAACCAATTTATGATAAATACTCCAAATAAAATCTGATTTACTCCATGATGAGTACCAAAAATATTCTTATGAACAGATCAGTTACTAAGTGGATTAAAAATATCAGAATGAACATGATTATTTGGTACGGAACCGGAAATAATTATAGGTTTCAAAGAAGCTCAAATGATGAAAGAGGAGGGATTGATCAAAAAAGCTTGAGATAGCTTAAACGATTTCTTCTGACTTCCAAGCGTGAAAATCGTATGAATACTTGCTCCTACAAATACATTATTAGACGAAGTTCATATAATGAATAACGAATGATTTAGTTGATTAGATGTTCAAAACTCATTATTTATCACTCAGACGCCATTTGAAGAATTGAAAATATTCTATCTCTATGATAATGACAATATTCCTCTGAAATTACAAAATATTATCAATCCAAAAAAACACATTTATACTATTGACTGAACGACTTACCATTCCACATATGTATGATACGATGAGGCCCAGATGATGATAGAAGAGAATCTGTTTAAGAAAAAATATGATACTATCACAAATCTATTTGGCAACGATATAATCATAGCTGGTCTTCCAAAAAAGACTTATACCACGCTTGATATGATGCATTTTGTACCAAGAGAAAATTGGAAAAAATAGATTAAAATGAAAACCTGTATCTCGGTACAGGTTTTTCTTTACATGGATACTATCCTCATGATCAATGATTTTACAAAACAAGAAAAACAATTATTCCTTATCAATGTCACCACAAATAGATTTACAGAATTAGATTTATAAAGTAAAGTTGTACTGATTTTAATGATATATTTTCAATTGATCCGATCTATGAAAGAGATATTTTGAAAATCTATGTTCCTTAGTCAGATTCAGAATTTTTACAACCGTGGGTTCAAATCCCACAGATACCTAATTTAAAAATATTATTCATATTATATATTACTCTTCAGTCGAAGAGCTTTTTTTGACTCTTGATTTTCAGGTAGTAAATATATACTATACTCCTATTCAGTTTATCAGTGGAATATGATCAAACTCACTCCTGCTATGCAACAGTACGTCGATCTTAAGCAGCAAAACCCTGACTGTATTCTTTTTTTCCGTTTGGGTGATTTTTATGAGGTATTCTGGGAAGATGCACAGCTGTGTAGTAAACTCCTCGATCTTGTCCTCACTGCAAAAAACAAAACCAGTGATAATCCTATCCCTATGGCTGGAATGCCATACCATAGTATCGACAAATACATCGCCAAACTTATCAAAGCAGGCTACAAAGTAGCTATAGCTGACCAGATGACAGAACCGAAACCAGGTCAGATTGTACAGCGTGCTATCACGTCTATCATTACTCCTGGTACCTATATCGATGAAAAACAATCCAGCGAAAATCATATTCTCTGTATATCGAATCAGTCTTATGGAGATACAACACTGTACCATCTCGCTCGATGAGATTTTATCGCTGGTGAATATCGAAGTTATAGTTGTTCAACCTTGACAGAACTGCATCAAGTTATAACCCTCACCCATCCCAGAGAGATCATTCTTCACAAGACATCTCCGTTTATTAAAGAACTTGCCGAATCTCTCAAAACACAACCCAATACTGTCATCTCCTATCGAGATATGTTAGATAATCCAGAACAATTTATTACCTCAATGCTGAGAATTCAGTCGATAAGTAGCTTTGGACAAGCACTTGCAGATCATAGAGCGATAGCATTTGCATTATTATTACACTATCTGTACAAAACACAACAACAAGATATTAGCACCGTCTATCGTATTAGTCTCTATCGTCCTGGAGATTATGTCCTCCTGGATGATGTCACGATTAAGAATCTCGAACTTTTTAGTTCCTCATACGACCAAGACAGTCAGTATTCTCTTTTTTGAATTCTTGATACCTGTCAAACGAGTTCAGGAAGCAAATTACTCAAATCCCTCCTCTCTCATCCACTGAAAAATAGCGATCAGATCCTCGCAAGACAACTCCATATTGCATACTGGATGGATGAATTCGATGAAGCACAAGCAATCAGTAGACTCCTAGGATGATTATATGATATTCCTAGACTACTCACCAGACTGATCTACAAAGTCCCTCATTACCAGTCATTTCAAAGACTGAGAACTACACTCCACACACTACTCTATGGTGGTACTGGTCAATGATGTCAAAGCGAACTCAGAGCTATCGACAAAGAATTAAAAATAAAACATCTGACTGCTCTCTACGATCGTCTCACAGAGATATTGAAACCAGACGATGAACTTTCCAATAATACAAGTGAATATATCCGTACTTGATATGATACAAGTGTTGATGAATTAAGAAATCTTGTGCACCATACTGATCAGATATTACTCCAGTATCATCAGCAACTTATCAATCATCTTGATAGCACTGAAGTAAAGATAATCTTCGTTAGTAACCAATGATATCTTATTGAAGTAACACCAAAAAATATCAAACTTCTCGAATCAAAAAGAGTACAATGAGATGAATATTTTGATTTTGAAAGAAGACAGACACTCAAGACAGGACAGAGATATAGTACACCCTATCTTGATCAATTACAGAACGAACTCCTTGGGGCAAAAGATAAGCTTGCTCAACAAGAATTTGAACTCCTCAAAGAACTCCAAACAGAAGTAACCAACGAATACCATCATCTTGCCCAACTTGCGGAAGCTGTCTCATATTTGGATATCTATACGAGTATGGGTATTTTTGCCAAACAACATCAGTATGTACAGCCTACACTAGTATCACAAGGTGAAACACATATCATGCAAGCAAGACATCCTATTATCGAAGCACAATTATGAGTAACTGAATCATTCATCCCCAATGATCTCATCATCCATAATGAAATCCATCTGATTACCTGACCTAATATGGGTGGAAAATCAACCTTTCTCAGGCAACATGCTCTGATTGTACTTATGGCGCACTGTGGACTCTTTGTACCTGCACGTGAAGCTACTATTGCACTTGTAGATGGAATTTTTGCAAGAGTTGGTAGTGGAGATATTATCGCCAAAAACCAATCTACCTTTATGACCGAAATGATTGAAGTAGCGAATATTATCAATAATGCTACCAAACATAGTTTCGTCATCTTTGATGAACTTGGAAGAGGAACAAGTACCTATGATGGACTCAGTATCACAAGAGCTATTATAGAATATTTTGCAACTCAAGTGAAGTGTAATGTCTTAGTAGCTACTCACTATCATGAACTCATTACTCTTGCAGATTCTTATACAAGTATCAAGAACTTCCATGTCGGTGTCTATGATAATGATCATGAAGTTATTTTCCTTAAAAAAGTACTTCCTGGAGGTATGGAGAAAAGCTACGGATTAGAAGTGGCGAGATTAGCTGGAATCAGTAAGCAAATCTTAGAACAAGCTAAATACTATCTTTCTGGATATACAAACCAAACACAACATCCACAGCATCAGGAAAATCTGTTTTGATCTTTTATAGGAACCACGTCACAAGCAGATGATAAATCCCAAAAAATCCTCTGAATTTTGGATAATACAGATATCAATACGATAACACCCATTCAAGCGATGCAAGTTTTGATCAAGATAATGGAATTAAAGAGCTAACAGAACTTTGTATTAAACAAGAAAATTAGTATACTTCTAACAAAAGTTTTATTTTCATCACACACTATGAAAATATATAAAGCATTCACCCTTATAGAAATGCTTATTGTAATCGTCATCATAGGTATTTTATCATCAGCATTAATACCTAGGGTGAAATGAATACAAGACAAAGCGAGATACACACAAGTACAAAAAGATTTTCAAGATCTTAAAGCTGTTATTTTTATGGCACAAACAAATACCTGATTACCACTCAAAGACATCACAGGAACAATATCTAGTGAATTACCATGCAGAACAGTAAGTGGACGTTTATCAGATTTACCTAATACTCATGCTTGTAAGACCACATGGATATCAAGCCTTAGAAAAATAGAACAAGCTGCAGGTATATATAATGAATCTCTCAAATCATTAAATACTGATCCTCGATGATCTCCTTATCTCCTGAATGAAAATCAGTGAGAATATTCTGCACCTTGTGTTAGAGTTGATAATATACGAACAGCTTGACCTAATCGCATATCTAATCTTGAAGATGAGTATACAAACTATGAATTTAGTGGAAATCTTATAAGCGTAAAAGTGGGTGATGATGTATGATACGCTATCCCTCCACTAGGTTGTACAGGAGAGTACTAAACAAACTTATTTATCAGTATACTATACATCATGGCATTACGAGATAAACTTACTACAAGATGACGTGTAGAAGACAGAAGATGAACTCAGATGGTTCAAAGCATAGGATGAGTAGGACTTATTGGAATTGCTCTAGTATTGGCAATAGGATATTTTAACGGTCCAGAACAAGCACTCCAAGTACGACAAGATCTTCAAGAACAAGCACCTATCGTCCAACAACAAGACAATACTCCTTCCGTATATGATGGTGAAGATGAATATGAAGTCTTTGCATCTACCGTTATCGGATCACTCAATAGTCTTTGGACACAATTATTCAAAAAGAGTGGTATTACCTACCAAGATCCGACTCTCGTGTTATTTAGATGATGAACACAATCAGCTTGTGGAGGTGCTGTATCACAAGTAGGTCCTCACTATTGTCCACTCGATCAGACCATCTATCTGGATGAAACGTTTTTTGAAGAACTGACGAGAAGATTTGGAGCACAAGGAGGAGATCTGGCACAAGCGTATGTCTTAGCTCACGAAGTGGGACATCATGTCCAACAACTTCTCTGAATTACCCAACAAATCAATCAAAGAGATAATGAAGACTCTATCAAACTCGAACTCCAAGCAGACTGTCTGGCGTGAATCTGGATAGGAAAAATTAATGAACAAGGCATCTTAGAACCTAATGATCTCTATGAAGCCATCGATGCAGCTGAATCTGTAGGTGATGATCATATTCAAGAAACCACCGCAGGATATACCCAACCAGAATCACGAACTCATGGCTCATCAGAACAGAGAAAAGAACGATTGATGAAAGGGTACAACACCCAAAGTTTTAGTGCTTGTAATACCTTTGGATAAATATATCTGAGAAATTTCTAGAATGTAAGCACCACAATAATAAATTTACTTCACTAAAGATTGTCATGAGTATCCAAACATCAATCAATAAATTCCTAGAATGAAACGCAAAGAATAAATGAAGAAAACCTAATGAAAGATATGCATCATTTGATTTTTGCTACAATTATTTTTACAAATTTTATAAAGAACAGAGACTTCATGAATTAGCTAACAAAGAGAATATTGAAATGAGCTGTTTACAATTAGGATTCTATCTAGCAAGTCGATGAATGCTAAGAGGATCTTCTTTCTTACTAGAGAAAAGTGTAAAGCATTACCAAAAATTAATTATAGCAATATCTGAAATGAGTCCTATATTATGGGAAATCGATGTAGATCAGTATAATGAAGAGAATATAAAAATATTATTAGAATGCAAACAAAACATAATCGAATCATTATGAGTTGAATACAATCCAAGTGATACATTAGTTACAAAAATCATGTTGTGAGTATTTGCAAATATACCAGCATATGATCAATACTTTAAAAAAAGTCTCAAAGTCAATCGTGTTAATAAAGAATCTCTTCTTAAAATTAAAAACTTTTATGAGAACAATAAGAATATTTTTGATAATATTTCTCTCTATACATTTGATTTCACAACATCAAAGCAATCTCAACTTCTATATTCAAAGGCAAAAGTAATTGATATGTATGGTTTTATAAGCTGACAGTAAACAATCTATTTTCTCAAGACATAAATAACTCTCTCAATATCCTGCTCAAACAATCTATACTTATGTTCTTTCTCTATTGTGAGAGAGAATTTTTTGCATTGCTTCAGGATATCTTCTCTCTCTTCTTCTTTTACTTCCTTATATAAGCAGATAATTCATCATTTCTTGCACAATGGTACACATCGCTGGATAATCTTATCAGCATAAGCAACAGCTCTAGCTGTAACAATATCATACATCTGTCTATGATCCTCTACTCTCGATCGGACTGCTTTCGTGTCAGGAAGTTCCAACTTTTCTATCATCTGATTGATGGCATCTATTTTTTTGCGACGAGCATCAAGTCCTATAAGTTGTAATTTCAAACCCTCATCGTTTTTATACTTCGACAATGCAAGAAGTGGGAATCCACCACCAGTTCCGACATCACAAAGAGTACCATATTGTGATAAATCCAATACTTTCGTCAATTCCAAAGAATCCATAATATGCTTAGTGTATACCCCTTCTTCATCTCTGATAGCAGAAAGATTGAGCTGACTGTTAATTTCAAGAAACAACTCAATTAATGGTTTTCGTTCGTTCATACTCTTGTGTCGAATAAAGAATTTATCTTGCACAGTATACTCAAATAACTATACTCATTCAAGCATAAGATATGTTCTCTTTAGTAGTTACTTCATCTATGGCAAATAAAAAAAACTCTTCAAAGCCCAATCACCATACGGTCTTATTTAAGAAAATTCTTTCTTCTTTTTTTGCTAAGGAAGCTATGATGCAAATCGGCATGAATCCAGCTAGTATGTTTGTATCTTTTGTCTCTTCAAAACAATTTTTCTGACTGATTAACAGACGTATGGCAGAACATTATAAGTTAAACTTGTTTGATATTAGTTTAGATTCTTTCGATGTGAAAATTGGATTTGGAGATGACCCAACTATTACTCTCAAAAATATTGATATCTACTATGCCTACAACAGTTCCGCTAATTTTATAGGATATAAAAACTATAGTCCAAACATCATTGCAACATGATTATCGATGTTTTTTGCTGCACAAACTATTCAGTTATTTGAAGACGAAGACGACATCCTCTTTAATCATTTTATTTATACTATTTATTTTCTTGTTTTCATTTTTGTTAGTAAAATTAAAGTCTTTCCTAAAAAAAGCAAGAAGCAACAGTTTGATCGATTTGTAAAACTTTTTCGATCATTTTATGAAGTGGTGTTTGAAAATACAGGTAAAGAACTGAAACCTAAAGATCTTCAGAGGATAAAACTCTTACTCACTGATGATATCAACATTATTTTCTCTCTCTTTCATAGTTTCAAACATCTTTCAGAATATTTTTATGTCATCAATGATGATAACAAAGAACTTATTTCTTGGCTTCTTGCTGGAGAGTTACAACACAAGACACATGAAAAACAAAGCAAACAATATATCGAACTGTACCAAGAATTATGTCAGACTCCACATTTTTCTACCTTAGAAAAAAAGATTATAGATCTCATTGTACCTGCCGATATTCTCATCAGATATTTATTTAGCGACGGAGAAGGGAAAATTATTTCCCAGCATATTCTTGCAACCATGTATCCTCCTTATGAGCATCATGATCTTATTGAAAGTTTTATTCATGATGGTTCAAGAATCAACGAACTCATAGAATTGAGCATACAATTTTCTACTATCAAAAAAGATTTCTTTTTCTGACTCCAACAATACGTTAAAGTTAAAATTCAAGAATTTACGAATAATAAACAACAAATTTCACCTCTCATGGGAGAACATATTGAGGAATCTATTGATGAATTTTTATCATATCTTTCAGAAACGGATCATATTGATACGAATTCACTTCCTAAGAATATTCAAATCCAAACAATAACATTTGATAAATTGATTAATTTTTATATTTCTTTTATTGGTGGTTTTTGGCTAGCAAGAGGTGATAACGGATATCTGAGATTACAAAAACCCAAATTATTAAGATCTCTACTCACACGTTATGCTCTTTTTGGTTCACAACATGAGACAGTTCAGTACTACGCTAATTATTTCAAATTATATGAAAAAAATGTCTTTTATTATCAGTATATTTTCAATCATGTAAGATCAGGGAAAGATAGTTTTGTACTCCCATCTCAAGCATCAATTATTGCTCATGATTCTAATCTTTTTATTATACAACTTCTTAACGAATCCTATTGGTCTATTCTTTTACAAGATCTGAATCGTAGCGAAATCAAACTCTTTATTAAGAAAGTTGAAATTCTTGATACCTTTAAATCAGTATTTGGTGATGATATCAGTACATTATTAAAATATTCCCATCATGATATTATTGCTAGTGTATATGAACCTTATAAGAAAATAGGTCATGAAGAAGAAATTATTGAAGACATCCAAAAAGCTGTTTCAGATCAAGAGATTATAAATCTCAAAGACCGTATGTATTGTATAGATTTTTGGTTAATTCATCGTTATAATAATCTTCTTATACAATCTCATATTCACCATTATTATGATGCGCCTGTATTATTATCTCTTTTTGCTGGTGTGAAAGAAACACTCTTTTGATTTTTACTCTATGTTCAATATATCATCTCGTGTGAACAATCACATCAAAAAGACTATCATAGTAGTGAACTTATTGATCTTTACTGTAAGATTGTTCTTCACTCTAACGATTCATCACATCACATTCTCCACACACACATACAGCATCTCCTTGAACAATATAGTGAATTATTAACACTACGAACTCTGCTTGATGATAATCAGGATTATATGTATATCTGATTCAATAATTGGAATACACGATTAGAAAATAATGACCTGACGGCAATCACTGATATTCTCAGCGACGAAGATCAGATACGATTCATATGATACCTCAAAAACATTAGCTATTATAATAAAAGATTCCTAATCCCAACCCAATAAAAAAATAACACTATAAGAAAAAATACCTTTAATGAAGGTATTTATGCTGAGAAATATAAACATTATATAATATTAATCACCACTCTCACAATAGTATAAGAGAATAAGATAATCATCAAACCTGCTCAAAGTGCAATTAAACCATTTTTAAGAACATCTTTTGCTCCATCAGTTCCTGCCTCATTGGTAAAAAGCTTAAAACCTATTCGTATGAACACTGCAAATGAAAGCACAACCATAGCAATCCAGAGATATTCATTGATGAGTTTAATATAATTCAGAACTAAATCTCCATTAGACTCTATCTGTGTAGGTCAGGTTACAGCAACATCTCTATTACCATCACTTGGTGGTACAGTTATTCTAATAGCAGAAGTCGATCCTATTATAAAAAAAGAAAATAGTATTCATATATATTTACTCATCATGATAGCGCTAAATAATAAATTATACTACTCCACTTAAGGAACGAAGAGCAATAGACTGTATCAAATAAATAATACCCATAGCTGATAACGCTAAAGCCAAACCAATCAAAACACCAGAAATCTCTTTCAAAGCATCCTGAACCTTTCCGCCATTCATAGCACTCTTAATCAATTTTACCCCAATAAAAATGAGCACAGGCACAGCCAGTGCAATAGTTAATCTGAGAAGTGTTTGGGTTATCCTTACTAATAAAGGAGCATTATTCGTAAATCAATCACTAAAACTTAGTGAGGTACTGCCACGAAAAATTTCATTACCAACAGCATTTTTATTTGTTCCTATATTAATCACATGATCTAAATTTCTTGATGGCTGAAAAATGGTATCCATTAAATCATTTTGTGCAAATGTTACTAATGGCAATCATGAAAGTAATATTATCCATATTCCTAACAACAAAGATATAATTTTTTTTCTCATAACCAATCAAAAATTAAATATTATCAAGCAATGCATCAGCCTCTTGTTGTTCTTGTATCGCAACTCCAGCTTCTTGAGCTTTAATATCTTCCATTTTCTTAATATATCACATATTTTGCCATTTCATAAGATATTTTTTCTTAATCTCTAATTTTTTGTCTTCATATTTTTTCTCAATTTCTTCAAGTTTTTCTTTTTCTCTTGTTAAAATATCATTCAGTTTTGCAATCTGTTCATCAGTCATCAAAGGCAGAAGATTAAACCAACTTTGTTTTTCTGAAGCATCACTCATGGATCTTGAATTAAGAATGAGCACAACAAGAGCAGGTAATTTTTCAATAAACTCAATAGGTATAGTAAATTGTTTCGCCTTATCATGGAGATCAGAAGGAAGGTATTGTTCAATAGCAGCATTCATTGCAGTAATAAAGTCCGTAGGCATCAAAATAATAATATTAGATATTAAAATATATACGTATATAATAAGAGGATAAGTACTAAATACAACTATAAATTACTAATCTGTCTGTTGTGTATTTAAGAATAACCACTGTACACTTTCTTCAGAAATAAGTCATTGAGAAAGCAATCTCTGTGCGTATGATTTCATAGAAATCATTCCATGGCTTGAAGATGTTTCAATAATATTATCAATCCCTTTAATATCTCATTTTTTAATATTATTTCTTACAGCTGTATTATTAATCATTAATTCATATAATCAAATTCTCGATGCTTCATCCTTACTTTTTACTAAATACTGACTAAGTACTCATGCTAACGAATCTGATAATCTATCAGATACATTACTTTGAATTTCTGGAGGGAAAAGAGAGAGATATCTATTAATCGTAGATGCTGCGGATGAAGTATGCAGCGTAGAAAATACCATATGTCCTGTTTCTGCAAGATTGAGAGCAGCTTCAGCTGTATCAGTATCACGAATTTCTCCAACAAAGACAATATTAGGATCTTCTCTCATTGCTGATCTTAGGGCATTAATAAATGACCAAGTATCACCTCACAATTCTCTTTGAGAAATCAAGCACTTTTCAGCTTTAAAAATAAATTCTATAGGGTCTTCAATCGTAATCATATGTGCATTAGTTGTTTGATTAAGATATTGGAGCATAGCAACTAATGATGTTGATTTACCAGATCCTGTTGGTCAACAGACAAGAAACAATCAAGTCTTACGAGACAAGATATGTTTTTTAATACTTCAAGCAATATCTTCATACATTAATGATTCAATAGATCTAGCAGTTGCATTAATTTTTCTCATCACTACAGCGACTTTTCATAATTTCATAAAGGCATTTACTCTATAGGTAGTACCATCTTTGGACAAATAGGCAAAATCCATATCTTTTTGAGACCAAAATTTTGCAATTCTATCTGTATCAGATTGCATCAGGTGTTTAAGGAAAAGCTCCATAAACTCACTAGATATTTTACCATATTGTGTTTGCTTTACAATATCACCAGTAATTCTAAATGAAAGATAATCACCAGCCGATATATGGATATCAGAAACTTTCTCATTCTGATTCGCCATCTCAATAATAGTAGTGATATCTACTCTCACATCTTGAATAGGTGTTGTAACTTGTTGATGAGATAGGACACTTCATTGATTTTCTGTAAAAGAAGCTCATCATGATTGCATTGCTTGTGTGGTATCTTCTAACATCTAAGTGAAGAATATATAATTAAAAAGATTTTTATTTTCCTTTTCAAGTATATATGATTGATCAAATTTTGTCAAAAAATAAGAATTTCCCAATAAGAGAAATAACCATTTTTGTATAATTTATATATAATGTATTATGATCAAAGTTTTTCAATAGTCCAAACTCTATATCACGCTTCTAATGCTTGTATCACCATACTCGAAGGTCCAAATTCCTGACGACATCGTTCACCATATGATTTAGCTCATTTTTTGGTTGGAATCACAATCCAAAGCAATCCATGAGGAGCAAGATGATCATATGCTTGTTTTAAAAATTCTTTTACAACTTTCTTACCAGCACTAAAAGGAGGGTTGGTTATAATACTATCATAACTTTTATCAGAAAAATACGGATCTGACAAAATATCAGAGTTTTGAATATGATACGACAGTCCGGAGTGACTATAGCTACTCATATTGTGTTCTGTAACTTGCACTGCCAACGGTGAGCTATCACACGCATCAATATGAAATAAATCCACTCATCATAAGATACCTCTGGTGTATTGATAAGCAAGATAACTGGATACTAATCCATATCCACAACCCAAATCAAGCAAACGAACACTTTTATTATTTGGTCAAAAAGAAAAATATTTTAAGAGAATTCTTGTTCCAAGATCAAAATACTCTGCAGAAAACAGTCACTTAGCAGAAGTTAATGAAAAGGATGTCTTATCTACAAATCCGTTAATACGAAAAAAATATTTTGGATCAATAACATCCTGGTTAAAATAATGAGATTGTTCCATAGTCCCAATAATACATACAAAAAATTAAAAGTTTTCATTGCAATAGTGCAAATATTTTACTAGTATAGAGTATATCTATTTTCTTTCCTTTCTCAACATGAATATTACTCTTTTACAGCTTATACTACTTATCAGTGTCATTATCCTTTTCTATATGGTAATTGATGCAGGAAAAAGAAATAGACTGCGTATTTTCCATGTTCTTGTTTTCTCATGATGACTATTGGTGATAGGACTGGTTGCTCTCAAACCTATGCTTCTATCACAACTTTGAGCGATAGTTGGTGTAGAAAAAGGATCGGATTTTATCGTTTATATATCCATTATATGATTAGGTATCGTTGTATTTTCCTTATTACAATATACATTACAACAACAACAAGAATTAACGAGATTTACTAGTGCACAAGCACTTCGTGAATGGACACTAAAAAACCATAACTATAATATTCCTATGAACTGATCTGAATATAAAAAATACCTCTTTCTGATAAGGGCATATAACGAATCATCCGTCATTGGGCATGTTATTGAAGAAATTATAGCAGCAGGATTTATTCATATTGCTATTTGTAATGATGGCTCAATCGATACGACAGAACAAGTTATCACAACACTACAACAACAACACCCCACTATAAATATTATTCTTCTCTCACATATCATCAATAGATGACCTGGCGCGGCAAATAAAACATTATTTTATTTTGCTAAAAGACATATGAAAGAACTATGATGTGAACGAGCAGTGAGTTATGATGCTGATGGACAAATGGATATCAATGATATGAAAACTTTCATATCAACAGCAAGCACCAATAAATATGATGTTATTTTTGGTAGTAGATTTGTCAAAGGTGGTCAGACTACTAATCTTCCTCTTATGAGAAAAATAATACTCCAATGAGGAAGGATTATAACTTATATTTTCAATGGGCTACGACTTACCGATGTTTCTACAGGATATAGAGTTTATAATAATCATGCAATCAACAATATCATTATTACTTCAGATCGATTTAGTTATCAAAATGATATCATCGAATGTCTTCGTCGTTCCAAACTCTCTTTTACTGAAGTACCTGTTCATATTAAATATACTGATTATAGTCTAAGCAAATGACAAAGTAATATGAGCGCATTCAAAATACTCATTAGACTCATCTATAGTTCCTTATTTCAAAGATAATTCATGAAACATACTCTTTTTATTCTTGATTATTTTCATCCTTTTATTGGTGGGATTGAAACATTATTCGATGATGTTACACAATTTTGTAGTGAACAAAACATGAAAATAACTGTTCTGACCTCTCGTCATCGTTCTGATTTAAAAAAGATAGAAAAAAAAAGTAACGTACTCATCTATAGAGTTGGACACAACAGATTCACCATACTCTTCTCCGTACTCCGATTTGCACTACAACAGAGAGAACTTATTCGTTCTGTAGATCATATCCATACATCAACTTTCACAAGCGCTATTCCAGCTTGGATTATTAGTAAAATATCCAATAAACCAGTCACCATTACTATCCATGAAATCTATGATACTCTTCGATACCATCTTAAATGACGAAAAGCAATCTTCTATATTTTATTTGAATGGATTGTTTGTCATCTCCCGTGGAAGAAGATCATAACTGTCTCACAGTCAAGCAAAGAGTTGATTCAACAAACATATCCAAAACTAAATAATGGAAACATAAGCGTTATGCTCAATCAAATTGATACAAACTTCTGGAATCGTGAACAAGTCACAGCAAATCAACAAGACGAACTCAAGCATGCTCACACCATATCTGTGTCAGACAAACTCTTGCTTTTTGTAGGAAGATTATGATATGAAAAATGATTACCTTATCTAATAGAAGCATTCTCAGAGATCAAAGAAGAATATCCTGACACAAAACTCGTACTTATCGCACCACGTACAAAACAACGTTATCACCATGGAATACAATATCAGATCGATACTATAGATAAACAAATAAAAGATAACTATCTTACACAACAAGTAATACGAATTGATCCGGTAGAAAACGAAGAAGAGCTCAGAACATGGATGAGTATCTGTCATATTGGTATTATTCCTTCTATGAGTGAGGGCTTCTGTTATACTGCAGTACAAATGCAAGCCATGGGACTATCACTCATTGCCAGCAAGGTTGGTGCACTTCCAGAAGTATTAGATCACAATACTACTCTCTTTATACCCTATGGTAAAGTACAACCACTTCAAGAAACTCTTAGAAAAGTTCTCGATAATTCCCCTTCAAAAAAACATGTACCTATCTGAAGCGCAATAGATTATACCAATTATTACAATCTCTTTCATGAATAAAAAAAATCTTTCTTAAAGAAAGATTTTTTTATTATAACCATATCCAATAGGAAATTATTGAATAGCTTTAACCGTAACATCAAAGATAAGATCTTTACCAGCTAATGGACTAGGATTTTTAATAGTAATTTCTTTGTCTCCTACAGCAACAATTTCGATAGTTCCCATCATTGTTGGGAAGGTATCTCCAGCAACATAAGCACTACCATCAGATTTTGTAGGAAATCCTTCTTTAGGAAGAGCAATTGTTTCTCCTCCGTACGCCTTATCAGCAGTCATTTCAATTGTTTTCGTTTCATTAAGAGTCATATTCATTACTCCCTCATCAAAACCAGCAACTACTTGCCCTGATCCAGCAACAAAATCAAGTCCTGAACCGTATCCTCTTGCTTCATTATATAGTCCACATTCTTTTGCAACAGACTCAATAGATGTATCAAATACTTCTCCGTTCGCAAGTCTTCCAATATAATCAACAGTAATTGCAGATCCAGATTGAACTTTCTTAGAAGTATCAGGAGTAATGTTTTTTTGAGATTCAAGATAAGAGGTTACAGCCGCTTGGCATTGTTCAAGAGTAGGTTGTGTCGTATTCATAGCAGTAGTTCAAGATAAAACACTATCATCAGTAGTTTGGTTAGCATCTTGAGAACCAAAACATCCTCAAACCACTAAAACAGCAGGCAAAGCTAAAAGCAATAATTTTTTATTCATAGAAATGAAATAATATGAAAAATAAAAGATATCATGTATATGATATATCACTTATAATTTCCTAGTACAGAATTGCAAGAGTATTTTCTGACTGAAATCATTATTTTACCTTGCAATCAGCGTCACATTTCCGTATAATGAAGCATTGCTTATTTTATTGTTGTTAATTTTTGAGAAGATCATGGCAAAAAAACCTGCTAGAATTGATAGAAGAATCAATGTTATCCTCCTTGAGTCAAACAAATACCTTGGAGAAAAATATGAAGTTGTGAAAGTAAAACCTATCTTTGCAAAAAATGTATTGTTCCCACAAGGAATTGCTGTTCTTGCTGATAAAGATGCCCTCTATGCTTACGAGAAGAGAATGCAACAAGCGCAAGAAGTCAAAGCTAAAAAATCAGATGGATATAAAGCTGTTTTTGATAAAATTGCTTCTGATAATGGTCTTACATTTACGATGACTGCAAACGAAAAATGAGCTCTCTACGAAAAGATTGATCCAGCTCACATTGTCGCAAAAATCAAAGATCTCTATAACGTAGAAGTTGAAGACCATCTTTTCAAAATGAAAAAGAAAATTGCTGCTGTTGGTGATTATACGATTCCATTCCAATACAATGGTGTAGAAAAAGATCTTTCTATCTCTGTGAAGGCTGAAGTAGCTGCAGCGAAAGGAAAAAAAGAAGAAACTAAAACAGAAGAAGTTGTTGAAGCTGCTGCTGAATAGTAATTATCCTCTATCGTTATGACACCCTTAATCTCGCTTTATGCGGGATTTTTTTATAGAAAATACTTGAGTTTTATTTGCAATTGTCTCAACTTTCACTACTACCATAGTATGGTATAAGTTTTATCTCTATAAACTTTATTTACTATGGATACACTCGCTCTTGAACAAACCCAAATTGATATCATGATCCAAGAAGTTTGGATAAATCTTTCTGAAACAGAAAGAGAAGAGTTTCTCAAAGAGATGGGGCAAGTTGATCAAGCATATCAACTTGAAATTGAAACTGCTCTCCAACACACTCTCTCTCTCTAATTTGTCTTTTTTCTCCTCATTGTATGGTCAAACAACATGTTTCTATCTTAGTCAATGAAATACTTGAATATATTCCTCATGATGCAAAAGTCATCGTTGATGGTACTTTTGGACATGGTGGACACACTCTCTCGTTTATTAACTCACGCCTTCAGTCAGATAGCAATCTTTTGATTCAATGCTACGATAGAGATCATCTGGTTATGGCACGTGGACAAGCTAGAATTCAGGAACAATTTCCTATACTGCCGTCACATATAACTCTAGACTATCTTACCTCAAGTTATGCCACTATCAGTGATCATTCGCCTAACCATTGAGTAGATTTTATATTACTAGATCTGGGGATCAATCGAGAACATGTGACGGATAATGTCCGCGGATTTTCTTTTCAGTGACAAGGTCCTCTTGATATGAGATTTGATACAACGACTGGAAAGACTGCTTACGAATTCATACAAGAATCTTCTATCGATGATATGAAGCGTTGGTTTATAGAATATGGTGATTTTACAGAAAAAAGAGCAAACATGTTTGCGACTCTTCTCAATAAGAACAAACATAACGAAGATCTCAAGACAACAACATGATTGACAAAACTTCTCCATGAATTAAGGATTTCAAAAAATGAACTTGCACCTATTTTTCAGTGTATAAGAATCGTTACAAATAATGAATTCTGACATGTAGATGATTTCATAAGTCAGTTAGATACTGTACTTGCTCCAGGTGGTCGTTGCGCTATTATTTCATTTCATAGTATCGAAGATCGTATTATAAAATATCACTTCAAAAACCTTGCAAATGACAATCAATACACTATACTTACAAAGCACGTGATTAAACCAACTCGACAGGAAGTACAAAAAAACAAAGCAGCAAGAAGCGCAAAACTCAGAATTATAGAAAAAAATAAATCATAATACATATTTCATTATCACTTTACACTCTTAATTGATAACTCCTAGCTCTTATGAATTGTGTCTTCCCCTATGAAAATTTACATATTAAAAAGAAAAAAATTGGAAGATTTTCTCGAAAAAGATTATTTTCTGCTGACAATTTAAAAGTTAGTTTCTTAACGATCAGTCTCTCTTTATTTGCACTGATGTATGTCATTACTGTAAATATTTCATCTACAGAATGATACTACTATGATCAAGTACGTAAACAGCAAGAAAAAGTAGACTTTACCTATAACGTCGTAAAACTTAATAATCTCACCTTACAAAGTGAATTATGGAATAAAATCAACTTCAATACACCACTGAAACAAGACTCAGTTCAGTACCTTGAAGTCAGAAGTTAAACCAAAAGTTATCACTTCTACATACAATACAGAATATGTCACGCAATAGTCCAGTCAGAATGATTGGATTTTTCTTTTTTTAAAAAAAATTGATAGTATTAAATCAACATGATTACTTATGCAGTGGCTCCACCACATTGTCTGCTGTATTGTAGGTAGTCATGAAGAGGCATTCCTCGAACTGATACAGAGAAAAACCTACCAAGCACTTCCTGTATTATCACACATGAGGACATCGAGTAGTCTTTGGTAACAATCGACAAGAAAAAAGAGTTCGTTCTATTCTCTCTTCTTATCGGTGGTTAATAAGCACCGGACTCGATGTCCTCACCCAAGGACACGGGGCGTATTCGTCTACGTGTTTTTTTATTGTCATTGTTCTGATTGTTGAAAACTGCGAATGAATTTATAGATATTACTTTCTGTATAAATCTTATATTCAAAAGTTTTTTTTATCTTTTGGAGATCAAGTTTTCAATCTATCATATACATAACCAACTTCTCTTTCCAATATTCACTACCCGAAAGATTATCTTCAAGAACAGAAATAACTGCTTCAAGAAATGTGGCATTCGTATTACTCGTAGAACGAGATGATATAATTTTTAAAAATCATTGAATAAGTTTAAAATCAGACTCTGATACAGATATGTTATGTGATTGATTTGTTATAATAACACTTTGTGAAGTATGAGTAATCTCTCTCTCTTGTGTAAGACCAGTATGATTATGCTCTTGTAGTTCGACTTTTTGAGATCACATTACTTCATTTGTAAAATTTTTCTTAGATTTATTCTTTCTTCATTGTAACAACTCTTTTTCTTGTAATATATTCTTTAATTCTTCTCATACATAATCTGAGACAAAAAATCTTCAATGATGTGCTATCACAGACTCATATGAATTATCATCTTGCTGGAATGGTCATAATAATTCTTGAAATAATGCTTGTGTAAATTTCTTTTTATTTGGCGGTGTAGGTATGTTGATCTTGAGTGCGCGCTTAATTTCATAACAATATCAACTATAAGACCAAGGCAATGGAGGTCTTCGACTTCAATTTATCTCATTCTTATGCGAAGCTATGAGTTTATGTTCATTAAAGTATTTATTGATATATGATGCAAGGTTAGACTTCTTTTGATCTTTATCCATGATATATTTACTACATATATTGATAATATATTCTTTATCAAGAACGATAAATTCCCCAAAAGAAACTGGCAAATCAATACCCAACACAAGAGAAACTTCCTTAGAGAGTTCTTCATACGTATATGTTTTCTCTATGTCTTTACGAGGAGTAAGAAAATTTTCCATAGCAGTATATCATATAATAAAGCTATCTCTATTTTTTTGTAGAAGGAATCAGTTTATTGTCCTGCATTTTTTCTAAAAAAGCAAATTGTTCAAATGCTAATGCTAATTGAATTAATAATTCCTTCTCTTCTTCTGAGAGACTTTGTATAAAATTTGATCTTAACTTACTCAGCTCTTGAAAATAACCCTGAACAGATTGTGGAACTGGATCTCACGAAAAATAGTTGTTATATTCTCACTGTAATGCAGTCAATATATCCTTGATAAAATTATATTCTGCAGAAAGTGTTTCATATTTTTTATAGTGTAAGACCTTATCAACTGCGTCATAAATAGAACTTCATAAATTTTGAAATACCACACCAATTTCAGCACTTTTATCATCATCAGGTAAGTGTTGATAAGCACTATTAAGAAATTGTGCTATACAAAGATTAAGCTTTCTTGTTACTCCATCTCATTGCTCTGGAGTCTCTAGTCTCTTTTGTATCGATCATATATACTTCAATACCCTATCAAAGAGTTTAAGAACAGGTTCTTGTATTTCATGAATCTTACTTCCATTAGATCTCTCTTCTGGAGTAAAAAAGATGTTATTTAATTGAAAAACTGCTATTCTCAATTCATCAATAGCTTGATTATAGAGTTCTTCTTGAGACAATTCTTTTTCCTTATTCTGTATTTTTTCACTACTAGAGTGATAAAGTTTATGCAAATAATGAAATGAAAATCCTTCTATATCATTAAAATGTCCATCATGTCTACGCGTCATAATTGTACGGATAGGTTCAGGTTGCATTTTAATAAAACGATCAAGACGTTTATTAATAAACTCTACTTGTTGTATAATAGGATCTGCTAGAGAAGAATCTTCATTATAATTTTTAATTTTTTGAGATAAATCTGTATGTAAGAATGTCTGTAATGATTTTTTCAATTCAGTAATTTCTTGTTGAAATGACAACAACATCTCTCTATCAAAACAGTATTCTTCCACTACACGCTTAAGATCTTCAACCGCTCCATAGATTTCCTGTTCATAATCTACATTTCATTCTATATGAGAATCATCACTAAATACGTTAACAATATCTTTATCTCTTTTATCTAAGTATTGCCTAATAAGATCACTGAATTCATCTTCCACTAACATTCCTTTTTGAAGATTATAAACAATTGGTATATTATATCATTGTTTAGTATAGTCCTGCGCAATATGAGGAATTTCCTTAGACAACATTAAAAAAAGTTCAAGTGAAATATATTCTCAAACATAATCAACCCTTCAATCTTTACGTATATAATCACTAATCTTAGTAAGATAGCCATTATTGTCCACAAGTTCTTCTTTGTTAAAGAAAAATTTTTTGTTCATAGTGTTATTCAACAACTAATAAAATGAAAAATTACATATGATGAGGATCAATATATTGCTGTATGAGTAAAGCAATATCAAACTGATCTTGTTCTGCACATTCTTTCATCAAATTCTCCAATTCGAGATATTCTTCGTAGAGCAACACAGCGTCTCTTGTAGTATAAAAATGAATTTTCTGACGAACATACTCATATTTAATCTTCAGAATCTGGGTCTGAATTATGGAATCAAGTGCAACCTCTCCTCTCAATGGTTCATCTCACAGCTGACTCATATATTGTTCAAATGTTTTTTCATCACGTAATTGATCAAACACATAGTCTTTATGATGATAATCTTGAACTTGAGCAAACAATTGAATCAGTATATGCTGAATTTCATACCGATTCGCGTCCATCATAAAGATATCTATCATATTTGCACAACGATCTCGTGATTGTGTAATATAACTATCGTACTGATCATCTTTGGGATAGATATACTGTACAAATTTCTGTAAAAGTTCATACATATGATCACTATTCTCTCATGGTTTTACTCTAATGCTTTGTTGAGGTATATCATATCAATAAAAACCATGCTGTCACAAGAACTGATCAGTAGAAGTACTGTGATATCATGAAAATGGAGGATAATGTCATATAGCCTCATCATGCAACAACGATATCAATCCTTTTCTTGCATCAAAAATAGCATATTGATATGATTGTGGATCATATGTTGATGAAGAGCTCTTCTCTTTTACAAGACAAAATTGATGACGCATCATTAGACTGTAAATATATGTTTATAAAATATTGTACACCATCATTACTTCACTGTAGCTACAGAAAGATAATCTTTAATCATTATAGCAATATCAAATTCTTGCTCTTGAGCCATTTTATATTCGCACTGTTGTAAGTATTCATATACTTGTTTCGTAATAATATCTGGATCATGCAAATTCATAAGAACTTTTACATATGTTTTTTCTAAGTTTAGTAATATAATCTCATCTTCTGGTGAGGGATAATATTCTGTATCATAATCTTCATAGTCTTCATAATCTTCATCATCTTCAAAATCTTTGTTATCAGTAGTATCTCATTCATCATCATTAAAGTATTGTTTAACTCACTCTTCTGTTTGAAACTCTCGAAGAAGCTCCTCTGAGTCATCTTTACAATCTGACATAAGTATAAGTAGACTCTCTCTTACATCATTCCATGACCAAGACATCATTTTATCATAAAAAACATCAGCAAACTGGTCCCAAGCTTCAAAATAAAATTGATCACGACTAGGATCATCATCTTGTTGTAATATATATTTTATAGTATTGTGTATTGTCTCGTGTAACTCATCATCATGGAGTTGCTCATTTTCCATACTTTCTAATAAATCTTGATTATATTCTTCATTACTACTTTCTGTAGATAATACAGCATAAAGAATACCTTTCAAGCTTTCTGTTGTCTCTTCAGCGGGCTGATATGTGCGAACGATATCTTCATTATATTCTAGCTCTATATAAGGATATGATGTGATTATAGATATAGGAATTATATAATCATTTGTTGCAATATTTACTGCTGGATCTTTAAGCAAAAGAATAAGCTTATCTTTCTCTTCTCCAATGAGTTTTTTAAATGAATTACTAGAAACATAGTATTTCCCCTTATTTAACTTATAAATAGCATTATATTCTATTTCTTCCATAAAATATTTTATATTTATATAAAATCATATAATACTATAAACACAACAGATACTAAAGTCAACTATATTTACAGAAAAAGAAAAAATAGAGCAAATGCTCTATCTATACTCTAACAACCATAATAGTCAGGAAATTATTTTTTCAAGCCCAACCATCTTAGAATCGGAAAACGATGTTCCTGATTCACTTTCCATGAACTATAAAACGACAAGACAATAAATATCAATCCAATCCCTCCAACCACTACTTCTGGAAGATGAACAACCGCACCAATCAACATCATAATAGCTAATGCAATCACTGCATAGAATGCTCCATGTTCAAGATAACGATATGACTGTAAGGTCCCTTGTCTGAGCATATAGATGGTAAAACTACGCACGAAGAATGCTCCAATACCCAATCCCATAGCGATGATAAAAATGTTGTTTGATAATGCGAATGCTCCAATCACTCCATCTAATGAAAATGATGCGTCCAAGATTTCAAGGTAAATAAAACTTACCAGACCAGTTTTCACGACCATATTGGCTCCATGTTCACCATGTCAGAAGAATGATCCAATACCATTGATAAGAATATATAATACTACTCACCATACTCCAGCTACAAAGAATTCATGGGCATGAGCTGGGTCGATAAAATAAGAAAATACTTCTAAAACTATCAATACCGTTGCTGCTTCAATAGCTTCCATCTGTCCTAGTTTGGTCAAACTTTGCTCGAATCTTCTGAGCCAGTGAATAGATTTCTCTTTATTGAAGAAAAATTTCAATCCCACCATCATCAAGAACGCTCCTCCAAAACCAGCAATCACAATATGAGAATCATTCAAGATATGACCATATTGACTAGGATCAGTAACCGCCAAACTCAAGGCAGCCCAAGGTGTCATACCAGCAAAAATCGCAACAAGCAAAACAGGGAATACTACTCTCATCCCGAAGACAGCAATCACCATTCATCGTGTCAGAAATCTTTTTTGTCGCGTATCGTTCATGCCTTTTAGGACATTAACATTCACGATAGCATTATCAAACGAGATAGAAGTTTCTAACAACCCCAATACGATGATAATAAAGACACTCGATAGTGCTACTTCTCGTCATCACAGCGAATACCCATAGAAGAAACCTGTGACAAGACATACAATAGTAAATACAATCGCTCGAAAAAAATATTTTCTTAACATAGATGAATAATGAGAACAATAAAATTACTTTACTATAGAAAAACAAGCACATAATACAATAGCTAATCCAATACAAAAGGATTAAAATCCGTATCATGATCAAAATGATCTACTTTCTCAGTAGTCTTCAATCTGGTAATCACATATTTGGTGAAAGGGAATAATATGACTTCTAACACAATCTTAAAAATATAGGTCGAAAGCGCTATCATGAATAATTCTCACTGTCCTATGAGTCAAGCAAAAGCAATCACTACAAACAATATTGTATCAATCAACTGCCCAACCACCGTAGAACCAATCAAACGCAACCATAAGTGTTTTCCTCTTGTATGAATTTTGAGCTTTGCAATGATATACGAATTCACAAACTCTCCTACCGTATAGGCTATAATACTTGCTAAAAAAATCCTTGGAGCAAGCATAAGTACATTATTGTACGATTCTTGGTGTGGCCATTCACCACCTACAGGCATCACACCGATCAGGATAATCATCACTGACATAATTACCATAGCGACCAGACCTGTCCAAATCACGATACGAGATCTCTTATATCCGTAGACTTCCGTCAAAATATCACCAAAAATATAACTCAGCGGAAACAGCAACGTACCTCCATCCAGATGTAGTCACCATACATTGATAATCTTCGTAGATACAATTCAAGATACGAGTACTACAGCTACAAACATACCTGTCAAAAAAGGGAGATAATGATGATAACGAACCGAAGAAGACATAAGAAAAGTTAAGAGTTTAAAATGAAGAGTTATAAATGTTGATATGTTTTTTTAATTCTTAATGTGCCGATCCACAAATCAAAAGCCAAATGAATGAAATCGCCCCTCTTCCGGTCACGGAGAGGTGTTTGGGGTGAGGTATCAAACAGTTTTACCAGACAAGTTGGACGGCATAGATGAGCATTCGTCATCCGACTACGAGTTTAATTCCTGTCGTAAGGATAAATCCTACAAAAGAACCTCGGGCAGATTTGAGTGCTTTGTCTCCTGTACCTTCTGCTGCGAGATATTCACCGATAAACGCTCCTGCAAATGGACCCACAATCATCCCCAAAGGAGGTATGATAAAGAGTCATACAATCATCCCAATCGTAGATCCAGTGACACCAGCTTTGGTTCCTCCGTATTTTTTCGTTCACCAAATCGGAAGATAATAGTCGACGATATTAGCTAAAACAACTAAGACGATGAAGACAATAATCCACGTGGTCGGTACTTGGTAGGTTCCACTAAAATGGATTAGTAACAATCCAACAAGTGAAAGTATGGATCAGGGCATCATCGGAGCGACTGCGCCTATCAATCCTGCGATCAGACACAGAAATCCTGAGATAACGAGTACTCGATCAAGTCGTGGCATGAGAACTATTTTATGAGATAAATTTTACTCATGAGAGTATAATAAATTGTATGAATAAAAAAAGAGCAAATGAATTGCTCTATCTTTTTCTATGATTAAAAGATTTCTTAGATTTTTTTTGAGGTTTTGAATCATAAGAGAATTTCTTAGTTCTTGGAAGTTGATAATTCTTATTTATCTTGGGAGAAGGAGGTAATATGTGTTCCTGTGGATATTCTTGTATCGTAAGTAATAATTTTACTAATTCTTCAGATTTCATAACAACTAATTCTTCAGATTTCATAACAACTAATTCTTCAGATTTCATAGCAACTAATTCTTCGATACTTCCATTTTTTATATATTCTTCTTGTGCAACCACGAGAATGGGCATATCCATTCCTGCCAGAGCCATCAAAATTTCAACTTGTGTTACTCATGGTGGCTGCATAATGATTATTCATCTTTCTTTTTCAATTTCTCTATTTTGATCTTCAATAATATTTTCCATTACAACGTAGTATTTATAAAGCCCTCTCCTTCAATTCACTCTCCATTTTCGCGACAAACTCTTCGACAGACATAGTATATTGTTCTTTGGTCTTGTATACTCTGACACTCACACTGTTGTCAGATTGTTCTTTTTCTCCTACGATGAGAATATAAGGGATTTTGAGAAGTTCTGCATTACGGATTTTCTTCGCGAAACTATCAGAACTTTCATCGACACGAGATCTGAGGTCATGAGATTTAAATTGTGAATTGAGTGCAAAAGCATAGTCATTGAAGACATCAGCAACTGGTACGATCATCATCTGAATTGGTGACATCCAGAGTGGAAATGCTCCAGCAAAGTGTTCGATCATTACTCCCATAAATCTCTCCAAACTACCAGCGATCGCACGATGAATCACAACTGGTCTTTCGTTTTCTCCTGCTTCATTCACGAAGCTGAGATCAAATCTCTGTGGAAGATTGAAATCTACTTGGCAAGTAGCAAGTTGGTGTTGTCTTCCGATAGCATCTTTGAACATAAAGTCGAGTTTCGGTCCATAGAAGGCAGCTTCACCTGGTACTTCTTTGTAGTTGAGTTCGAGTTCATCGCAGATCTCTTTGAGAGCTCACTCTGCTGTAGATCGTACTTCTTCACCTCCGAGATATTTTTCTTTGTCTTCACCTCTCACTGAAAGCGATACTCGGTATCCGTCGAGCATTCCCATCGTCTTATAAAATTCTTTGATGATCTTTACGATCGTAGTGATCTCGTTCTTGAGTTGTGTAATACGACAAAACAGATGTCCGTCATCTTGTGTAATGGAACGTACACGAGTCAGTCAGGCAAGTTGTCCTGTTTTTTCATCTCTATACACTGTCGCAGGTTCAAAATATCTGATAGGCATATCACGATATGAAAATTGGTTATCAGCAAACAGTTGCATATGATGAGGACAGTTCATCGGTTTGAGATAGAAGTCTTCGTTGGACGTACCACCATGGACTTTGAACATATCATCTAAGTAGTGCTTGGCGTGACCAGAAGTATTGTAGAGATCTTCCTTCGCGATATGCGGAGTCCAGACACGAGAGTAGCCATGTTCTTTGTGCAATGCCCAGAGATAATCTTCGATCTCTTTACGGACGATCATACCATTGGGTTGAAAAAGAGGAAGTCCTGACCCGACGAGTTCTGAGATTGTGAAGAGTTTGAGTTGTTTCCCGAGGATTCTATGATCTCTTTTCTTCGCTTCTTCCATCATGGTTTGATATGATTTGAGTTCGTCTTTGGTTTCAAACGCAATACCGTAGATACGTGTCATCATAGGATTCGTATCTTTCGCTTGTCGGTATGCTCCTGCGATCTTTTCTAATGCAAATGATCCATCGGCGATATCTTTGAGTGATTCTACATGTCATCCTTCACATAGATCGATAAACGTAAGAAATTTACCTGTTACACTACTATCGAGATCAGTAAAATATTCAGTCAATGACTTATAGGTAGCGATATATCCTGCATCACAGTTTTTCTCCAATCTTGGTAACATCTGTGCATCGACGTAGTTATACCAAAATGTATACTTCGCATCCTTATCAGCAGCAAAAAACTTATCAAGAAGCTCTATCTTGAAATGTTGTCCAAGATTCGTGACGATCGCTTTCGCTTCTTCGAGGTTCTTGGCAGTATAGGATGCAAATCCTTGTCCTTCTTTGACGATACCTTCCATGATCTTTTGGAGTGGTTTAAGATTGGCTTCACCAAATTCTATCCCATCAGAAAACAGGACATCATAGTAGAATCCGTTTTCGATAGCTGGACCAGTACCGAGTTGTACTTTCGGATCGAGTGATCTCTGGATAGCTTGTGCGAGGACGTGAGCGAGTGAGTGACGGTGATTGTAGAGTGAGTTCATAGGATTTAAAACAATATATAAAATAGTTAGTATTGACGTTCTAAAATGTAATTTTCTTGTATTTTATAACAAAGATCTTTACTGTGTTTTTTTCATAATTCATCATAATATTTAAAATTAATTTTCAATTCTTTTCAAATCTGATAAAATGGAATTTTACTTTTTATAATTTGAGAAAAAAGATAGCGAATTTCTTTAGAACTTATAAAACTTATATAATCTTTATATTCATTATCGTTATATAATAATGTGATAAATATTTTTTTAGCTTCTCAATTTCAGTAATTAATTAGACTAAGTCTTTGAAAATTATCATTAATAAATCAATATTCCGGCAATTGAGTAAGTCATTCTTCAGTATTTTTCAAAGAATCTTCTATAATTTTTAATTCTATATTATATTTTTGTTTATGCTCTAATTGTATTTGTTTTTGATTAATACGGATAATAATTATAGAAGTTATAATCGTTCAAATTGCTCAAATAGCAGTCCAGAGATTGCCTCGAAAATTTCCTCAATCTGCTATAATTAAATGATCAAAATAATTCATAACACAACCAATTTAATAAAAAAGCTCATCTGTCTTCAGATAAGCGATATAGTCATTGTGGGATATTTTTCTTTTCGCACAAAACTGCCTATCTGATGATAAGTGTTGTTGTGATTACCGTATTTAGTGCCAAGCGACTGATGATCATACTCTATATATAGTTATGATGAAGCATGATTGCAAGAGTTTTTTATAACAACCCAATCCATTAAAAAAAGATAAACCGAACTCATCAACCTGTTCGAAGCAACCAACGCAACATGAATCACAATCTCAACGTAAATCGCTACCCGATATAGCTTATGGCCTCCACCCAACACTCAGTACTGAAATAGGGATACCAAAGTATCTGCAAGTTTTGATGAGTTCTTGTCCCACAGGGATTTCCTTCGGTCATTTTTTTGTTTACTTTTACATCAAGGAAAAAGTAAATTACCATACAAGGTCTTGCGAAGCGAATGCGGCAAAACAAACATAGTATAGAAAATACTTCATAGTATGTCTAATGACTGCTTCATTATTTTTTTTCCTTTTTCTCCTCCTCTTTTTTATAACCACCAAGATGCTCTAATGTCCCATCAGGAAGATAGAGGACAATAATACCAACGAGTAAAGATACAATACTCGATAATGTCGGATGATTCGGGAAAAGATATTCATCAGCCAGATGCCATACCCCTCTCCATACCAGCACTACACCTATCGCGATGACTAAATTACGCACAAAATGTTTGTCTCGACGTAATGACAGTCAGGAAAATTTGTTTTTCATCTCTTCTATCATAATATAAAGTTATCTCATTATATTCCATAATAAGTTAATATACAAAAAAGCACCTTCTGACAGGGTGAAAGTGCTTGTCTTTTTTTTGTATGACGATATGATTATCCTCTCATAATCACAATAACGACATAGACGATATACAAGAGAATAAATAACACTGACTGTCGTCTCTGTAAAGTATGACGTTTACCGATAAACATAAACAAGAACAATAATATAGTAGCAAGAGTACCTACAAGAAGATCCATGTTAGCACCTACAGGAAGAGGAATAGGTCTAATAAGAGCTGTCACTCATAATATCCAGAAAATATTAAAAATATTACTTCCGATAATATTACCCACTGCAAGATCGACACTTTTTTTACGAGCTGCTGCTACTGAAGTGACTAATTCAGGAAGCGATGTACCAATCGCTATGATAGTCGTAGAGATCAGAAAATCACTCAATCAAAAGTATTCTGCAATTTTTACAGCACTGTCAACCGTCCATGTCCCTCCAAAATACAGTCCTAGCAAACCTCCCACAATAAACAACGCCATCTTAGGATAAGACATTGATGGGACTGGTGTATCATCTTCCGTGTCAGGAGCTTTTTTTGTACTTTCATACACATAATACAAAAATATCGCAAATAACAACAATAAGATAACTCCTCATGACTTCGTGAGAATATTCGTAGCCGTACCATCTAATAACATCGTATTCGACAAGACAAACAGTACCAGCATCGCCAACAATGCAAATGGTATTTCTTTCCATGTCGTATCTTTTTGCACTTTGAGTGTGGTAATCAATCCGGTTACTCACAAAATCAATAAGATATTAGCGATATTACTTCACATCACATTACCAAAAGCAATATCACTATTTCATTTCATAGCAGCTACCACATTGACAAGCAATTCTGGCATAGACGTACCAAATGCTACTATCGTCAATCCAATCACAAGAGTTGGTACACCAAACTGTTTGGCTAATGCTGATGCTCCATCTACTAACCAATCTGCTCCTTTGATAAGAGCAAGTAATCCAATTACTAATACTACAATAGTTACTACCATATTCACTTTTATAATAAATAAATTAAAAAAATATAATTAATATCCTTGCTGACGTTTCATGGCATACAAATTATTGATACCATAGACTACTGATTTGATCAATGCACTATTTGATCTTCGCGGAATCCAAAACTTTCTATCTCTCTTAAAGAATGGTGTTAATGATTGTTTTTTACCCAACAATTGTTGAGCTGCAAAACGACCTGATGCAGCTGCCCATGGCAATCCGACACATCATTGCACCCAGATATGATTGTCATGAGAGGTATCACGATCGATGATAGGCATCATATCTTTTGTAGCTTCAATTCTCCCATTTCGATACTGATCAAACGCAAACGGTTGCATATCTGGATAAATAGTTTTGATCTCACGGATGACGTTTTGGATACCATACGGATAGAGAATATCGAAAGGGAGTCCTGCAGTGAAAACATTTCCCCCACCTAATACGAGTCTATTATCTCCTGTAAAACGGAAATACGTAAACGCAAGTTTGGTGTCCCAACACATGAGTTTTCCTTGTGGAAAGAGTTCTTGTACTATCTCATCACACAGTGGCTCACTCATGGTGATAAAATTTTGGATACCATAGGTATCTTTAGCAAAATCCTTATGTACTTCTGGTGTCACTTTTCCCATACTAAAGATGATATTCTTACAATGGATAATTCACCTTGATGTTTTGACGGTGTTATGAGTATAGGATTGTAATGTAGTATACTCAAAAATCTGAACTCCTTGTTCTTGAAGATAATATTTCATTTCTTGACAGAAGAGCATCGGATTAATAGCAAAACAATTACTATATCTGACTCCCGATGTATAGTACTTTCCATCTGTGTGTTCAGAAAGCTTATCGGCAGGTATATAGGTACCATCATATCCATATTCTTTTCTCGCCTCATACTCTTCTTGAACCTCTTGTGCTCCTTTTTTCTTCCATCACAACAACAAACTATCTTCTGACTGAAGATCACATTGAAATCATTCTTCACGAGCTAGATTGACGATAGCGTCCTGTCATCATTGTCCATAATCCCAGATATCTTTTGCAATATCTTTACCATATCTCTGTTCAATTTGACGAAGTCATAACTCACTATCAGGAGTGAGAAATCATCCAGAACGACCTGACATACCTCCTCAACAGATATTTTTTTCTATCAAGATGACTTTCTTACCTGCTTGAATCAACTCTTTAGCAGCAAACAATCCCGCCATTCCACCACCAACCACGACGACATCAGTATGATATTCTCCAGTAAGCGGAGGACAGATTCCTCACTTCGTCTGCATCAGATATGAGGATCGCCCAATTTGATATTCCATAATCTAATTCTCTCAAGAACAAATAAAACAATCTTATCATATATAAGAATCATCAGAGAGCATACAAGATTTTCTAATGACAAGCTATTACAATTCAGCTCATCACCATTCTACTACCGAAAATCATGATCTTGTCCAAGGATTGAGATTCTGTAAAGGCACAGTATATGAATCATCTACACCATGAAATACCATAAACACTCTTTGCATACTATCAGGTTTTGGTTGAATATACAGTGGTGCTTGTGAGGTATATTGATCAGTAAGAAATGAAACCACATTATAATCATTTTTCATCATTAGTGGTCATCGATAGACAATGAATTCGTTATATTCTTTCGGTGTAAGTCAAAGATATGCAAGTTTATCTTGTAAAAATGATATCGTATCTTCTTTTTTAACCACAAATCACTCTTGTATGATCCATGGTTTTTTAAATTTCCCTTCTCGGAACAGATAAGAATATTCTCTCTTATCATCATAACTTATTAAATTACCATCAGGTTTTGCTTTGACCTTCCAAGATTGATCAGTGCCAATTTTTGGATAACTAATAATAAATTCTCACTTCAATGGAAGATGGACAGTAATATCTTGCTCTTGCTCTGGATAAAGATAAATAAGAGGTTTATAACCATATGCACATCATCATCACATACAAGATTCTGTTGTCTGTTCGCTAGAGATATGTTTGAGTTTACCATTGATCACTTCTTTCTGAATATAATATCTATCGACAGAGTCTTGTGATACCATATCTACAAGAAGATTGATGGGTCAATTTACACCTCTCGACGAAGAAGAAGTCGCTCCTCCATCACCATCATATACCATATCGTCTATTTGTTTTATTGCCACTCATAAGACGTCTCTATAAGTACGAGCAAACTCTTCCAAAGATTGGCTATGACTATATTGCATCTCATATGCCTGTTCAAATTGCTGATTAGCAATACGATGATAATACAATTTAGCAATATTTTCTCTTTCTATAAAAGGAGTATGATTATTGCTATCAACACTGATAGATGGTTGTTCAACAATAATTTTATCATCTATTACTCTTAATAATGAATCTATATATCAAATTTCACCATCTTGCCGTTGTACAAATACTCTTGGAATAAATGTATTATAGTCTTCTAGATTATCTAGTTTGTCTTGTTCATAAGTATCAAATGCTACGAAAGGATTAGAAATAGATTCCACACTGACCAGATTATAGTTTTTCCACTGATCGACGAACTGATCGTAGGTGATATCAGGGTTATGAATTTTATTATATGCTTCCTGGTATTTCTTTTGATTGATAAGACGATATCGGTTGAGTATTTCTGATTCTTGTTGTTCCATTGTTCTAACAATATCTTCAGTAATAGTTGATCTTCATTCGACGATATCATTTGGCCATTCGTCATAACTTCTTCAGATCACAAAGCCAGCATCAGTAGGAATAAAAGCATAATTTCCTGCTAAAAAATTTCCAGTCCAGGTATCAATTATTTTTTTATTACTGTCTTTATATGACATAATAGAGATATTTTTATCAGCATAAGGTCCTGAGGATTGTGATTCATGCACTTCGTAGATAAGTGTGCCATTAGACTGGAATGTCTGTAATGTGATAATATCTGATTCGGTATAATCTCTACGATCAATTTCTCTATTATTAAGCAATATAACACTATCATGAGTAATATGTATACTTTGTGAAGAATCTTCTCAATCACTTTTAGGAGTAACAATTTTTTCTGATTCTTTAGGTACAAGAATTTGTATTGCAAGATCATCACTATAAGCGGAAGGAAGAAAATCAAGCACTCCTGTTGCTATAACAGTTTGAAAATTTTTATACAATATCTTCTCTCCCGTTCAGTAATCGTTGTTTTTCATAGTATAAATATGACTTTTATCTTTTCAACCATATTGAATTGGTAATGGATTATAGCGATCCTTTGTACCTCGAAATGCTTGTCTTGGTTTACTATCTTGAAGTATAAGATATAATCTATAATCATATAAATTTTCAAGTTTAGTCGGATATCAAAGTGTAACAAGATCTTCTTCATGAATTTCGAAGACACGAATATGAGGTGTTTGATATGGAAGAATTTCTTTATATCATCATGATATAAGCTGGTCTTGAGTAATATTTTCCAAAAACAAAATTAATCATGAAGATGATGATATATTATCGCTTACAATAAATCCTGAAATTTCTGAATATGCAGAAAATGATGAATTCGAATCGTGATCTTTACTATCAGAAGCACAACCAGCAATGATAGTACATACAAATAAGAGAAACAACAAAAGATATCTCATCATCTATCAATCTTAGATAAGTAAATATGTTTTACTTCTTTTACCAATTCCACTTCTTCTACACATACATAATATATCTATCATCGACTCCATTATAGTAACTCATAATTTTGAGAACATCACCATGGAGTACTCCCGCTTTCTCTAAGTCAGAAAGATATTTTTTTTTCATCATTACATTCCAAAATCGATGTTCTGCTTGTTCATTACCTCGCGGAAGAATATTCACCAAACGACAAATTTCTGGATCTCGAATCTCCCATACTTTGGCACGAGTTGCTGACGGATCCAAGTATCACTCTTCTAACAGCATTGGTAAATCACTTTCTGTACTATCAGTAAGAAATGTATGAACAATCTCTTGGGTCACTACTGTATCAAACAGATATCTATAGGCAATATCTCTCCTTTCGATGAGCGTAGCTAATGCACTTGTTCGCTCCTTGATTCCATAGTGAGTAGCAGCCGATACAATAAACGTATGAGCCAAAAGTTCTTGCTCACTCACTGACCATCATCGTTGAGCCTTAAAATGACGTGAAAGATGACGAGCAAGTTCATGAGTAAACTCTTGTGCAATCTCGAGATCATTTACCATATCATATTTATTCGCGACAATATGGATTGCTTTCTGAAAGAGAACATCAGACAACTCACCTCTGTGGGCAATACAGTGAAGAAGAAGCGAACCATCATCTTCAGTCTGTAAGTGTAATTCGATAGAAGTGATCGCCTCACCAAATTCAGTAGATCCTACAAACCTCTGCTGGATATACATGATAATTTCATCAAACACCGTCGTCAGTTTCTCAAATCCAGCTTCATAGCTATCAATATCAACCACCAAAGCAAAAATTCTCGCTTTGAGGATATGACGCAAAAATTCATTACCTAATCCTTTTCACTGAGACGCTCCTTCAACAAGTCCAGGAATATCAACCATAGAAAAAGTTTTGGGCTCACTACTACAGATTCCAATATTGGGTTCTAAGGTCGTAAAGTGATAATCTGCTGTTTTCACTTTGGTTGCACAACAAGTATTGATGAGAGATGACTTTCCTACACTTGGCGTACCGATTAATCCTACATCTCCGAGCATTTGAAGTTCTAATCTAAGTTCACGAGTATGACCAGGCTCTCCAAGCAATGCAAAGTTAGGATACTGATTTACAGCATTTTTGAAATGAATATTCCCTGCTCCTCCTTTACCACCTCTTGCTACCGTATATTCTTCTCCATCTTGAGTAAACTGAAAAATAATCATTCCTGACTGAATATCAGTGATAATAGTTCCTATAGGGACGACAATATACTTGTCAAGCGCATTGGCTCCATATCTGTCTTTGATCATACCATCTTGTCCATCTTGAGCAACTATCGTACTTCTCTGACGAAATTCAATCAAGGTCTGTTCATCTTTACTGGCACGGAAGATAATATCTCCTCATTTTCCTCCGTCTCCTCCTGCAGGACCTCAAAATGGTACTCCAGCTTCACGACGAGCAGAGACACATCCATCTCATCCTTTTCCTGACTGTACGGTGATTGTTATTGTATCTAACATTAAGTTTAATTCTAATAAATATATGATGTAAGTATACAGAAAAAGCCGTTCAAAAACAAGCTCTTCTCTTTTTCAGATCAATAAAAAATAGGAAGAGAAAGCTCCTCCTATTACTTTTTTTGCATACGATGATATGCTTTTTGTTTCGTATATACTTTCTGTGCATAAGCACGTTGTCCTGCATGATGAAATTTGTTTCTGTTTCTCTTCCCATGGATGAGAAGAGTGAACAAGAATTAATCGTTCATCAATATCCTCCACTCTTGAATGTCTTATAAAGACAAATCGTTGTCCAAGGATAGGATCATAGATGCTTTGCATACAGACACACGCCACATGCAAAGCGAGGCAATGAATTTTTGTCATACTTTTACTTTTTTGAGTTGTTGGTTAGTTCAGGAATCTTTATTCCCATCTTAGCTAATAATACGAGTTGTTTGGACATAATTTTAATTTTTAATTTTTTTTACAATAATCTCCTTTACGAGACATGGGAATAAAAGATTCCACCACCATGGAGTTGCATTTTTCCAAACAGGTGATGAGATAAGATATTCTTCAATTGATTTTTTCACATCAAAATCAAGGTTTTCACATTGCATCGTAAACAATGTTTTAGGTCGGAATTGGATACTTTTTGATAAATCTCCATCACTATCGTCATAAAAATGGATAGAGATTTCATCTTTTTGTTTCCTAACGCTATAACTGATCTGAACTCTGTCATACTCAGTCATTTCCTCGAGACTAGCCTCGAGATTGTTAATAAATTTTTCTTTTATTGTCATATTTTTAATATTTTTGTTTTTGGTTATATTTTTATAAATAAATTATACATAAATGTCAAGTATAATTAATAAATTGATATAGTAAGATATTATTATTTAGCACATATGGTACAATACAATACTATTGTCATAAAAAAAGAGACAACATCTCTAAGACATATCATCTCTTTATCGTATTCTTATATTCAAAAATATTTTTTCAACTGAGACATTTGAAATCTATACCCAAACCAACGACGAATAAATCGGAATTGTTTAGCATCCTTACCTGCTAAATAACGTAAGATATCTTTTCCATCAGTAGCAGCAGTATATATCACGTTTGCTACCATTTCAGGTGTTCCATATTTTGCTGTGCGTTGAGGATCTCTCATCTTTGCAATAAAATTTTCATTATATGCCTTATACTCTGGAAAATCTTTCATATCAAAGATATTGAGCGAACGACCAGAAAAATCAGTTTTGATACCACCTGGTTCGATAAGTTTCACTTTGATACCAAATTGTTGTAAATCATACCACATACCTTCTGATAGACCTTCTAGAGCAAATTTAGAAGAGTTATAAATACCAAACAACGGAAGAGTCAGTAAACCACCGATAGACGTTACATTTATAATCATTCCAGCTTTCTTTTGTTTAAAGTGAGGAAGAATAGCTTTGATACAATCTATTACACCAAAGAAGTTTACATCATATTGACGACGAATTTCTTCGTCTGTTCCTGCTTCTACAGGACCACATGCTCCATATCATGCATTATTGAGCCATACATCGACAGTGTCAAAGGTTGCTAAGATCGTTTTTACTGCTTGTTGGATACTTTCCTTGTTTTCTACATCCAGTTCTACGATTTTCATCCTATCATCTTCTTTCAGATCTTGCTCGTTTTTTGGATTACGCATAGTGGCTACAACATTCCAACCTTTCTGATGGAAATATTGTGCTGTCGCTTTTCCTATTCCACTACTAGCACCAGTAATTACAATTGTTTTTTGTGTCATGATATGAATATACTGTAAGAATAAAAAAGAAATGTTCTGACTCCTATGGTTTATCAGAAGAGATTTTTCACGAGTTGAAGAGTGTCTGGATTAATAGTGGCAAATAATTGTTTTCCATTTTTTTTGAGAATAATAAGATTTGCTTGTTCTAGTTCTTTCAGATGATGAGATATCGTCGAAGTACCAATTTGAAATTTTTCACAAAGCGAATATATAGCACATGATCCATGCTGTGCATCAAATATTTTACCATCTTTTGTATTTCTCAGATCCAGATAAATCTCTAATCTATAAGGATTACTCAAAGCCTTCATAATCTTAGTGATCTGATGCGTGTTGTGTTGTATCATGATAATAATAACGATTACAAAACATTTCGATACTTTTCGAAGTATAGTAATGTAAAAAAGAAAATCAAGAGAAAATAAATACCTATCTACATAGACTATTGAGTATATAAAGAGTTGATTTTCCTACCATCAAAATCTATACTACATCTAATACCATTTATATCATAGCACGCTATCTATGTCATTTTCTCTTATCCAATCTCAAGATTCAGAACTCTATGACGCCATTATCGGTGAACAACAGAGACAATCTGAGGGTATGGAGTTTATTGCTTCAGAAAACTATCAATCTGCAGCAGTGCTCCAAGCACAATCATCAGTCTTTGCGAACAAATACAGTGAAGGTACTCCAGGTCGTCGTTATTATGGAGGACAAGAATATACTGATATCATAGAATCTATCGCAATTGATAGAGCTAAAAAGTTGTTTCATTCTGACCACGCCAACGTTCAGCCACTTTCGGGTGCTGCAGCGAATCTATGTGCATACAACGCGATGATGAATCCAGGAGATACGATCATGGGGATGGATCTCAGTCATGGTGGACATCTCACTCATGGTAATCCTATGACATTGAGTTCAAAGATATATAATTTCGTCACCTACAAGACAACTGCGGACGGTAGTATCGACTATGATGCACTCGCTCATACTGCCAAAGAAGTCAGACCTAAAGTTCTTTTAGCATGATTTTCAGCCTATCCGAGGGAATTAGATTATGCGAAGTTTGCTCAAATTGCTACTGATGTGGGAGCCTACGCCTATGCCGACATGGCACATATTTCAGGATTTATTGCTGCTGGCCTGTTAGCGAATCCTCTCGATCACGGATTTCACGCCATGATGACCACCACTCACAAATCACTCAGAGGGCCTAGAGGAGCTATGATTCTCTCAAAAGGTATCGTCTCCAATCCACTGAAAAAACCTGACAACACCATAGAAAATCTCCCAACACTCATCGATAGATCGGTCTTTCCTGGAGTCCAGTGAGGTCCTCATATGAATACAATTGCAGCCATTGCCATAGCACTCAAAGAAGCGTGATCTGACACATTCCGCGACTACGCTAGACAATCACTAAACAATGCACAAATCATGGCACAAGAGTTTATCAAACTCTGATATCATCTCGTGACAGGAGGAACAGATAACCACATGATTGTGGTCGACTTCTACCATGGCACGAATCTTACAAACTTCGATGGAACAGTCGCTGAGAAAGTACTCGACAAGATAGGTATCTCTACCAGCAAATCGACAATCCCTGATGACCCAAATCCTCCTTTCCGCCCATCTGGACTCCGTATAGGTACTCCAGCAATGACGACCAGAGGAGTGAAAGGTGAGGATATGAAACAGATTGTTCAGTTTATGCACGAAGCCTTTACTCACGTCGATGATGAAGACTATCTCAAAAACCTCAAAGAACAAATCAAAGAGTTTTCACTTCAGTTTCCTGTCCCGAGTCTATAATTTCTAATTTGGAAAAAGCGTCAGCAAATACTGACGCTTTTTTTTGATGTTATGGAGTTGTTTACAAACTATTTATTTTAAGGGTTTTTCTTGTTCATTTATTTCAGGCGACGATTCTTTTTTAGTAAATACCTTCTCTAATAAAGTTTTACCTTGATCAGTAGCAGCTAGAGATTCTAACATCGTTCCAAGTGCCAATCCACCTTTTGCACTAAATAAATCATTCACATTTTTTAATCCATCATTTCCAGAAGAACCAGATGCGAGTACTTTAATGTCTGCTGCTTGGAGAACCTTAGATTGCTCAGTACCTACTATAGTATAAGCTTCTATAGATTTTTGAATTGCAAGATATTGCTGATAACCCTCGTTATCTCCAATCTCTTTTGCTAAAGCAATTTGAGCTTCAACAGGAGCCATTTGCATTTGTTTTTCTGCATCAGCTTTTGCTTCACCCTGAGCTTTAATCCCTTCGGCATCTAATTTAGTACTTTCTAATTTACCTTGTGCTTCTAAAACTGTAGTTTCTTTCTGTTGTTGTGCAGAAATAATAGCAGCTGATTTTGTGATTTCTGCAGTTTTTACTTCTTCAATTTTTCTCACCTCCATTTCTTTGTCTATTGTCTTTGCTTGCTCAGTTTTTATTTCTTGTTCTGCTTGCTGAGCAGCAATACCAACTACTTTATCCTTCTCAGCTGTTCTTTTACCAACAAGCTCTTCAGATTCTTGTTTGCGGATATCTATTGTTTGCTGTGCCTCTATTTCTGCTGTTTCGGCAGCTTGTCTATTATTAGCAACCTCAATTCTACTTTCCTTTTCAATTTCTGATGACTTTTTTTTCATAATATTAGAAATTACATTAGAATCTTTCGCATCACGCAAATCCATTAATTCCATATTTTTTACCGGTTCAACACCCCAACTCTGAAGCTCATTTTTCACTTCCTCAGTAAACTGTTGACCAAAAGTTGCTCTATCTGTCATAATTTGATTAATATCAAATGATGCTAAGATCTTACGAGCTGCTCCTTGAACAATAGCCTTAAGTTGTTGATGAAGTTCATCAATACTTGAAACTCTTTCAGCAGCTTTATTAGTATCTGCGCAATTCTAAAAAAAGCCGTCACATCTAGAATGAATGGTAATCTATCCTTATCATAAGCTTCATAAGAATCCAGATTAATATTAAAGTTATTTACTGGAAAAATAATTCGAGTAACACCGATAACAGGAAACCAACTTGGCCATTTGTAATAAACGTTACCAGATTCTTTGCCCGTACCATAAGAAGTTGTTTTTTTATTAGACTGAACAATATGTACCATATTTGTTGGTACTACCACTCTAAAAAACAATGATAATACTAGTGGTAAAATGAAGACAAGAATGACTAGTAAGATAATTAAAATTGTTGTAATATTTACATGTTCCATGATAAATTTATTTTTTATTTTTAAGAAAAACTTATCGGCATTTTCTTTTACTCCGGTTTTTTATATTTATATCTCTGTTCTGTTGCTAGCTAGAGATTGCCCGTTAGTACTTGAATATCAATTCGATATCGTTTCCTACAAAGATGTTAAAGAACTCCATAACTTTGTATTTATAAATAAATTATATATAAATGTCAACATATTTATAGAATATAACAATAATATAAAAAAGACTCAGAAATCTGAGCCTTCTATGATTATCTACTGATGATCCACCATACGGATCCGGTAGATTGAAATGTATAACACTTCTCTCCAGGAACGTTAGCGGTGGATACGGAAGTATACGTACCTCCCATGTCTTGTAGTGCACCAGATATCATTCTGGATGTGGACGAATCTCCACAAAGAACAAGAGTCCTACCCTTATTTGTAGTAGTAGGAGTGGGCAACGATACATTACCCGTCAAGATGACAGTATGATCATCAGCAAGGATAGTATTACCAATTCTTATATTGGTATAGAGTCCTTTCATTTGACCATTGCCATTCACTTGCAGGATAGCATCGCTTTGTCCTGCATGAGTTGATAATTCAAAGTTATCATAGTTTATACCTACTTTTCCGTTTCTTAAAATAGTGAATGCATCCCTATTTGTGATCAATGCTGTCAAAGCATTTCTACTACCATTTCCAAAATTAATTCTTCTTGGAGCATCGACATTTGATACCATTATTGTTTCAAGAGTAGGATAACTACCAAATGAAAAAGTTGTTCCAGCTATATCAATATTGTTAAGTACAATACCTGTACCTAATGCTACTGAAGCATCTACATTGTCTTCAATTATATTATTAGCTCCTATAGCAGAAGATGCACTTGAAAAAACTTGGTTTTCTTGTCCTATTGCTATAGACCCAAACTTTGTTATACCTTGTACACCTACTTCATTATTATTACCAAGAGCAAAACTTGCCTGACTATAATTTTGGTTCTCTTGGCCAATACTTACAGCATTCAGTGCATCAGATATATTAGCAACGCCCATAGCAACAGTTTGATCAGTAGTTGCAGTATTTCCTGATCCTGCCGTCATTGAATAATCTCCTGAAGAAATATTCTGTGCACCAAAACTTACTGCACCGGCACCACTAGAAAGATTACCAACACCAAATGCCTGAGAAGCTAATCCAGATGAAATATTAGCTGCTCCCATAGATTGAGAAGCCAATCCAGATGAAATATTCATCACACCAGTTACGAAAGAATTTTCTCCACTAGCACCAGGTAGAGCCGATCCATAGTTTGGATTAAAACTTCTTATACTACTATAAGAAATAGGACCTAAGGAAGGGTGTGTTACAAGCAATTCAGATAAATTTGCTGGGACATATTGCATATCCACAGCATACTTACCTATTGTTGCATAATTGCTAGGATTTATTCCAATAAATCTCCACGCAAATTTTTTGGTTCCATCTCTAAGAGCGATGTTTTCTAAGCCAGTAGGTTCAGTTGTTACTAAACGCAACCATTTCAATGAATTCACATTGTAATAATAATACCCTTCACGATCTATCCAATAATACTTACTGTTAGCAGGATCATTCAAAACAGACACATCTGTCGAAAATGGCTCTGTAGCATAGATAAGTAAACTGTTCTGCACGGCCGTTACTCCTTCTGTCATTGAAGTAACATCACCTTTTTTCAATCGTGGGATGAGTATGCCACTATTGATGGTAGATACGACTGAGTTCTTTGTGACATCTAATGTCGCTAAAGGAGCTTCATTATTAATACCAACTTGGGCGTGTAAGATCATACTTACACATACGAATAGAAATTTCATTACTTTTTTCATTTGTTTACAATTTTTGTTAGTTATTTTATTTTCGAAACAATAATATATAAAATAACAATATAAAAGTCAATAAAATATACTTTTAGTACATACTGTCCAGTAGATATACCATAAGATTTTATATTTTTTTGAAGTAACTCAAAAAAAACATATTATCGTATATATTTATCACTATCATTACTCTATTGAAACATCACAAACCATCCAAACTCATACTTTTCTTTTCGCACTTGCGAGATTTTTTGGTTGGTGAATTTCATTTTTGGACGAAAACACTACGTTGGTTACTTATGACCATCCTCATAGCTGGAGTTATAGGATGATGAGTTGCCGCTATTTATATGTATAATTTTATTATCTCACAACAGCAATATTCGGTCTATGACCTCCCCCTTGCTCTCCCGAGCACTATCTTAGATAGTAAATGAAGAGAGCTTTATACCTTTTTTGATGAAAGAAGAGTGCTCGTAAGTTATGATGCTATTAGTCCCCTTATGATTGATGCTCTTATCAGTGCTGAAGATCAAGACTTTTGGAATAATGATGGATTCGATCCCAGAGGGATAGTGAGAAGTACAGTCGTTACCTTAAGAGATCGATGGGAAAATGGCTTTCTTGGTTACAGTCAAGGAGCATCTACTCTTACCCAACAAATCATTAAGAATACGGTAGTAGGAAAAGAAAAAAAACTGACCCGTAAACTTCATGAAATTATCCATGCTTGGTTGTTGACCTACAATACCTACGCCGTCAATAAACAGTTCTTTTCTGGTAATAGTGCCAAAATTTGGCAAAAATCTAAAGAAGATATTATTACTTACTATCTTAATAGTACTTTTTTTGGAAATAACGCCTATGGAATATCTGAAGCTTCTCGTATCTATTTTGATACTACACCTACAGAACTTACTCTCCAACAAGTAGCAGTATTAGCCGCTATACCTAAATCACCTTATTATTTCGATCCCTATAGATATAAAGACAATATTGTAGGGAATCGACAAATTAGTATTGATAGTAAAGCACCTGTTAGCATAAACCAAACAGAATACGGACATCTTTTTACTGATATGATTGTCACATGATATTCATTACCTGATACAGCACAAGATATTACTACGTTATTACCTGTATTTTCTGGAACAACAACTGATGAAGAATGAGCTACTCATCATCGATTCATCAATTATAGTCCTGGTAGAAAAGACTATGTCATTCAGAGATTATGGCAAGATAAAAAAATAACTTTAGATGAAGCACTTCTTGCCATTATAACACCTATGGAATTCCATCCCAAAGCAGAAGTAGTAAATTCCATCCAAGCTCCTCACTTTGTTCATTATATCAAAGAAGAAATACTATGACTCAAAGATCTCGGTATTACAGAGCAAGAACTCGCACAAGGATGATATACCATCACTACTACTCTGAATCTTGACACACAACAAGAACTTGAACGTATCGTCACGAGTCATAATGATAGTGCCTATAAGCTCTGAGCAACCAATAGAGCACTTCTGGTAACCAATACCAAAAACGGAGAGATTATAGGATATGTGTGATCAAAAAACTATTATAATACCGCTGTGGATGGACAAGTTGATCTCATTCGCCGTACCAGACAAGTATGATCTACTCTTAAACCTCTCATCTATGCGTACGGAATGAGTCAGTATCCTCTTGGTTTGGATACCATCATAAGAGATACAAAAACTAATTTTGGTGGATATATCCCAAACAATGCTGATGGTGCATTTAGAGGCAATATCAAACTCAAAAATGCATTGGCATGATCTCGTAATATTCCAGCCATCAAAATGTTTAATGCTTTATGAGGAACTGCTACTTTTATTCCATGGTTTCAGTCCTTAGGAATGAAAAATCTTAGTTCTGACAGTGAATATGGACTTTCTATGGCATTAGGTACAGCTCCGATATCGATGATCGATCTCGCACAGTGATATAGTCATCTCAGTGATCAAGAACATGTAGGTATTATTCATGGAATAAGTAAGATTATTGATAGCCAGGGTATGATAGTCTATGAACATGCTGACAAAGCATATGAACGTAAAATACCGCTAGGAGTTGCAAGATTAATAACCTACATTACTCAAACTGCATCATTTGCTCCTGCTTATTTTCGTGACACGGTAAACGTACCTTGATGTCCTTCATGTGCATCTAAAACATGAACTACAAATACAAAAGTCAAAGGTAAGAATGTAGCGAGAGATTGATGGTTAGTTACTTACAATCCTGATATCATGGTTATTGCTCGAGCTGGAAATACTGATGCAAGTCCTCTAGCTAAATCAGCCTATGGATACAATCTCAACACCTTACTACGTAATGATGTCATACGATATCTCAAAGAACAAGGACTAACAAGTGAAGATTCTGATCGATCTTATCCTTTAGATCAAACAATATCAAGAAAATGACAAGGTGAAACATATAAATATACTATCAATACAACTCTACCAAGCACAGTGAGAAATAAATTATAATAATCTATTTATATTATTTAACATTATCTCTACAACACCATGAAACTATCTTCTATTACAAAAAAGCCAGCATTTACATTAGTAGAAATGCTTGTGGTAGTAGCTATTATTGGATTGCTTGCTACCGCTATCTTACCAAGAGTGATAGGTATGCAAGCGCGTGCACGTGATGTAGCTCGTGATAGTGATCTTAGACTTATTACTATGGGTATAAATGCTTACAAGTTAGAGTATGACAAATTCCCAACACCGCAATATACAGCATTTGAATACACAAATCGTTCATTATATGGACTTATTATACCACAGGCATATGCACAAAGTTTGTGAAGTTCTATTGATGGATTAGATCCAAAAATACAAGAATATTTCAATTATCTCCCTAAAGATCCAAACAATAAGGGAATAAAAGCAATGACTAATTGATGATGTATACAGTGATGAAGTTCATATGCATACTATACTAACCCTGCTGGTAGCTTATTTTCTGTTACATCAATTGCCGAATCTAAAAAATGAAATGCTTCTGCCTGTGGTGATACTATAGATCACTATAAAGATGGTGCATACAAAAAATACTGACAAGGACTCAAAGAACTACAACTCACTCAAGAAGAAAAAGAACGAAATCAATGAGCAACACAAATAGATTGTTTTGGACTACTCAACGGAACAATTATCTCATATAAAGCCTCATGTCCTAAAAATGTAATCATTCCTTATACTATTCGAGGAGAAAGGATTACTGCTATAGGAAACAGCGTATTTCAGTCACAAAATATTACTTCTGTAGAAATTCCATCGAGCATCACCTCTATCGGAAATCTTGCTTTCTATGGCAATAGACTTACTTCTCTTACTCTCCCTGATTCTCTCCAATCTATCGGTAATCAAGCTTTTCAATACAATCAGATCTCTCAAGTTACTATCCCTAACTCTGTTACTGCTATCGGTAGTAATGCTTTCTCTAATAACAACAACCTTGCCGTTACCTTCCTTGAGGGCAGAACTTCCATCCCTAACAGTGCTTTCCAAACTAATTATATCTCTTCTGTTGTAATCCCTTCGACTGTTACCTCTATCGGTACTCTTGCCTTCTATGGTAATAATCTTTCCTCTCTTACTCTCCCTGATTCTCTCCAATCTATCGGTAATCAAGCTTTTCAATACAACAGAATCTCTCAAGTTACTATCCCTAACTCTGTTACTGCTATCGGTAGCAATGCTTTTACTAATAATACTATTGGTGCAAATATTCCCTACACATCTGCAACTAACGCACGTGGAACATGGATTGTACAAGGTAGTATTTGGGTCAAACAATAATATCTAGTACTAGTATATACTAACGCATCAATGATTAAAGCTCTACTATTCCATCCCAAATTCCCATTTCTTGGATTTGTTGACTATGAGTGATGACATAAAACTGAAAATTCGGTCACTTTGTTTTAATAAAATTCGTAATCATATCAGCCACTTTCGCAACTGTATCTCCATCGAGATTATTGATCGTTTCATCAAGAAACAGCATGGGAGCATTCGTCACAAACGAGATGGCAATCATCCATACAAGTTTTAAGATTACTTTCTGTCCACCAGACAGTGATTCAACCTGTCTATCACCATGTTGATCAATGATTTTTACAAAAAGCTCTAAAGTATCAGTTGCTGCTGATTTCTTATCAATATCCATATTCAACTGATAATCCACCGTTTGTGAAAGATAAGCATTCATGAGATCTTGAATTTTTGGAAGATTACTTTGAATAACAAGCAGAAGCAATTCTTTAGAAAAAACGGTATACAGGTCAGACAGCATTTTTTCTTTTTGTTTCAATTGCTTTATCACTAGAATATTTTCTTTATAATCGGAAATAACTTGTGCTCATTGTTCGACATACTTTACAAACTGTTGTAAAGTCATCGTATCGTTGTGAAGTTGTCAAAGTGAAGGAAGAGAAGACAATAATGTTTTACTTTGTTCTCATTCTTGTTTCAGTTCTTTCTCTCTCATACAAGCATTATGATATTGTTCTTGTATGCTCAATTGTTCAGTTTGTAATGATACTAACTGTTCTTTTTGTTGTAATAATGCTTGATGTTGTTCTTGTACGCGATTCAACTGTTGTTGTGATGATTTAATCTTCAATTCAAAATCATTCCATGTTTGCATCGTAGCTTCAATTCATTTTCGGTCAAGTTGTTTAATGACTTGTATCAAGAGATTAAGGTCGTGTTCAAGTTGCTGATATTCAGCATTATTCTGAATTTCCTCTCATTGCACTTGCAAATCTCATTGTTGTTTCAACAATACCTGATGATGTGCAGTCAAAGTAGTGAGTTGTTCTTGATTCTTTTTAGCAATACTGGTGTTAATAAGATCAACATAAGGACAGTTCCCTTCGATTTTATCACAAAAAAACAAAGATTGTTCTGACGCTACTTTCTGAAAATTTGCCAGTGATTGCTGAGATTGGAGAATCTGTTGTCAGAGTTGGGTGAGTTGTTGTTCAATCAATTGTCTTTTATCAACAAATGATTGGAGACGATATTTATATTCTTTTCACAGATTAATATAGTGTTGTACAACACGGTAGACTGTTGGAAAATCAGATCACAATATTCCTCCAAAAATATCCTGAGAATGTTGTAGAGTTAAAGATCATAAGATACTATAGATCTGTTGAGATTGATGTTCATTCCATAATTGTGACTGTTGCTCTTGTAAAAGAAGTAATGCACTTTGTATATCCTCATAATTCAAAGTTTGTTGAACAGAAAGCAATTGTTCTATATGATGGATTTTTTGAGTTACTCATTCAGATTTTTTTTGCAATTCTTGAATAAAAAGTTGCTGTTCACGAAGACTTTTATAAGTAATATCTTGAGTAGTTTGTAATCTATGATAACGTTCTTGTAACGATGCAATAGCATCATATATCACTTGAGTATCAAATAATTTTGGCAAAGCAAAATGTTCAATCATGATTTTATCAATCAAAAGTTGTTGCTCGTTTATAAATACTCTTCGTTCATCAGCAAGATGTTCTCATTCGTACAAACGCAACATCTCTTGGACACTTCCTCGTAAAGAGAGTATCTGTTTCAATGAGTTCTGTAATTTGGTATCATATCATGAAGCATCACTACGAGCCTTTATCATCGCAGATATTTCTCTCTTCTCTTCTCCAATTTTTTCCTTAGTCTCATCAATACCAAGCAAATCGAATACACTCTTAAAAATATTCAATCTTTCTTGTGGAGGAAGCTCAAAAATATTGGTACTATCTTGCATAAGAAAATAGGTTCCTAGAAGAACTTCCTTACGAGGAAGAAGATCATCTAAAAGCTTTTGAAGATCAGTCTCATTTTTGAACTCTACCATCTCATAACCATGAGGCAATTCAAACGCTTGTACTGAACCAATATGCACAATCGGATCAGAATCATTCATCTGCTGTCAGGAAGATAATTTTTGTCGCAATTTAGATTTAATAGATTCTCACGTTTTTGTTTTTGTAAGGATTCTCTGAATACAATAACGCATTCCTTCATGTTCAAATTCTATAACCACTTCTCCTTTTTGAGACTTCATATTCAATAATGGTCTACTACTTTTTCTATAGAGAGCAAAAATTGGCCCATCAAAAAACAAGACAGATTTTCCTGACCCGATGGGTGCTTTGATAATATACGATCCATTTTTTGGTTTGATAGTGATAGTCTGATCTTGAAACGGACCGATGTTGGTATACTGAATAGAGAGAAGTTTCACAGAATATGATTGAAGATAAATATATGCTCTACTATACATAATACATCACCAAAAACAAGTATAGACAATAAAAAAATACCTCATGAAATCATGAGGTATCTTATAATTAATTCTACTTAACGACTTGCTAAAGCAAGGGCTGAATAATCATTATCAGTTTGACTCCATTTCATGGAGTCTAGTAGTCTAAACATAGACACGTACTTAACATCACTAGGAGTATGGGCACTAGCAAGTGGGTCAATATAATGAACCACTCCATTACCGTCCGCTGTCGTTTGAACAAATTTAATAATAACTATAAAATTCGTTTTTATAGTATTATTATTTTCATTTAATGTACTAATATAATTGGGTTTTATTCCCATATTCATATTACCACTTGGAGATAAATCTCCATTGGTGGAACTGAGATTACTATATAAGCTCTCAGAATTGACAGTTGATACAAGGACCGTATTATTGACTATTACAGGTCTATCCATTGTCAGCGAATTTTTTACAAAATTAATCATTTCTATCTTCGATAGAGTAATTAATTTATTCGCCAACAAGAACGAATTGTCATAATTAACAGCATAATTATAGAGATTATTGATAGTTGGATTCGCTCCAACATGATAAGTAATCTCAGCCAACTTATTACTATTTGGTCCATATGGATAGCTATCATTATTATGATAATACTTAGCAAGAGCTGAAGATGCTATCATATAAGCAGTAGCGCCAGCCTGTACATCATTAAAATGAAGAACATGCTGTGTTATTTCTGGCTTTACTTCATAAGTTGAAGTAGCACCAGATACAGATACCTTAGATGCTACTGAAAAAGATTCAGTAACATAAATATCATTCTGAGTCACATCATCATTATGACGACATGACAACATAGTCATTGTAATGAATAGTATATTCATTATCAATAATTTCATTGTTTTCATTGTTTTTTGTTGTTTTTTGTTGTTTTTTGTTATTACATTGTTGTTAGATTTTTTGGTTAGTATAAACCAATAATTCTTTTTTATATTACCATATATTTTGTTTTAGATATAACTACTATACAGCTCTAAATGAGATAAAACAAGTTATTTTTATATTTTTGCTTTTACATTTTTAAAAATCTCTTGCAAAATAAAAAAAAATGATTAATATAGCACCTGTCACTTATACGTGCTATGTGCTACATAACACAGAAAAAGCTGATATTCATTATATATTTTATACCCTATTACATAGAACACATCATGTCAAAAATTATTGGAATCGATCTTGGTACGACAAACTCTGCTGTCGCTCACCTCGTCAATGGTAAGTCAGAGATTATTGCAAACGCAGAAGGACTCAGAACTACTCCTTCTATTGTTTATATTAAAGGAGATGAACTTCTTGTGGGAGAATTAGCAAAAAGAAAAGCAGTTCTCGAACCACAAAATGTCGTTTATGAAGTGAAAAGATTTATCGGAATGAAGTACGATGAAGTAAAAACAGAAGCAGAAAGAATGCCCTACAAAACTAAAAAAGGGAAAGATGGAGGAGTTCTTATCGTCATTGACGACAAAGAATACAAACCAGAACAGATCTCATCATTTGTCCTTAAAAAACTCAAAGAAGATGCAGAAAAATTCCTTGGTACAACAATCAACTCTGCTGTAATTACTGTTCCTGCTTACTTCAACGATAGCCAAAGAAATGCTACGAAAGCTGCAGGAGAAATCGCAGGACTCAAGGTTGAAAGAATAATCAATGAACCTACTGCTGCTGCACTTAATTACGGAGAAGGAAAAAATAAAGATGAAAAGATCTGTGTCTTTGATCTTGGAGGTGGAACATTCGACGTAACGATGATGGAAATAGGAAGTGAAGGTACCTATCAAGTACTCTCAACTTCTGGAGATACTCACCTCGGAGGTGCTGTTTGGGACGAAAGAATTATCGACTTTATCCTTGCTGAGTTTAAAGCTAAAGAAGGTATCGATTTGAGCGACAATGCTATGGCAATGCAACGTATCAAAGATGAGGCAGAAAGCGCAAAAAAACAACTTTCTGTCACGGAGAGAGTTGATATCACGATCCCATTTATCACGATGTCGGTCGACGGAAAACCTCGTAATCTTGATGTGACACTTACGAAAGCAAAATTCGAAGAACTCTGTAAGGATCTGTTTGAAAAAACAAAAAAACCTGTAGAGGCTGCCCTCAGCGATTCAGGATTGTCGAAGTCTGACGTAAATGATGTTGTGCTTGTAGGAGGTTCTACTCGTATGCCACAAGTCATCACTATCGTGAAAGATATCTTCAATAAAGAACCAAAATCTACTGTTAATCCTGATGAAGCAGTTGCACTAGGAGCTGCTATTCAAGGAGGTATTATCCAAGGAGATGTACAAGACATTCTTCTTCTTGATGTGACTCCTCTTTCTCTTGCTACAGAAGTAGAAGGAGGTCTTGCTCACGTGATGATTCCTCGTAATACTACTATTCCAGCAAAAAAATCTAATATCTTTACCAATGCTGTTGATAACCAACCCTCAGCAACCGTTCATGTAACACAAGGTGAAAGACAATTTGCAAAAGATAATAAATCTCTTGGAATGTTTAATATCGATCTTCCAGCTAAGAGAAGAGGTGAAGCCCAAATCGAAGTAACGTTCGACATCGATGCAAATGGTATCCTCAATGTATCAGCAAAAGAGCTCTCTACTGGACAAGAACAGAAAGTAACTATCCAATGAGCTACTGGAATCTCTGATGAAGAAATTGCTAGCGCAAAAGCTGATGCTGAAAGATTTGCAGAAGAAGATAAGAAAAAGAGAGAAATGGTAGAAGCCAACAATAGACTTGAATCTACCATTTACCAACTCGAACGTATGCTTGAAGAAAATAAAGATAAAATTCCTGAATCTGATCAAGAAAATATAAAAACTCTTATCAGTGAAGGTAAAAGAATCAAAGACAATGCTGATGCTACGAAAGAAGAAGTAGAAGCAATGATTGATAAAATCGAAAAAGAGATGCAAGACATGGCTGGTAAATACCAAGCAGCAAACAATGCTTCTGACGCTTCGCCTGCTGATATGGTAGAAGATGAATCTTCTGTCGATGGTGAAGTGATCGATGCTGATAAGTAATAATTAATAGTACCTATACTTCCAAAACCATTAGACTTACAGCAATGTGAGTTTTTTGGTAAGTAAATATTGCAAATACTAATCTATAATTTATAATGTTTAAACAATTAAATTATTTAAATCTTCTAAAGATTAAATGCCTAATATAACTATCCATCCAGCTCTCTTCGAATTCCTCAATACTATCCAAGAACACAACTCAAGAAAGTATTTTGCTAGTATTAGACCTCTCTATGATGATATTATGCATGATCGACAAGGTTTTATCAAAGCACTAGCCAAAGAGTTTACCAACTCTGATCCATCGTTCGCTGAACTTGATGTCAAGAAGTGTCTGTTTCGTATCTATCGTGATGCTCGTAGATTAAAAACTTGAGACCCTATCTACAAAAATAACTTCTGAGCTCTCATCCATCCCGAATGAAAAAAGACAACCAAAGCCGCTCCTTACATTCATCTTCAGCCAGGAAATTCCATGTTTGCATGAGGAATTTACCGAGCGGACAATACAGAATTAAACAAAATAAGAACTTACCTGACAGAACATGGAAGTCAGTACTACAAGATTATCGAGAGTAAAGAATTCAAACAACGTTTCTGACGTGTCTCAGGGAATTCTCTCACTAATCTCCCGAGATGACGAGACAGCGAAACTCCTTATCCAGAACTAGTCAAGAAAAAACAATTTCTTATCTACCGTTCCTACACTGATGCAGAAGTACTTTCAGATTCGTTTTTTTCAGATATTGTACAAGATTATCTCATTGCCAAATCATTTTTTGATATGTTAAATAGCCCACTACAAGAAAGTTAAGTCACATTTATATATATATTTTATAAAAAAACAACTATCTCTTCCATCTGGTAAGAGATTTTTTGACAAACAAAATAAAATATATACACTTATCTATGAAAATAGTTTATTTACCTTATCTCATATATTCTATGAAAACCACACACACTTCATCTTGGTATACAAAATGTATAGCAACTCTGATATGAATTGTTATAGCATTTTCCTCTTTTTGATCAGCAATTGACCTTTATTTTAGTCTACCACTTTCACTTCAGCCATGATCTTTCCCCATATCTTTTTGAGGAGGAGGGAATGCCTTTGTAGGAACACTTATTATATCAAGCCAAACTGCTGTTACTCAACAAGTACAGTTTGCAGATTGAACATTAGTAACTTGTAGAAGACAAATTCATTGATATTATTTTAATATAGCCAGAGGAACTGGACTTTTACCACTAAGTTCTTCATCAAACACTGCCATCAACGGTGTTAATGTCAACTGATGAATATATACTTCTTGTGGTAGTGGGGTACGTCTTTATGATCTTGTCTGATCAATATCCTATACCTATAATGGAGGGAATATGGGTAGTCTTTACTTCTGAGTACAAACGGACAACATCAATAATACAGCAAATTGAACATACACTCCTTGAGCAATATCTTGGCAAGTCACTAATGGTATCAACTGAAGATTCTTTGATACTATGTTTGGGATAGGAACAATTAGTTCTTTAGGAAATCTATGAGGCGTTGGAAATCTTATTGGTACATTCACCAATATCTATATTCAAGGACAAGCAGGCATAGGACAATCTGTTTCTACTGACGAAAGAGAGATTCTAACCGTAAACCTTGCAGGAACAAAAACACTTTTGACAAGTAATGATGAAGCAATAGCATCAAAAGTAATTAATACTGCAAATCAAAACATGACAAGATACTGTAGCGAAGACTTTGATCCAGATAATCTTACCACACAAAATATAGGAAATAAAAAAGTAGTATGTATCAACTGAGAAAACAATACCTTTGTTATTGATAACAGCAATTTTGAATTATTATCCAATAAAGATATTGTCATAAAATGAGGTAATGTATTTTTGGACAAATCAATCTACAATCAAGACTACCAAAGAAGATATCTTTCTCTCTATATACCTAATGGACATCTTATATTTGATAGCAACATTACTCGTGACTGAATCAAACTTATTGATCAAAATGGATTTCAAACCACCAATTCAAGTCAGTCAGTAACACAATGAGCATATATTGCTGGTAACTTTATTGTAAATGGTGTTATTTTATGATCGCCTAATGCAAATCTCGAAGACATTACTACCATACCATTCAAAACATATATTCATGGTAGAGTTGCCTCACTCAATACAATGACCGCTGTAAGTGAAAAGAGAGAATCACATCTTGCATCACTATTAGAAAACAGAAATCCAAACTATAAAAAACTTATAGAACAGTGAAATAAATGGTATAATAATGACAAATGGGATGCTAGTCTCTGATCACTTTTCTCTTGGCAATGTAAAGATACTGATGGATCATCTGGCGGTTGAGGTACGCCAAAATGAGAATTTGATGCAGAAACAGTAGAAATCGTCGTAGGAACAAACTGTGCAATAGGTCACCGTTATCCACTCATGATAATAGAAAGAAATATTCCATCACTCTTCTTCAACTAAAAAAAACCGCTTAAGCGGTTTTTTATAATGTAAACATTACGACATCAATCTTTCAAATACTCTTTGTTTCCCCATCACTTGCATCATACTATACAAATCAGGAGTTTGTTTGCTTGCAGCCAATTGGATACGTAACCACATAGCCAAATCTCCAATCTTACCGATATATCATCATTCTTTAAATTCAGCATTGGATCAAGCAAATCATAATCTTTTACCAATTTCTTTGAGTTGCACAAATCGATCTTCTTTTGTCATCGTAAGATCTAAAAGATCTTTGTATTCTGACACGAATAACGATACTACTTCTGAAGTAAACATCTCAGGCCACGATGGACGGTCAGATAACAACTTCTTATATTCTTCATCGAAAAAGAATATTACCTGTGCTTGTGTATCTGCATACGTATTAAATCTCTTCGGATCTAAAGGAGTATGGCGTTCAATACTCAATGCAGCCTTAGCGTAGTCAGGATTTGATTCAAGGAGTCTTGCATAATCAGGATTATAATGTATTGCCCAATTCAGCACTTCATCATAAAGTTGATCATTAGAAATTTTAGACATATAGATATTATTGATATGGTTGAGTTTATCTGTATCCCATAAAGCACCAGACGAATTCATGCGATGGAGATCTATAGTATATGCTGTATAATGACTGTCAGGATGTGCCTTTTGCCACTCTTCATATCACGAATCGATCAAGGTAAGATTAAACATAATTAATCATTCTGGACTATAGCCAGCTTCATAAAGATATTGAATATTAAATTCTGGATCGGATCTTTTTGATATCTTTCTCTTTTTACCATTTTCTAGTTTTAAAATAAGAGGAAGATGACAATACTGTGGAGGTGTAATTCAGAAAGCATTGAATAATTGAAGATGAAACGGAACTGATGTTAACCATTCTTCACCCCTGGTAACATGGGTTGTTCTCATGAGAAAATCATCAACGACATGAGCAAGGTGATACGTAGGTAATGAGAGTCATCCTTTTAAAAGAACTCCATCATTATAATTATCAGCCATACTCACTTTCCCTCTATTGATATCTTCAAATACTACTCTTGCTTTCAAGTCTCCATGAGAACGGAATCTTAGTGTACAGTTCTTGTCTTGCTTATATTGAGCTATATATTCTTCGATAGTTTTGTTTCTCCATAGTGAGTAGTTTCCATAAATTCCTGGTACTTTTTTTGTTTTCATCTGTTCTTCACGAATAGCATCCATCTCTTCGCTCGTCATCCAACAAGGATAAGCTAATCACTGTTGAACAAGATATTTGGCAAATACTTTATAAATTGGTAATCTTTCGGATTGAGTATAGGGACCATAATTTCCAATATCTGAAAAATCTGGACCAATAGGCCCTTCATCAATAGCAAGTCAGAGATGTTTCATATTCTCCAATACTGCTTCTACTGCACCTTCTACTTTACGAGCTTGATCAGTATCTTCTACTCTCCAAAAAAACACACCATCCTGTTGATGAGCAAATCTTTCGTTCACGATCGCAGTAAAAAGATTTCCAATATGAAAAAAACCGGTCGGACTTGGTGCAATTCTTGTGACAACAGTTGTTGTTCTCTCCGGATAACGGTGATTGAGATCATCGATAGTTTCAGTAACTTCAGGAAAGAGAATATCTGCTAAATCAAAATGAGTTGCCATATCTACTAAAATAATAATAAACATTCGTATATACTGATTTTATCCCACTATTGCAAGATGTAAGGTCTTTTTCCCGTATTAGTATTGAATACAACACAACAAAAATATATAGATTATAGTATATATTTTATAATCATAAAAAAAATATTATATGTTAGAAATAGTGAATAACATTCGAGAAAAAATTATTATCATATTAACAAGACTAGGTCTCAATTCAGAAGAGGCAGTAACGATTATTGTCATCATTCTGATTATTGATGTCATATTATTGCACAAATGAAATCAAGCAAAAAAAGAGTTTTTGATGAATCAAGAAGAAAGCAAAAACGAAGATAACAAACGATATGTTCAATATTACAAAAAAAAACAATACATCTATACTATACGTTGAATTATGCGAGTAGTAGTAATATTATGATTTGTTCTCTATCATAATCCCAATGTATTCGCATGATTAGCTATTGCACTATGAGCATTTGTTATTAGTTTCGGTAGTGTATTTTTGTCATTAGGAGTATACCTGTATCTTGTTTCTTTTTATACTCCATGACAGTCAGTAAAAGTAGGAGATTATGCAGGAGAAATTATTTCTATTACTCCTCTCTATCTCAAACTTCTATGAAGAAATGAAAGCGGTGAGCATACTGGTGAACTTATCAGCATACCTAATCATCAAGTCTGGCAATATAGAATTTCTCTTATAGATTTAGATTTATCAGCTATTCAGAAAACGATTATTGAAATACACTATAATTATGAATCATATCATCTTTCATTTGATGAATTTGTACCAACATTAAAAAGCTTTTTAGATGAACTCTTTCCTGTTAACACTCCCAAAATAGCACATCATTACAAATCATATAAATGATATAAGTATAAGCTCAGCTATGACATTGATAAAGAATGAAGAACAATTATGGGAATTGGATTTCTCTGTAAACGCTCCAAAACACCTGAATTTAAATATAAAATAGTATCATTTCTAGAAAGACTCAAAAAAACTGCTGCAAAAAACACAAACGCCAAGAAAAATACTACAAGTAATGATAAAAAAACACCAATCATCAACAAGACGCCTCTCGCGCCAGTAGGTTCATGAAGTGTGATATAATTTTCTCGTGCATTATAAAACTAAATATCTATACTATTACTGTCTTTAGATCGCTGGTCCAATGGTAGGACGCTGGTCTCCGAAGCCGGAAGTAGTAGTTCGATCCTGCTGCGATCTGTCAAAGTAGAATTACTACCACACTTTAGCATAAAATATAAATTCAAAGTTTTATTTTCATTGATTCCATTAGAATCGATAATGCTATCCTTTGAGATTGAGTATATACCTTCTTATGTATTTTGACTTGCAATTTTCCTATTATTGCTTGACTTTTAAATATAAAATACTTATTGTATATGTTACGAGATTAAATCCCCTCGTTAAAAATTATGAATACAAAAACAAAAAACTCAGGATTGTTCTTTATGATGATTATTACCTTTTTATGTGGTGTTGCTTGTGTTGGATTTTGGATATATAGCTCCATATCATTCACACAAAATTGTAGTGGTCACTTAGAAAGAGCTGCAAATGCTAATACAATAGAATTAGCAGAAAAAGAGCTATCAGTAGCCCTAAAGTATTTAGAGAAAGAAAAAATTACTTCTGGTTCTACTCATATCTTCTATGCAACACCCGACAATGATATCAATTATTGGTATACCAATATTAAGTCAGCATATGAAGAGTTAAAATCAATTCCTAAGACTTCTTCTTTACAAGAAAGAACTAACGTATTGATGAAACTAAGAGAAAGTCTCATGGGACATTCAAAAAATGGAGATCATGTTATATTACCACCAAGGATATCCATTTATCCGAATCAGACAGTAATATTTATAGGATCATTATTATTTTTGTTTCTATCCTCTATTGCTTTTAAAAAGATTAAGTAATAAATCACAATTCTTAAGGATATTTAATCATTATTAGATATCCTTTTTAATTTGTTATATAAAACAAGAATAGAGTTATTATTGCTTTAAAAAAGGTATTCAATAATATTAAGTATAATTTTAGTACGAAAAGAAACATGATAAGCCAAGCATTTCGTGATATGATAGCAACCTTACTTCCAACTCAGTCAGAACAAGAAGTTTTTTTTGCATCTCTACAAGAACCACTAAAAAAATCATTCAGTATAAACAGACATCATGACATAGATTTTGAACACAACAATCCAGAATTTATTCTTACACCATCTCCCTTTGGAAAAGAATTTCCTGACACGCTGTATGTTGACAGAGTGGACACCACTCTCGCCCTTGGTAAGACACGACAGCATCTAACGGGTAAATTTTACATCCAAGAAGTCGCTGCTGCCTTACCAGCAAATATCTTGAAAGGATATCTGAAAGACCTTTATACTCTCAACTCCCAACCATTAACTCTTTTAGATGTCTGTGCTGCACCAGGAGGGAAAACTGCACAGCTTGCTGATTTTCTTTTAACAAATAATATCCCAGGATTCGTACGAGGAAACGATGTAGAGACGAAGAGACTTGGCACACGAGCTACAAATATTCAAAGATGTGGTCTCTATAATACTCTCGCCACCAAACTTGATGGAAGTCAGATAGGAAACTTGTATCCAGAGTTTTTTGATGCAATGTTGGTAGATGCTCCTTGTAGTGGAGAATGAACAGGATTCAAATCAGATGCTGCTTACAAATGGCGAAAAGAAGAATCTATCAATAAGATAGTCTGACTCCAAGAACATATCGTAACCAGCGCAGTAAAGGCCTGTAAGCCAGGAGGTATTATCGTCTATTCTACTTGTACGCTCAACCCTTTTGAAAACGAGCTCCAGATCAAAAAACTCCTTGATAAATATGGTGATGCACTCGAGATATTACCCATCAATGTCGAAAACAAATCTCCTGGTATCGTCTATGATCCTGATCTTGTTACAGGTCATGAAGACAAGATGCTGCGTTGTCGACCTCATATTCACCATACCGGATGATTTTTCGTCTGTGTCATGAGAAAAACCAAATCTACTCTCAAAGCGGCGCAAGAACATATCACTAATAAAAAAATACATGCTCTTCAACAAGCTAAGAAAGATCACAAAACATCTACACAGCCTCCCTTCTCTTACAATAAGAAACTTGAACAAGAGATGGTCAAAAGAATACAGGAACACTATGGGATAGATGTTGATATAAGCAAATATGCTCTTATCCAAGGTAAACACAAAATCTATCTTGCTGACGCCAGTGTCCGTGAAGTACTCACTATGGGCGTTTGGCTCTACGAATGCGGTATTCCTATCATCAAATCGACAGGAGCGACACGATCGCTCGAGCATGAATTTTCCCTTACTTTAGGAGAGCAAGCAAAGCACTTCACTGTCGAACTCACTACTACGCAACTTCAATCATACTGTCTAGGTCAAGAGATCGAACTTTCTGATGAACAACTTACTACAATTCCTGATACCACATCACTAAAATACTTCAATAACTATATCATCCTTACCTACAGAGACAAAGGTATCGGAGTAGGTAAAATCCTAGGTAAGAGTATCAAAAATAAATTTTTTAAGTGGTAATATACAATCATGAAAAAAACATTTTTCACACTACTTATTATGTTATCCTTTGGGTTCTTATTAACAGGGTGTCAACAAGATGAGGTTATTCTTTCTGATAAAATTATCCCTATTGATAATTTTATAGTATCTGATCCACAAATTAAGAAAGAAATAGCTTTTTTGAGATCTGAAGGTATTATAAACAATACTATATACAAAAAATGGAGTACTATGTCAGAAGACGAAATTATCTTTACTGGCTGATTAGCTAAAAAAGTATCGGAAACAGAAATATGGGAACCTGAATATTATGTTATTAGTCCTATTGGTGCTTCAGATGGTACTATAATACATAGAAAAGAAGTTCAAAAGATGATGGAAGAAAAAAATAAAATGAAGAGAGAATAATCGTTATGCGGTTATCTCTTTTTTTTTATTTGCTTTTTTTCACAAAACAACTATGCTCTCGTTATACAACTAGATTGACACACATAAGTGTCAGGATTTTACTTTGTATTCTTACCACACCATGCAAAATCGACAAACACCACTTATCATCTGAGTAGCTACTATTATCGGATGTGTGATCCTTGGAGCGAATATCGCTCGTATCAATCCAAATAACGCCTCTGACAAGACCGTATCAGTACAAGGTGAAGGAAAGTCATCACTTGTTCCTGATATCTATACGTTTAGTGTCAGTGCGAACGAAACAGGATCGACTACGAAAGCAGTCAACGAAGCACTTGCTCTCAAAATCAATGCTGCACAAGAAGTATTGACTAAGAATAACGTCGATAAAAAAGATATCCAATCTCAAAATGTAGATATCTCAGAAAATCGAGTATACAACAACAATAATTCAAAAGTAGAAGGATATAGAGGATCACATAGCCTTACTATCAAAGTAAGAACTATCGAAAATGCAGGGAAAATAATTGATGATCTGACTGCAATCGATGGATTACTTGTAAATGGTGGAAGTTATGATAACGATGATGATTCTGCTACACTAGAAGCTGCTAGATCCCTTGCTTTCGAAAACGCAAAAAAGAAGGCTGAAGAATTAGCAAAACTTGCTGGAATGAAACTTGGGAAACCTGTCTCCATCAACGAAACAGTAATCGGAGGTTACAATCCACCAATATATTATGCTAGAGAAATGGCTATGAACGACTCTGCTGTTGGATGAACATCTATCAATCCTGGAGAACAAGAACTTGCTGTTCAAGTGAATGTCGTATTCGAACTCAAATAATCTACCACAATTGAACAACACTCAATCCTTGTGGTTGAGTTTTTTATATCATATTTTTTATAAATATAAGGCTATAAATAGTAAAAGGACTTGATTTATATGATATATATCCTCTATACTATCTATTATATTTATAAAATATATACCATATTCATGAAAAATAAAAAATATGCGTTCACCCTTGTAGAGATGCTTATCGTCATCGTCATTATCGGAATACTCGCAGCTGCTCTCATTCCTAGAATTACAAGTATGCAAGCTCGTGCTCGTGATACGGCTCGTACTGCTGATATGCGTAACGTTTCTACAGCACTTGAATCATACAAAATTGATAACAATACGTATCCTATTGCTATCTATGCATTTGTTAAACCTGCTGTTTCGCTGAGTACATTACTCCTACCTACAACCTTCGCACAGACTGCCTGAAGTTCCTTAGATTCAATATCTTCTTCTCTATCATCCTATATGACTTCTTTACCCAAAGATCCTAAAGGAACTGGAATCTCATCATCCAGTGCAGGTGAATGTATCACTGCTGGTAGTTCTTATGCTTACTATACCGATCCTTCTGGCTCTCTGTATGCTATCACATCTATTAAAGAATCCAAAAAAGGTAATGCAAGTGCATGTGGTAACACTATCGACAGAAACAATGATGGTAGCTTCCAAAAAGTAGGTCAAGGACTTACAACAGATATTAATATACCTTCTACTGATGCAAGTTGTTTTGGATTTTCGAATGGAACTATTACTTCATACAGTAGCTCTTGCCCTAAAGATGTTGTAATTCCATGATCTATTAATGGGGTGAATGTTACAACAATTTGATATAGACCTTTTGAAGGTATTAATTCTGTTATTATTCCCAATTCAGTCACGACTATTGGAGCATATGCATTTATAAATACAAACATAACTTCAATAACAATTCCAGCGTCTGTTCAAACAATATGAGATGCAGCTTTTGAAAACAGCAAATTAACTTATGTCTATTTCCCCAATACTGTAACTAATATTAATGGAGACCCTCTTGATAGAAATATGTGATTAACTGGTGTATCAATAGGACATAACACTACTCTTTGAGGAATGTGGAATTGAAATTATACCATATCATGGGTTCCTGTCTGTTCTATATCAAACTGATGTGTAACTATTAGACCATAATAATTATAAATCATAACTACTTAAATCAAACTATCTGCCATCCAGTCTATCTTATATCCTCTCTTTGCCATCTTCAGTTTCGAGAAAGCGATATCAATAAAAGGTCTAATATTTGCACCTTTCAAAATAATATGATAATAGAATTTTCCAAATTTTTTGTAAATCAGTGGAGAGCTCGTATATATTTCAATATGCTCATACTGATAACTCTGTTGGAGATATTGGAGTTCTTTATGAAGATTTTGGATAGCAGTATGAAGTGATGTTTCGTTTTCATGATTATACTTAATGATACACAGTTCTCCATAAGGAGGATACTGATGAGCAGTTCTAAAGAGCGTATCATCAGCAAGAAATCTTTCTTCATCTAGCTTACAAGCCAAATGAATACTGCTATGCTCTGTATCATAACTTTGTACTAAAAAAAACTTATTAGCGAATCCTGTAAAGGTACGATAGAGATTATAAAATGTATTCTTTCTGACCGTATAGTCTGGTAAGGAGAGACTTTGGTCGGCAGCCAGGATAATCACGACATCAAAGAGCGCTACTTCTTCTACTGGCATGAGTGCATAGGTAGCAACAACAATAGAAGATTGTTGAACTAATTCTCGTGTCTTTTTTGCTTTTGGAAAAGAAGCACCATCAGGGGCATGTATAACCAGAGGCGTGATTTGGAAGTTGTCTTGTACTCGTTCTTTCGTCTTTTGGATAGTAAGCCCATACATCTGGAGAGTGTTTTTATGACACTGTTCACAGGAAGTCGGCATATCATAAATGGATTTGCATACCGAGCACAATCCATACAAGAGTTTATTTTCTGCTTCGTGATACCCAATACTGATACTACATTGTTTGCATTGCGGGACATGACCACACGATGTACAGAAAATTCCTGATGCGTACCCTGTCTTATTCGTCAGAAGAAGTATTTTTTTCTTTTCTGTAAGATGTTTACGTACCGATTGTTCTACCAATTCACTAAAATATCATTGCTCGTTTTTCATATCAATGAGATAAATTGATTTATGGGGATGTTGAAACAATTCGTAATTCATAGACTAAGAAAGAGATGAAAGTGTTATTGTTCTCGACCCATCAGACTGAAAAGAAAATTGTAGTCTGACTCGTGTCGCATCCACATAGAATTCTTCTCGTTTGGGCCACTCAATACAGATATAGTCGTGATTATCTATCGCTTCGAAGATTCCTTTGGAGAAGGCATTTTCTTGTGATTCAAAACGATACAGATCCATATGAACAAGGTCTCATCTAGGTGTGATGTACGGATTCATATACGTATACGTTGGGCTTTGTACTTCATCGGCACTACCTCATAATGCTTGTACGACTCCTTTTACAAATTGTGTCTTCCCTACTCACAATTCTCATTCTAACAAAAATTTCTGATACCCTGTTTGTATCAGCGATTGAGCAAGAGCATTGAGTTCTTCTATAGAATGTATAAGTAAAGTATTATTCATAGCAAGAATACTAATAAAAGCATTATAGAAATAAGTATATGATTTAGAAAGATAATTTCAATATTCTATGAAAGATATTACATTCACTATTTTTTGACAAAATAGTAAAGATCAGTATATTTATAATGAATTTATTATATATTGTATATCAACATGGAAACGAAAGAATTTCAAAATTCTAAAGACTTTAAAAAATGGGCACGAAGAAATCATATTTTATGACGTGAATGGAATGCAAATCTTATCTCACATAATTTTCATCTTACCAATAATCCCTATTCTCCTCATATTGTAACCCTATCAGATTGAAATCAATATCTCATATCACATACTGATGGTACTGTATCTATTATAGATGCAAAAAGCTCAAAAATGACACAACCTCAGAGCAAAGAGATATTATCTATTTTACAATGATATAATAAATTACATCATAAGGATTTTGATCTATTGGAAAAAATTAATCAGCTCCAAAAGAACATTATTTTTGAGACACAACATGACTATATATCACAGAACATCTATCCAAATATTCAGGAATCATATAATAAATCGTACAATCAAGAAAAAAAACTACAAAGATTAAAAAAAGTTAAATATATTAATAAACTTTACAACGAAACAAAAAAATACAATAATGAATTTTGGATAAAAAATAATGACAATACTATAGACATCACAGACGAATGAAAAAAATACTTTTCGCAAACCATTATACAAAATTTCCTTTCTTATAATGAAAAGACAAATTTTCTTTGAAGAAATTGGATAGAAAGTCTTTTCCCGAATAATATTTTTATAGGTATACGCTCCAAACTTACTGAAGGGAAAAACCTTTCACTTGATGAAATAGCAGACTTCATAGATTATTTGCTAGAAAAAGAACATGGCAATACACAAGAATCACAAGAAGATATGAGAAGTCGTCACAATAGAAATCAACTTAAATCTCATGTTATTAATATGCTTTATGCATTAATGTATACTGAACAAAGATATAGTGTTTCAAAGATCAATAGCATCACAAAGACATTTTCTGATACATTTACAACTATCGATACGAATATTAGTAAAAATCTACATATTGATCCAGAAGATATCTATACAGAATGATGAGTAAAATGATTACCTTCAATGGCCTTCAAAGAACTCAGAGGAGAAGATGTCAAAGATTATATGAGATGAAGAACATGGATTGATCGTAATATTCTTGAAGATGATGATAAAAAAGATCAATTTGTAGAATCTATTTTTGATGAAACAATTCATAACATCAAAGATTATTTCAACAAACAATGATATGATGTAGAATTTTGAAATATAGAATTTGCAAATAAATTTAACGATGGAGAAATTACCTTTAATCAAAATAATTTAGACAACGCTAAACAATCATTAATTCAAAAACATGCTATACAACAAACATGAGATAGAGAACAAAACATAAGAAGTATCTATAAATACTCTATAAAAGATCTTCCTCATAAAGAAATTGATCAAAGAACAAAAAATTATATCCAATATGCTATGGATAAGGACAATTCAAAGACTGGATGAAATGGTTCTTATGCAGATATAAAATTTAGACTTACTTTCAGACTTATCAACCCAAAAGATCCAAATGATATTATTGAAAATATGTCGTATGAACACATGATAGTAAATATGGATTCAGAAAATGAATGAGGACTATCTGATCATAATATCTTTCTTGATCCACTCAAAACTATACAATCTAAACTAAAAATATCTACAGCTATTGATACTGATATTTTTGTTGATTCGGTCAGTTGAGGTATCGATAAAACTATTAAAGAATTAAGTAAATTAGAATACTATCTCAACAACCCAACTAAAAGACCAAAAAATATGTCTCTAAATTTTATTAACAATCAACTCACTATAAGAAATACTATACCACAGGAGATACTCGATATAGCTTGATTACAATCTCCATTAACTTATTTAGAAGTAGATAAAAATAAAGATTGTAAACAAAAGATAGAAATAGCTGTAGCGACATATCTTTTGAGAGATCAATTTTCAAAAGGAAGGTTACACTGGTTTATTTATGACAACGACCATATTGAGAATATATCAGATAAAATGCAAGGCACACTCAAAGAATGAGAAGATATATCTTATTTCTATAAAGGGCAAGAACAATTATTACAAGAAGCATTAAAAAATAGACATACAGGAAAATATTGTCTTTGTTGATGATGATCAAATAATTTAGCAAAAGTCACTAACAGTAAACTCCATAGTGGTAAATGATATATAGGTATTGTCATTCCATGATCTACAGATGAAATTATGTTTATTGGAACGGCTGATTTTAGTGGAATAGTTAATCTGTGAACCTCTATCAAAAACAACGACATTATTCTCGAAAAAATTAATCAAGATCTTATAACAACCTTTAACACAACAAAGAAAATCAATAATAAAAAACTTCCATAGAGGAAAGTTTTTTTAATAAATAATAATTATTGAGCGCTTCTTGCTGATGGTTTTTTAGCTTTAGGTGCAGAAGAAGGTTTTGTTTTTGAAGGTGAAGAAGGTTTCTTTGTCGTTGATGGAGCATTTTTAGAAACTCTTCTCTTTGCTACTGTTGCCTTTTTTTTAAGTTCTGCAAGATGATCTTCATCCGTGTCAGTATCATTATTTTCAATCTCATTTATACTATATTCTTCTGGATATTCTTCTTCATCTTCAGCTCACTGCGTCATCACTGACTTCCAATATGATCTCTCATATTTATAACCTAATGGTCTGATAGCAAGATAAACAGGAAGTCAAATCAATGGAGTTCCCAATGTTACTAGAACAAGCGAAAAAATAACAAAACCTGTACTGTGCGATCTATAATTACTATCTTTGATTACCCATAATATTACTAACAACCATAGAAAAATAATAGCATAGAACTCCCAAGAAGTACTTGTAAAAGAAAATAAATCTCAAAACACAATCTTAGGAAGATCTCAGCTTTCAACAAGAAGACCTCATTGTGTAGACGTTACAATATCCTCAACCATGTCTTGTACTCCAGTAGTTACAGCACCAGATAGTTCAGTAAGAGTATTCATTTTTATATCAAAAAGATAAAGTTATATCATAATATGTATACATATTTATATCGAAAGCAAGACTTTCAAGGCGTCAGATTATGTAATTTTTTTCTTAATAGTTATATTATTGCCATAATTCTTCTGAATGTAATGAATTACATAAGCAATTTTACTAGGATTTTCATGGCTAAACTGAATGTGAATATGATAACTAAGATCATTAGGACGTTGTATATTAACCGATTCGATAGCAATTCCCAAATCTTGTAATGTAGACAACAAGGTAATCAAATTGACATGTCTGGTATTCAAATATAACTCAATAGTAAAATGATACAGCGACGGTGTTTGCTCAGATCGATGTGCTTTAATCAATTTATCCAATGCTACTGTTTGTAATGCTTTACATTGAAGACTATGAATTTTAAATCCATCTTTCCCGCTCCTAGCAATTATTTTATCACGACCTTGAGGAAGACACTGTGGACAAAGCTCATATTCAAATAATTGAGAATCATCAATAACAACAGTATTCTGATGTATTCATTCGATATTTTTTGATGTATCAGAATTTTTTGTAGATTTATTAGGTTCTCCCGTAAGATTATATACTTCTTTCAAAATTGTCATAGGTGCTATCGCTTTACTAGCCACTTGCATCATCGTATGTTCAAACTGATCACCATAGAATTTTTTAATCTTATCTTTATCATTACTCAAAAGAGGAAGAGAATATTTCAAAAGTTTTACCTCAATAAATTCAATTCATTTTTTGACATAGGTATCTTTTTCTTGCTGTTTAATAAATCTGGTAAGTTTCGATTTAGCAGTAGGTGTATGAAGATAGTCGAGCCAATATTTTGTAGCTGTATATCTATTTTTATAAGTATTAATAGAAACAACATCTCCTGACTTAAGCACGTGACTAATAGGCTTGATACTACCATTTACGGTCGCGTTTTTTAACTTCAATCCTACATCAGTATGTACTCTAAACGCAAAATCCAATACAGTACTTCATTTGGTCAATTCTATAACATCTCATTTTGGTGTATATACAAAAATAGTATTATCAAGAAGCTCAATCGCTAATTTATCTTTAAATGCATCTTTTTTTTCTTCTGTTTGATATTTTTTTACACTATCCTGAAGATCTCTGATCCATTCAGATTGTCTTTGTGTCAATACCGGATTGGAACTATCAGTATCTTTATATAAAAAATGTGCAGCAACTCCAAATTCTGCAATAGTATTCATATCTTTTGTTCTAATTTGGATCTCTATAGGAAATGGATACAAACCAAGAATTGTGGTATGAAGACTTTGATAGTCATTAAATTTAGGAACAGCAATATAATCTTTAATTTTATTAATAAGTGGATTATATGAACTATGAATAATACCAAGAACATTATAACATTCAGGAATTGTATCAACAACAATACGGAAAGCCATAATATCAAATACTTTCGAAAAATCTAAGGTATTGTATTTTTTAATCAGCTTCTCATAAATTCTATAAGGACTTTTCACTCTTCAGGTTATAGAAAAGTGATGTACACCTTTTGATGATAGTAGCTTTTCCAATTTCATTTTACTTTTAATGATGTCACGATCAGCATAAGGATATTTTTTTTTGAGAAATGTAATGACTTGTTGATATTCCTCTGGATGAAGAATTTTAAAGACACCATTCTCCAGATAAAGTTGAAATTGATACAATCCTAATCTTTTACAAATAGGGACATAAATTTTTAGTGTTTCTTGTGCTATTCTAATTTTTTTATCTTCTTTTGGATGAAAATGAAGCGTCTGTATATTGTGAATACGATCAGCAATTTTCACAAAAATGACTCTCAAGTCGCTCGCCATGGCCAGAAAAGTTTTTTTTAATGTTTCAATTTGTCTATCTTCTCCATGGTATCTTACCTTTGATACCTTGACTAATCCCTCACAAAGATCTGCCACTTCCTGTCCAAATTCTGACTTCACATCTTCATAGGTGATATCTGTATCTTCTATCACATCATGTAAAATACAGGTCTGTATGGTCACAGCATCAGGTTTTAGTGTTAATAATATCTGCGTTGCTCTCAATGGGTGTACAATATAATCTTCTCCTGACAATCTTTTTTGACCAAGATGAGCCTGTGCGGCATAAATATATGCCTTTTGAATTTTACGAATATCTTCTTCTGGTAAATACTTACTTGCTGTATGGATAATCTGTTCCATAATTTTTACATCGTCATTACTTGAATCTTCTTCATCATAAGAGAGAAAATCTTCCATAGCTTCTAATCAATATGCATATCGTACCTTTCCCATGAGAATAATATAATAGTAAAATTATAACCCTTTAGGTATTTTTTTACTCAATTTATCAATAAATAAAATCCCATGAAGATGATCAATCTCATGTTGTAATACCGTTGCATTATATCATGTAAACTCTTTTACTTTATTGTGACCATTGATATCTTGATATGATACTTTTACCATTTTTTTTCTATCGACATATCATGTAAAGTCAGGAAGAGAAAGACATGATTCTTCTGATAAGATAGTATCATCTGATTGCTCAATAATTTTTGGATTTACTAATACTGTTTCACCTACTTCAACCATTTTATTACCTCTTTTTTTCCACTGAATAGTAGTAATAAGCTGAATAGGATATCAAATTTGAGGCGCTGCTAATCATGTACCATAATATAATCTCATAAGTTTTTGCATATCCTTACTTAATTGTTTGATTTCAGGAGAAAAATCAGTTATCTCATCGCATACTGTTCTTAAAATAGGATTATCTCCGCCTATTTGTAATTGATATTGTTCTAGAAGATCATGTGATTTTTTACTCATAACACGCATAATAATGACAACCAAAAATGAATTATTGAATCGTAATCGCATTAGCAAAATTTGTCCATGCAGGATTTTTGACTTCAATTAAGATAGTAGTTCAACCAACAGACAGTATTCTCATGGTATCTGTGAGTGATGTTGGTTTATTAGCACAGAAGTACAATACTACGGAAGGATTACTATTTACTTGATCTTTCTTTGCATATTCGACTACATTTGTCTTTACTGAACACTTCACACCACTTACAGTGTCAAAAATATTAGTTGAAGAAAAAGAAATATTTGGTGATGGAAATGCAATCGTCATTCCTCTTGTAGAAAAAAGCATTTCTTTACCTGGTCTTAAAGGAAATTGAGGAGTAGAAGAAGAAGGTAAGTTTGCTGTCGTAGATCAAGAAGTTGCAACAACTTGTTCAGTAGTGGATCCTGTATTAGCCTCTGGAATAATAGGATCTGGTGTTTGTTTTCCTTTTACAATTTGTCCTGATAGCGTATCTATTTGTTCAGGATCAAATGTCACTATACAAGATAAGTTTTCAAAATTATTATCTGTACCTTGTATATTCCATATCATAAGATTTCCAGTCTGAGCAAGAGATCATGATGTAATTTCTTGGAGAGATAGCGTATTATTTACACAAACAGATTTTGCTGGTGTTGATAAATATTTCTTAGCCCAAGCATTCGTAATAAATTGTGATTTTTCAACCACAAATGGGAAGAGCTGAGCACTTGAGGTTTCAATATAAATACCATATCTATCATCAAGATTTGCAAACCGTGTATTAGCATCATTAAGTTTATAGAATATATTATCATAACTATCTACTGATTGAGCTCCACTACTATTTTTAAATGATTCTTCGAAAACAGCACAATCATATGTTTTTTCTTTTGAACATACAAAATACCTAATATTAATTTTTGCATTTGTACTAGAATTGACAAGTGAAATAGTATTAGTTGTATTGTGCTGAGTAATTTCAAAGCCGTCTTTTTCTAAATTTTTAATCAATAAACCAGGAGTAGAAAAATATAAAGTATCTGACCCTGTTTGCGTATGTTGTCCTGTTCCAAGTCCAGATACTTCTACTATGTACATATTATTGCTAAAATCTACTATTTTTCATTTTACTTCAACAGATCAACTAAGCCCATAAAGATTTACTGAAGAACTACGAAGTCAAAGATCTCCATAATCTATAGTAGTCAACATATGAGTATAAGAATACTTTGTAACAGTATTTCTTGTAATTGATCATGTCAGCACTATATCTTTACCTACAAAAAGATTATTAGCTCATGAAAGTGGCTTTCCTGTATCTATTGTTGTATTCGTTAGTATAGAAGAAAGATTATCTCTATATAGCCATCATAGAATAACTATACATAAAAGGATAATAAACCATAATCGTCCTCAAGATGATTTTTTTTCTTGCAAAAGAGTAACCGGTGTCGTAAATGCTTGTTGAGGAATTTGTTTTTTTTGGAGCGAAACTGATCCATCTTTTGTGGATCCAGAAGTTTTCTTTTGTACTCTTGCTTTAGGTTTTTTTGCTTGTGGAAGAGCCATATGCACTATACTATGTAATGAAGTAAAAATAGTAATCTACTATCTTAGTATAAGAAAACATATATCATTTTTCAAGTATAAGAAATCCATATAAATAAGACTATATATATGATTGATTTTTATATCTTCAATGACAATGTAAAAAAAATGTGAAAAAAGTGTAAAAAGACTTGCAATACCTGTGTAAGTGTCTATACATGTCTATTGATATACACATTATTTGGTTTGAGTATATGATTTTTATCCTATATTGTATAGTTGTATTATGAACAAAAAATGACTTATGATTGGTGGAGTTCTTCTCTCTGCTCTTGTGCTTGCTTGATGTTTCGGCAAATCAAAAGATAGTAAAACAGAAGAATTTACTGTAGCTTCTTGTAATGATTATGTGAAGCTTATGAGATGTGTTGCTGACAAATCTGGGGAAAGTAGCTCAGAAGCTCATGCTGTAATAGACCAAGCAGTAAGCGCATGGAAAACACTTCCAGAATCTGATCTTAACCAAGTCTGTTCTCAAGCCCTTGCAACCGCTGTAGCATATAAATCAACATATGAAGAAAAATGATGTGAAGTTCCAAATAGTAACGACACGGTTATAGACGAAAACAATGCAACAAGTGGTGCAGATTCATCAGTTGCAGATCCATCTGTTATTGAAACAGTAAGTGGGGAAGTAGATACTATTGCTTCAGGAACAGTGGCCCTTACATCAGGAGATAATAATGATTCTGATGTAGTTAAATCAGTTATTGATAATACAACTGGTGTTACACAATAATTATAATTTATTCTCCTAACACTTTCTTATACATGCAGTACTTCTATAATATTGTAAAGATCATCTATTATGTGCTCACAATATTTGTAGGGGTATTTTTTTTAAGATGAGAGTTTCTTTTCTGAACATACTATACATCATTGTTAGAATATATAATTCCAGGATATCTCGTCTTGTGTGGTATGATGTTTTGATATATCATCTCAAAGTTAGCCATCATCAATACTGATGACATCAATAATCATGCTGCTATACAAATGAGATCATTTGTCATTGGAACAATACTTGGTGTAATACTTGCACTTGTCTATATTTTCTTGAGATAACATGTTCCATTACTCACTATCTAGATATTGATGAAAACTTCTTATATTCAGTATGATATTTATTCTTTCTGGATGTTTTTGAACTTCAAACACTACTGAGACAAACACTACACAGGATATATCATTTAGTTCTTATGTATTTACAATACCAAATTCTTACAGTTCAGGAGAAGTAAGTAATCGAGTTGATTCAAGAATTGTCAAAAAAATTATTGCTGTCTATTCTTCATTTCAAGGAGATGGTTTTTATGATAATATTGTTATTTCAAGCGACAAACTCGTTCCTAATGCGTCTCTTGAAGACTATGTACAAGCTGGCATTGGATGAATGGCCTATACACGGTGACAATATAAATCCATCAAGTTTGAAAAATCGACACTGAATTGTTCTGCTCTCAGCATACCGAAAATCACAAATACTTTTAGTATCTATCGTATAGCACCAACAACCAATTCTTCAGAGACACTGTATTTTGTACAAACTTATTTACATAGGTTATCAGAAGTTATTACCATCTCTGCTAGTACATCAAATAAAGACAATGTCACTACATTACAAGACATGATGAATACGATTTCTTGTAATTTTTCAGCAAAGCCATAACATTATACTATCTTTTATCGTTAAGGAATCACACATGTCTTCATTATTCACTGAACCACAAAATCCTGGCGGATGACAATTAATTGGAAAAACTTGAATCTGACTCCTGATTTGATTTGTATTAGCTATTCTCGTATTCGCTCTGATGCAAGTATTGTGATCTAGTTTTTTTGTGAAAAGCGCTGGTATGTTTATGGCATTTATTCTTGTAATTGTATCATTTGTGGTGACCCTGATTGGGATGGGAATATTCTCTGGTCTTCTTAACATGGCTTTTGGTCAGGACTATTATGATTTTGGTAAAATGTTTGGATTTTCAGTACTCGCCAATGGTTTACTTGTTCTCCTTTTCTTGCCAATCTATTTGATGATGAGTGGAGAACTAACATCACTACTCTTTGTTTATGCAATTCATGTTATGTTTGCTTTTTTTATCAGTTATACTCTAGTAGAATTCACAACCAATCCTAGTTATGCAGCATCAAATCTTATTGGTAGTACATTATGATTCGGATTAACCCTCGTTGTCTATATGGCTATTTATTCTATGACAATGGGAAGTACTGATGCTGGTGAAGCTACTATGGGAACAAACTCACTCTATCTGTATATTCTTTCTCCATTCTTAATATCATATGTTCTTATACCTCTCATGCATGGAATATGGACACAAATATATTACAGCATCTATAGTTGATGAAATAATCCTCTCTTTATACCACAACTCGCTGATATTACTCAGACACAAGAAGTGGAAGATGAAGTAACCGTAGAGATCCCTCAACAATAATAACAGATTATAATCTAAGCAATAGCTTAGATTTTTTAACATAATAAATTTCTCTTGATTTTTTTAAAAAATGGATTAATATAGCACCTAGTAAACTTACGTGCTATTTATATCATACAATACAAAAGATGGATTTAAAAAACTTTACAACATTAGCTCAAGAAGCTCTACAGGAAGCTAGTACACTTGCAATCAAATACGATGCTTCTGAAATGACACCATTTCATCTCCTTGAATCACTGATTAAACAACACAATTCACCAGTCAAATCAGTCATAAAAACACTATTCGAACAGAATCATACAGACTATATAACATTCGTTCATGCGCTCACTGAGTATAATACTAACCAACCCAAAATCCAAGGATCGAGTGATTTTGCCATATCAAGAAATCTTCAAGTTATACTCGTAAAATCTGACAATATTAAAGAAGAACTTCACGCGCCACTTGTATCTTGTGAACATCTTCTTATAGCACTCATCAGATATGACAATCAGATAGCTTCTTTTCTCAAAGAATACGGTATTACGGATAAGAACATCATAAACGTCATAAAAGACACCTCTCAACAGTCATCATCAAAGGAAACCTCAGACAGATCAGAACTTCTACAAGCACTTTGAGAATATGCTATTGATATTACTGCGCAAGCAGAACATGGTAAGATGGATCCTATTATCGGTCGTGATGAGGAAATTAGACGTACTATGCAAATACTTTCTCGTAGAACGAAAAACAATCCTGTTCTTGTAGGTGATCCTGGAGTAGGAAAAACAGCTCTTGTCGAATGACTTGCTCAACGCATCATTAAGGGCGAGGTACCTGATACCTTGCAAGATAAAAAAATATTTGAATTACGTATGAGTGATCTTATGTCAGGTACTGAATACCGTGGCGCATTTGAAAAAAAGATTAATAAGATCTTTGAACTTATCGACCAGCTCAATGGAGAAGTAATTTTATTTATTGATGAGTTACATACTATTGTAGGAGCCGGGAAAACAGAAGGATCATCGGACCTATGAAACATTCTCAAACCAGCTCTTGCTCGTGGAAGAATTCGTGTCATCGGAGCTACAACGCTCAATGAATATCGCAAATACATCGAGAAAGATGCTGCACTTGAACGTAGATTTCAGCCAGTTATTGTTGATGAACCACAACGTGACGATGCAGTCTCTATACTTCGTGGAATCAAAGAGAATTATGAAAGATATCATGGAGTCAAAATTGCAGATTCTGCCATAGTATCAGCTGTAGACTTGAGTATCAAATATATCAATGATAGATTCTTACCTGACAAAGCTATCGATCTGATGGATGAAGCGACAGCAGCAGTGAAAATGAATTTGATATCACTCCCTCCAGAAATCACGGACTTAGAGAGAAAAATTCGCAATCTTGAAGTAGAAAAAGAAGCTATAAGTATGGAATTCAAAGATAAAAAAGATGAAAAAAAGCAACACCGCCTGACCCATATCGAGTCTGAGCTCGCCTCATTGAAAGAACAGCATCAAGCATTGAAATACGAATGGGATCAAGAAAGATCTCTACTCATCAAAGAAAAAGAACTCAAGGACCAAATTGTTCAAACAGAACACCAGGCACAGCTCGCTGAAAAACAAACTGACTATAATAAAGTAGCCGAACTGCGTTACGGTCAGCTCCCTACTTTGCAATCTCAGCTCCAAGAACTCGAATCTCGTATCCAACAAGAACGTGCAAATGGACAGCTCCATGTTAATGATATCGTTACTCCTGAAGATATAGCTCAGGTTATTTCACGTTGGACAGGTATCCCAGCATCTAAACTCGTCGAAAAGGATATCGATAAACTCAACCATATCGAAGAATGGCTCAATAATAAAGTTATTGGTCAAAGTAGTGCAGTATCATCAGTGAGTAGTGCAATCAGACGCAGTAGAGCTTGATTACAAGATCCTCATAGACCTATAGGATCGTTCATCTTTGCAGGACCAACAGGAGTTGGTAAAACAGAATTAGCCAAATCACTTGCTGACTACCTCTTCAATGACCCTCATGCTATGATTCGTATCGATATGTCAGAATATATGGAAAAACATGCTGTCTCTCGTCTCATCGGCTCACCTCCAGGATATATTTGACATGATGAAGGTGGACAACTCACCGAAGCAGTAAGAAGAAAACCATATTCTGTCATACTCTTTGATGAAATTGAAAAAGCACATCCTGATGTATTTCATGTATTTCTCCAAATACTAGATGATGGACGTCTCACTGATAGCAAAGGTCGTACCGTCAATTTCAAAAATACCATCATCATCATGACGACTAATCTTGGAAGTCAAACTATCATGGATAAACTTGCCAATTATGATACCATACAACCAGAAGAATATCAACAGAGGAAAGAAGAACTCAATGAAATACTCATGACTGAATATAAATCTCATTTCCGTCCAGAGTTTCTTAATAGAATTGATGACATTATCATCTTCGATCCTATTTCGCAAGTATCATTGAGAGCTATCGTTGATGTTCAACTCAAAACCATCATCACTCTACTCAAAAAAGAAAAAGATATTGATCTGAACATTACTGACCAAGCAAAAGATGAACTTGCTACATTATGATATGATCCTGTGTTCGGTGCTAGACCACTGAAGAGAGTTATACAAAAGTATATTTTAGATCTCCTCGCATGAGCAATTATCAATGGGGAGATAACCGATTGAGAACATATTATTATCGACTACAACCATAAGAGATTCCAAATCTCATCATAGAAAAAAGACCTAGGCGATTTGCTTAGGTTTTTTTTATATTACAATTTTATTCTACAAACAATTGTAATCTATTAATTTCTGTTTTAAACCATATTCCTCCATCTGTTTTACTATATTCCACATAGTAATAATCTTTATCTTCAGGTGAAAAGATATATGTGACAGACATAAGTGGATAAATTGACCTCTCTGGATTGATTTTATATGTAATCTGATAAATATCATAATCACCATCATATCTTTGATAAGATTGTTTACCTGTGACCAAACTATCCTGCTCTAACATATATCCAGAAAATTGCATATTTTTTATATTATCAATAACATTTTGCTGAGTTTCTCCAGATCAAAAATATTTCTTTTCTATATAAAAATCGTAATCATTAAATCATAGTTGATCTTTATCATTCCCTGTCATGAATTTATCAATCAGCATGTTTCCACTTACAACAAATGATCTATGATCTCATGTTGTGAGATAAAATGGAGCAGAATATTCATTAAGTTGATAATAATTTCTATCATAGATTCGTCATTTTAGATTGAGTGACGGTATAGTATAGCTATGAATATATAATGGAATATTAGTACAAAGATAACTATTACCATCTTCATATTCCTGTTCTACAGTACAGCGATTCATAAATTCATCTTTTATATAATCATCCAAAATACTAACCTGTGATATAACCTTTTGTTGTACAGAATGTAATATTCTTTCTGTTTCTTGAGAAGAATCAGTTTTTACAAAATCATTATCTATAGGGTTTATTTGTGTACATCAACTAATTAGAAAAGATAATAAAAACAAGACAGGAAGAAAAAATTTAATCATAATACTGTAATATTTTTATAAACCAAAACCTTAAACAAGTGGAGGAATAACCTCCACTGTAATAATTTTACCAAAGAAAGAGAGAATTATAGTAGGAAGCATCTGGATTATCTTCCATTAGATCTAAGAAGTCCGAAAAATTCATATTTCGCACTTGTGTATCAAAGCTTGAATATACTGGATCTAATGTATTAGTAAACCATATTTCTGAACCAGTTACACCTACTTTCCAATCTATACTCCAAACAATATAATAATGCCCTATACCTGAATAAGAAGCTAATGCAATAAAGGGTGTTTTTCTAGTATCCAAATGATTAATCATTTGTTTTACCATATTAAATCTTCCTGTTGAGTTTTTAGAAAAAGATTTAATTTCACCTGAAACTTTACTTGCATCATTAGCACTTCTATATTGGTTTAATTTCGTGATAAGTGCATTTGATCCTGTCCAATTCTTTACAGCAGTCACCTGAGCATAAGTTGCTGGATAGGAATATCCCTTTGCTCTAGCTATTGCTCCAGCATTTAATACATAATTAGTCCAACTACATTCTCCAGTTTTTTGTTTCAAGTGTATATAATTATTCTTATATACTTGATTTGCTTTAAAGAACTGTGTTGGAATATCCCATGCACTAGTTGCTGAGAGAATAGAAGTAGCTGTAGCAGCCATAGTTTGATACTTAGACTCCACTTGAGCTTTGGATGCAAGATCTGAATTCTGTTCTTCTTGGATTAAGTCATCATCTTTTATACATGAGATGAGTGAAAACATGGATAGGCATACTACCAACATAAGGTGAGCGAAGCTCTTGAAATTTTTCATTTTTGTTTGATTTTTTAATTTACATTCTTTTTATTTCATTATAGATTTTTTCAGATGATAATCTGAATTTCTGATAACATAGGTAAATCTATGACCTACGGAATAGTTACCTTACCTGAAGACAATTACTCATGATTTTACAATCACGAACTAGTATATAGTTATATATATATATGCTATTTCAAGAGATTCTTTTACTGATACTCTACCACATATCCACTATCGATAGTATGGAGAAGCTTAGTAATTGTCGTTTGTGCACTTGTTGTCGCTTGTTCTAATAATGTTCCACTGAGCGCTTCTGTTCTGATAGCTTGGATGGCTTGGTTTCTCATCTGTGTCTCGAGATTCACATCTCACTTCGAGAGTATACCAATCGAGCGTTCAAAAGGCTTTGTTTTCTCCGTAAGATACACATCGAAAATATCTGCATCAGGGAGATTAATCTTTATAAAAGTATTTGTACCTTCACGTACAACTTGAACATCACCTGTAGTAATTTTACTCAAGTCAATACCTGCATTGACGACTCATTCTACCGTCATAATCATCTTATCATCAAAGAGAACCTTCTCAATCTGACCAAGTATTTCAAACCCCAACAACGTGTCAGAAAGATCTTTTTGTGATTCTAATATCTTCGTTACCGTCATAGTTGCGCTACTGAGTTTGCTCGTAGACTGCAATTTGTCGACAATCGTCGATGTTGTCGTCATAATATACTGAGATTGGGATTGGTTTCGATAGAAATAGGCAGCAAATAATCCACCTATACCAAGTAACAACCCCACAAGTAAAAAAAGAAAATTCTTCATAAGTAATAAGAGAAGATATTAAAGACTAGTATCAGGCTGAGTGACGATCTCTTCATCAGTTGTTAAGGGAATTTCAGATTCCACTGTTGGTTCTTCTTGTTCGATAGTCTGTATAGGAGCTACTGGTTCCTCTTCAAATTGTAACGGTTGAACCGTAGTACATCATGACACCATAGCGAGACAAAGCAACATAAACATATATATCTTCATAAGATAATGAGTTTACCAAATAAAATACACTACCCAATCAATCTTCCAAGATCAATTTCTTGAAGATTATCGATCTGACTGACAAATGTTTCATCATGACTTACCATAATAATTGCACCTTTATAATTATTGATTGCTTGTGCAATAATAGGCAAGTGACGGAAGTTAATATGATTACTTGGTTCATCTAAAATCAACAAGTCAGGTCTTTGGATCACAAATCTTGCATAGGAAAGAAGACCTTTCTGACCTTCTGACATCATATAGATAGGATTTTTAAGTACTTCTCCTGTAAGGAGTAATGCAGACGCTACTTTATAGACTTCTTGATCTGTTACTTGATTGGACATCTCGTGCATAGCGTCCCATGGTGTCATATTCATATCCAATGCTGCAAAATCTTGACTATAATAGCCTACTTTTACATCCTTATGGATGGTTGCGTCTTCATCATGAGCATGAATAAGTCTCTTAAGGAGTGTAGATTTTCCAATACCGTTAGGACCAGATAAAATATACCTATCTCCTTTTTTTGCTTCTATGGGAAACTGCAGGTGATACGTTTGGGCTTCCATAATTTCTGTATTCATAAGAGATACATTATTCACCGTCACAATAGGCCCAATATAATTATCAAAAGGAATTTCAAAGAGTTTAATCGTCTTATCATCTTTACGTACATCAACTTTATTATCCTCTGCTTCTTCTACTTCATCACGCATCTTATTAGCTATTTTACGCATCTTACCTCCCTTATTAGCAAAGAAATTAATTTTTTCTTTTGCATCAGCAATTCTTTTTTCTTCACGAGCATTCAACATTTGTTCTTTCTCAATCTGAGCAGCAATCTGATCTTGAACATCATTATAATCTCATCGATATTGTTCTACTTTCTGCTTCATCACATTCAGATACAGTACTCCTTCCGTAAACAAATTTAAGAAATCAGCATCATGAGAAATTACTACAACCGTCTTCTCATACATCATCAAGAACGTAATCAACTCTCCAATACCATTTTTATCCAGATTATTGGTCGGCTCGTCGAGAAGAAGAATATCAGGTTTTTGAATAAGCGCATAAGCAAGCAGCAATCTCGCTTGTTGACCTCCAGAAAAATCCTTGAGTTGTTTATCTAATGATGCATTGAGATTAACTTCTCTGAGTACATCTGAGATTTTCTTGTCGAGTTGATAGTCCTTTTCATCGAATGCTGTCTCGAACCACTCTCTTACGGTCATTTCAATCTGATCACGTGGAATAACCTGTCTGGAAATTGCTATTTTTACTCCTGCTGAAATATTAATCTTTCCTGACTGAGGTGTTAGTTCTCCTAGTATCATTTTGAAGATAGTAGATTTTCACGCTCCGTTCTGCCCCATGATAGTAATCTTCGTATTTTCTCTAATCGAAAAATCTGCTTCATCGAGAATAACTTTTTTCTTATTATCTTCACCATAGTGAAACGACACATTATCAAAACGAAGGATAACGTTATTATTTGCTCCTGACATTATAAACTCATCATATAATATAAATAACGCTTTATGATACGGAAAAAGGCTCACAGTTGCAAGAAAATCTCTCTCATACAAAATCTATTGACTTTAATAAAATGAGTATAATTAAAATTTCAGGAAAAAATCCTGACGAATTGAAAGAAAATTTCAAACGAGTAATAGAAACTGCTGCTATTATTTGCCAAAACGGTTATATACCTAATGATGAAGGTATAAAAAAACAAATCCTTCAGAAGGTGGTATGTTATGGTATTTTAAAAAGGATAATTGTAGTAGATACCAACTAAGTCCTTATAATGATCATTGGTTTAATATCAAAGAAGAAAAAGAAACTTATATTATAGGTGAATTTAACTCTAGATATGATCGTGACCTTAAGCGCAAGGAAGCGATAACTCAATTTATGGTAGCGTTTGATTATGTTGAAATGATTCAATAACAAAAAAACATCAGAGATTCTATCTGATGTTTTTATTATTATATAATTTCTCTATGCGCTACACATCCTTGTCATCTCTGGGACTTTACTATCCACAAATCACATTCACTTCGCCATCGTCACAATCTTCTCTAACAAGGTATTAAGTTTATTATGGTTCATATAACTACGAGCATAAGCATTGAACGTGGTATTAAGCGATTGTTGTCATTGATAAACTAATACTCACTGTACATAATCATCTTCTTGTAATACTCTCTTTTGGGCAGCGGCTTGACACACGGTCAGGAAGGTATTTTTTTGATTGCTTGCCATACAAGAGCTCAGTTCACAGATGATATAGTACTTTTGAGTCAGAGGAAGAGAATCTCGTTCTGCATTATATCTAGCAAATCTTTGCAGAGAATCTGAACAACTTACATCTTGGCTTTGAACTATATTCAAGTCAGTTTTTCTATTTCATCGGTAGGTCGTATAATCAGAAAGAATTTGTAAAGGAACAGCTCCATTAGGATCAGATGCGAGTTCTATAATTTTTTCTCTCCATTCTTTAGCTTTCGTATCAACATCTGCTCCATCATACTGGAGATCTTCTACGCCATCCAGATACCTAAATCCTACATCTACCAGATGATCAAACAACCAAGGAGAATCAACGTAAGTCGTTGTAGGATTGTCAGCACAGAATGTATCTACAGATGACGATGTCAGATCATTATGATACTTACAGCAATAATTTTTGTGATTTTGTTGTGCAATTTTGAGAAGAGAAGAGGGATATATCTTCGTAAATTGAGCATACGTCGTAGATACAACAGGCATATATTGTTCCATACATTCTACTGCTTGTGTTGATTCACCAAAAGCAACTGACCATAAGGTCATACTTCATATAAGAGATCAAAGAAGGATTTTTTTCATTATGGTAATGTAGCAGTAAAACTCAATGACCCAATTGGAATTCATCATGCAGTTGACAATTCCATTGTTGTAACACCATTGGTAAATGAATAAGAAGACCCAACAAGACTGGTATGATAAGGAGAGGGTACAATCACAGATCATGCACTATTCATTACAACAATACAATCATCGCTCGTATTTTTAATACATGATCATCCACTATAAGAACCATAGGTTACTCATGTAAGAGATTCAAGAGTATAAGGAGGGAATACCTGGAATGATGTACTATTCATCTTAGGTTTAATGGTAAACAACGTCCTATTTTCTTGCACATCATACAAGAGTATAGCAGGAACTTGTGATGAAAAATCTGATCTCAGTTGTATTCTAGAGACATATGCTGGAGCAATAGTAATTTGTCCATTCTCTTTATCCACTGTAGCAACACTTGTACCATTAGAAGCAAATAATTCGATACCATTGGTTTGATTATATACACCTCAAGTAACTATGGTCTGATCGAATCAAAGACTATAACTAAATGGATTAGCTATTCCTGATAGACTATTGGGGTTGGACAACGTAGATCGTATATTATTTCTTTTTCTTTCAAATTTTACAATACCATCATCCATTCCCCTACTTACTGATGCAAGGATATTCAATCATCATGGGATCATATTATCTTCAATAATATCTTCGATTTGAATACTCGGAATAGTAATGTTGACTACAACCGTTTCACTGGACTCATTATTCATTCCATCTTGAGCATGAATACGATATTGTATACTCTGATTCGCAACAAAATACAACCCTGACAGATTATTCGATGCTCCTGATTGATTTGAAAGTATATCTCATGACGCGTTCATGATTTGATTACTCAATATACCACTTGGATCATCTCGTTGTATATCAAGTCTATATCTAGTATTGACAATTCACTGAGGATTGAGTCAGGTATCAACAACATCACTATTCTGTTCTCTAATGAGACGAACTTCTGGTGTAGGTCCATCATTATCTGCTATCAATTGCTGTCAAGCAACAACATGATGTGACCATGGACTATTAAGACTATACACTGGCTTTTTGGAATCATTGGATACGACAGATGCAATACGGGTATAATACCATGCTCTTTCAATATCAGTAAATGTATAACTTATCTGTCCAGCTTCGACATTATAAGGAACGACATCGATCAAGGTGTCAGGCATGAGATTTTCCATTTTTTTGCTACTTAATTGATTATAGATAGAAAGATATCATCATGTTGTAAACTGATCTTGTGGCAACAGAAGAACATAACGTGATTGCAATGCTTTTGGAAGATCTTCATGAGCTTTGAGATGATAGGTATCAGGTAACATATTTAATTCAAGGACATAACCATCAACTGGTTGTTGTCTCGTAGAGTTCGTCCAAGAGATAGTAAACGAATCATAATCTTGTGATCTGACACGTAAATTTTTAACCGACCAATCAGGACTATAGAGTTTAAATGATGTACCATTTATCTTCATATAACCATTCTTATTAGTTCTTTCTTCCCATTCATTACTATCATCCCAAATTGGTGCAACATAATATTTATTCGTATGGGTATGGAGCGTGGTGCTTGTATGAGCAGTATTTTGTTCTCCATATTTAATCCATACTTGAGATTGATCTCGACGAATCACATCTTGTTTGCCATCTGAGTTGAGTTCAGTGAGTTGATATCATTTATTACGTTGAGAAAAATAATCAGATTGTACAACATCGACATAACGAGTTCCTGTACCATTCTGGAAAGGAACCATAAGTTTGTTTTTATAGCTTGCAAAATCGTACAGATTAGTGCTGTTATAACTACTACTCGATGCAGTACTTGACGATCATAGTTGGGCTGAAAGGAGAACATTTGGATAAGTATTAGGTATTATTCACGGTGTTGAAGAAGCTAAGAGCTCATTCGTAGGATTAGTCACATTACCCAATGTAGAACACATTGCTGCCTGATTATTATATTCGAGATTGCCCAGGGCATTATATTCTCTTTGAAGATAAGAGATAGTTTGAAGTGATGAAGGTTTATCAGTATATAACGTTTCCGCAAGAGACAATCATTTATCAAGATATGCTATTTCATCTCTAATGTTAGTAACATCAGTTTTATTATCTTCTGTTGCTACTTGATATAATCCTTTATCATAATTTGATAACAATTTCTTCTGGAGAGAAACATAATCTGATACAAGAGATTCTTTTGGAAGTTCGATTTGTGCTGTGTTATCAAATAATGATGCTGTGTAGACAGAATCCCCTTCATACACACTATAGGTAGTATTTGAATCTAACGAATCAATAAAAGTATCATAATCTTCGATTTTAGAAGACAAAAGTTTGAGATTAGTGCGAGAATTATAGAGAGATTCAACGACATCATGTTGCACTTGAGTCAAACGTTCTGTTTGAGGTTTAAATTCTGATGGAGTATTCACACGAGCCACTAGTTCTTGCAACATTCACTTTTTCTCTTGTGGTGTTTGTGGCAAACTCATCATATACTCATTCACTTGTTTAATATTCTGTTGTTCTTCAGTAAGAGCTACAAGGGAATCATCATCCTGAGATGAATATCCAAATGGATTCGTGAGATCAATATTTTGTTGTGTTTGATCATTTAATTTATTTGCATATTCTTGAAGTTTGTCTGTTCCAATAGCCTGATTAGGATTCCAATCAGTAAGCTTTTTCGTTTGATCATTAATCTGATCAGCCAACCCCTGAATCAGGTCATAGACTGCTGTAAAATTCATCGTAAAGTTAACGAAAGCATCTATTTTAAAATCAAATCACACCAATTTATCTTGTTGATATGACATATCTTTCGTCAGATTAATATTATCGAAAAGAGGTATCTCTCGTGTTCTTTGTGTAAGTTGTTCAATTCTTGTTTTCACATTATTTTCTCCCACAAGACCTATTCATCATTTCACAATACAATATAAATCACTAAAGAAACTCACAACATTAATTGCTGTTTCAATCTCTGGTGCAATCCTTGGAAGTTTTGGTGCTGGGGGCAGGACCGGAAGCTCTATATTGATATTAGGAATAAAAGAAGGTAATTCTGGAAGAGTTGGAGGTGCTGGCAGTAAGGGGATAGTTGGTACTGAAAGTGGAATTTGTGTAGGGACAAGCTGAGTAAATTTATCTAAAACTTTTTGGATATCTTCTATCTGCTTCAATTGTGCTTGCAGTCATCCATTACCATTCATTATATCACCTCATACCACGATACTCGGTGGTTGTGGCAAGTCAGGAATCTCAATCAAAGGTACACTTGTTGGTACAAATTGGAAATTAGGTAAAAGAATATCCATCCCAAGATCGATATGAGTCAAATCGATATAAATATTTGGTATTTTAAAGGGAGGAAGTCTAAGAATAGGGAGTTTTAACTGTCCGCATAAGAATCACAAACTACAAGCATAGGCATCATAGCTATCTACAGTACAAGTAGAACATTTTTGTTGTCGATTAACACTTAAGTCAAGAATTGCTTGCCAAGTTTGTAACGCAGTCGATATAGTAATAATAGCATCTACATATTGCTCAAATCTCGTTGCATTAAGATTGAGCCACGTATTGATATATCACAAGAAATTTTCAACCATAGAAGTTACCTCTCATAGATATCTATCTGTTACATGTATCCATTCATATAATTGAAGTGGAAATCTTTTGTATTGATCTAATACTTTTATATTTTCTCTGATTCTATTTTCAAAGGCGTCAGTTTGTGAAGTGATAGTCATAATATTAGCGATACTCGTATTGAGATCTCATCACACAATATTTAAACAAGCACTATTAATGTTCATAGTATTTTCCATGTAGAGCAGCGTCTGATCTCATTCATTAGTAGAACCTATATCATATAAACTCATAAAATCAGCACACGTTCATTCTTTTTTCCATCAATTATTTTTACATTCCTGAGCTTGTTCAACAATACTCGTCATATTCGTACGTGTCGCTTGGAGTTGGTTTTTGAGTGCTGTCATTTGTGCAGGATCAAAAGGATTGTTTCATAGTGTATATGGTGCATTTCATCATCATAGTTGATAATTTCTTCAGCAAATACCAAATACTCATTGTAATAATGTTGTTCGATCAGTAGCAACTTGTTTATTTCTCTCAATCCAAGATTTCAAATGAGCCTCATATCTTGTGATATCTTCACTATAAATCATAGGAACATTCACTGCCACGTCCTGAGTCGTGATATTAATTAATGGGGTCTGTTCAAAAAGTTTTTCTATCGTTTTAAATGGATTATTAATTGTTGTAGAGAGATTATTAGTCTGGGATTGGCTAATAGTAGAATTTCTTACTTGTGATATAAAATTTCAAGAGAAGGTATTAGGATTATTAGCTTGTCCTCATGCTTGTATATTCAATCCTGTAAAGAAATCAGCATTACCTATTTGTTGTCATAGTGTATCAAATCATTGTCATAATTGTGTTAGATCTGGAAGATATACTCCAATCTGCATATTGGTAAGATTATTGATAATATAGTTGGTTTGTCTATCGAGCCAATCATTCATAATACAAGCTACCATACCTCTCGCTCATCATCCTTGAATCTGCGGTTGAACAGCCTTCCCTCATTGCAGAATTACTCCCTGTGTTACATTCATATCTGAAAGAAGAACAGGAGTTTTTTCAAAGTTAATAATACCAAAATAAGTTCATGGAGGAAATGGATTAGATGTCGATCATTGACTATTTATACTGACCATGGTAAAGGGAGAACTTGGTTGTGTTGACGCTGGTTGTGTTGCAGTTCCATGAGATTTAGTCTGAGTACATTGACCAAATTCTGCAAGATCTAGCATATCTTGATCAGACAATCATCGTGAATTTTCACCATCTCATATATTACAAGTTCCGGATGGCATTTTTACCTTCGTTACAATACAATTTCAACCAATCGAACTAAAAGGATCTGGTATTTTCTTACCTACGGTTTGTGGACCAAAACATATCGCCATACCCATCTGCTGAGTCAATGTAGGTGAAAGATAGATTCTTATTTGTGATGAATATGCGGGCTTAACTAATGCTTGAGATGGAAATCCGAAATATCAATAGCTATCAGTTTCTCACTTAAAAAATCATCACCATGGGAATGGAAGGGGAAGATTATAAACTCAGGCTGGTGTTGTAAGAGGAAAATTTGCTGGGAATGCAAAAATAGGGAATCATCCATCTTTGGGAAACACATTATCAATTTGTGGCACTTTAGGAGTACATCACATAATATTATATGTTCCAGGGCTCAAAAATGCCATATTAAATGGTACAGGTAATCAACTATTACAAGATTGATCTTGTGCTCATCCTCATGAACAGATGCTATCTAAAGTATTTTGTATACTTTCACTCACTTGCGCATCAAACTCCCCCATCAAACTAACATTGAGATTGAATGACGAATATCATCCATTTCCAACAACTTGATTAAAAAAGTTACCAAATGACATATTTTCTGAGCTTGCTCCATTTAATATATCTTGAATTTGTGATGAGCCCGTAATATTAGCTATACTATTAACCATACCAGACAAGAAATTTTGTGATCATTGTGTCACAGCAGTATGATAATTTTCTAGTTGAGATCAAATGTCTATAAATTCTTTTTGGTATATTCTATATGACTGAAGAAGGGATTTGGTATTAGTATATGTTCGTAAAAATTTTGAACAACTATCAAGCGGATATACCGAAATATCTTTATAATCATCATGATTTCTATCTGAAACTGATATTTTCACTGGCGCTCATCATTGAAACACAAGATTATAAGAAAATTCTACTGCATTCGACGCTCACAAGGTAATATTATCTACAACAAAATAGAAGTCACCTTGGGGTTCGATACTGTTATAAGTTGCACTTGATGGTAAAGTTCATGCATTCCATCATGATATAATATTATTTTGCATAGTAATATTCCAAGGACCATTGATACGTTCTATATAGGTCAAAGAATCATTTCTTAATCATGATATTTGGACCGTTACCTTTACACTATCTCATTTTTTGAGTATACCTCAATTCAGGTCTTGATATGTTTTATTGACACGAATTTGATCAGAATTTTCTAATGCCGATGCACTAATATATCTTATATCATCTAATGATAATGTTTCATAACTTGGTGAAAAATCTATTGGAGAAACACTTCGTCTTAAAAGATTGCTACTTGCTTGATTTACAATATCTTCTACAGGAAATGTAGAAATGTTTGGAACTCATAATGGACTTGAATTCCCAGGACTAAATGTTGTTCCAATTTGACTACTAATAAGAGGATTGTCTGATGTAGTATCTATTTCATTACCATCAGTATCTGTTGCTGGAGAAGTTGTCAATCACTTCCAACGAACCAAACTTGAATCTACTGTACTACCTGTATGAAGTTGAACTCATAAATAATCAACAATTTTCTTATTATTATTTTGTCTTGTTTGCCAATTTACATCACATCCATGTTGATTCTGAGAAATATAACTATATCCATTGCTTGCTTTACCACCATAGACAATACTAATTTCTCCTGCTTTATTGAGAACAATATCTGATGTACCATCATTATCCATATCTTCTACAAACCATTGATCTACATTCGTCATACGTTGGGGTAACTGTTGATCTTGCTCAGCATCAATACAAAGAGGATATCCGTCTACATTAAAAATCCCTAATTCATTCGTATATACTCTCAAATCATCTTCTTCAGTTTGTACGATAATATCACCAAATCCATCTCATTGAGTATCTGCACCATATACGGCTTTAATAGTTCCATAGATTTGTAATAATGGTCACATCTCAACAAAGATAGAATCTTTACCACCGTATTGTTTCGACCATATCACTGAACCATCTGTAAACACGGTAACAATATCTTCAAGACTATCATTATTAACATCTAATGAGAATGCCTTCAATACAGTCTTTGTCGTATTACTTACAACGAGTTGTCATGGTCAAGCATCCATAGTTGATCAGGTAAGGGTCTCATTACGTTGTGTTCTTGTAATCAAAGGATCACCATAGTTAATCAAAAACTCTGAAGCATTCAATAATGTCGCTTCACCAACTGTTTTTCATTGACTAAATTGCACAAGGTGTTGTTGATTATTTCTCCAAGCAATATTATTTGAAGGAGCGACTGACTCCTCGATCGAATCAAGTTTATTAGGATCATAAACCAGAGTAGAATCTACAAGAGTCAATAATTTTTCACTATTGGTCGATCACTGAGATCGTAATAATTTTGGATACAGTGAAAACTGTTCAGGATAACTTTCTGTAGTAGTAACGAGATTTGAGGATCGAGACCGTTCGTTTATAGATCACAACGTGACTTGCTGTCTGAGATCAGGATTTTGCGCTATAATTATAGTACCAGAAGAAGTAATAATCCACTGATCTGCTTGAGATCCACTCAAGCTTCCATCAGGGTTGATAGTAAGAACAGTAGTAGGAACTGTCTGTGGAGAAATAAGTTCAGTCGTTGTTGCTAGCACTTTCGAAGTCTTCAACATATTAGGGACTGTATTATAATAATCTGTCTCACTATCCGTCGTATTTCATCGACTTGTTCCCATCAGATTCAAGTACAATCCATTAATGTTTGAGGTTGGTATGATAGATTTTTTTACTTTGGTAGTCCATAATCAAGGAATTATTGATCATGAACCAGTAGGGGATACTTTGACATATCATGGTCATCAGAGATTATCCGATTTCACAATAATTTGGGCTGTTCATCATACTGTCGTTACTGTTGTAGGTCATTGTAAGGAAACTGATCCTACCGTACTGACTTGCAATGTTTGATTATAAGGGCTGATATTTCCCCAATCATCAATCAATTGAATCACTAATGGCACTGTAACTTCATTGTCAAGCAATCATTGGGTTGTATTAGACTGAACAGTAACAATGGCTGCTTGCTGTGCAGGACGAATCGTGACGGGTATACGAGAAACACTTCCATCAGGATATTGGAAAAGAAGAGTATCTGACCCAATGTTGTTGTTCAGCTTCGGTTGTAGTACAATATCAATATTGTCTGTTCCATTAAAAATAAGCGTATTCGTCTGCTGTAATCCTGTAGACGGAATAATCGCTGATGAAGTAGAAGTTGATTTTTCATAAACAGAAAACAGTCACTGCTCTGACGAGACGATAACCGGTCATGCTATACTCTTACCATCAGATCACTGGAGTTTGAGAGAGAGTTGAGGTAGTAATCCAACATTAACATTATTATTTGGAAGATAGATTTGTGATTTTTTATTAGGAAGAGTATAGGTAAGGGAATTATTTGATGAGTTATAATAACTATTCGATGATGCCACAAGAAGAGAACCAGACAGTACTGATAACTTTTTGTTTGCAAGTAAAGTAGAATTTTTATCATAGAGAGTCAAATCAATTTCTTCTTGTTGAGTACTTGAAGGAGCGATGAGTTGACCTACATCACGAAATGTAGAGAGAGAAAATTCTGTACTTCATCACTGAAAAGAACCTGTCAAAGTACGTATCTTTAAAGGAGATAAGCTTGTTGATAAGACATTATTATACTTATCTTTTGCTACTACTTGTACAGGAATTTGACTTTTAGACAATATTCTTGTGGACGGAAGAGAAAGTTCTGCACTATGAAGTGATCATGGCGTTATTAAGAATGGAAGTGTCTGTCTACTACAAACTGATCAACGACAAATCTGTACAATCAAAGTAGTAGCTCATGCTTTCGGCTGAGAAGGAATAAGATAAGGAGAAATATAATTCTTTTCTGTAATAGTGCTTTGGAAAGAAGTCGTACAAGTATTTTTTCCATCTATGATGATACAGGAATCTCCTGTTGATGATATACGAAGAGTAAGGTTTTGTATATCTTGTTTTTGAGTAAGAAGGAGTGATGGTTTGAGGTCTAAAGGTACATTATCTTGTAATGAATAGGTTTGTGTGCTCAGAAACAGATCAAGATTATTCACTAATGCTTGTTCTTCACTAGTCATAGCAAGAGATGAGGTTGGTGCACTAAGCGTGTATGATTCTGCAATTCATCCAATATTTGGCGTAGCCTGACTCAAAAATCATTTAAAGAAATCTGAAGTAAATACTGGTCATTGAGCATTATTAAAATCAAACGTAACTTTCGGAACACCAATATTTTCTAACCAACAAGCAAAAACCTTAAACCAAGGGAAAGACATATTACTCAAATCAATCAGAGGAACAGGTTCTCCATAAGGAGCTGAACAAGCATCTGTTGGAATAGACTCATCTCATCATGCAGTATCTCCTCTTGTATTGATCACATTTTGATAGTTCTGATATTCTGTAATTTGTGATTGCAATGCCAACAACCATGATGGTTGTTCTTGAGTAGCAATACTGTCATCACCATCAGACACGAGTGAAATGAGTTCATAGCCATTAGATTGATATCATGGCAATGCTAATAAAGAGGATGGATTCTGTTGCGTCAAGTAGTTTTTAATAATTGTTTCTTTTTTGTTTGAAATGTTGGCAATAGTATAATACTGGTCATATTCTTCTTTTAGATTTGATGTTTTTTGTTTTTGCGGAACAAAAGAATTTTGCACATAAAGAATCTGTGCAAGAGAATCAATAAACTCATCAGATACCATCCCATTAAATAAAGATGGTTGAAGGAGCGTATAGCTGCGGTTTGGGCTTGCCAAAGAATCTATAGCTCCTAATGTTGTAAATAGTGATGCATTAGAATTATAGTATGTGTCTTTTTTATTTAATTGTTCTGTTAAACGTGCATTATATGACTCTATTAACGAAGAAAGATAATCGCGGATAGCTATTTTAATCTCATCTGGCGTTTTTAATATCAATCTATTAGGATTCTGAGTATCTTGTTTATAGACCGCTATTTCATACAAATTTGGATAAGGTAATTGGACTTGATCTCAACCAATACCCTTAAAAGCGATATATCTGACTGAATCAATAGGTCTTGATGGAGTGGTTGTTTCCAATTGACTTACCTGTTCAGAATTAGGTGCATTATGAATAGAAAGAGAATCAATAAGCTTATAGTTTACTTCTTGTTTCTGAACAAATTGTCCTGCAGGTATAGACCTTTTATTTGATAAAGGGAAACAAGCTGATCATACACTAGGATTAGCTGGACATGCTTGAGATGTTGTTAGTAATGTTGTATTATTGATTTTTAAGATTTTTTGATATCATGTCTGATTGAGGAGGGCTGCATTATAGATATTATGATTTTGGAGTGGTTCTGAATTAAGATTATTAAGATCACAAGGATTAACCTGCTTCCAAGAAGCTGACCATGTTCATCATAATAATGGAATATACGTAACATCTCTGTACGCTACTCTTTGAAGATATCATCATTGAAGATTAGCAGCCACCATCCAATCAAGAGGATTAGCTACTCTTCTCGATCATGCAACATCAAGAATCTCTCCTGCCTGAGGAAGTAATCATACACTACTACCAAATAATCAAGAGTTTGTAATAAGCCAACTTGACTTTCCTCCTCTATCATATCTCTTATTGACCAATTCAAGTCCATTCGTTCATCAAGTCAGATTTAAAGGAGTGTTTCATCACAAAAAACCATCACGATACTGGACAAAATTATCCATATCATTTCCACAGATATCATTATTCGTTTTTTTATCTAAGTCAGGTTGTGTCAAACTCGTCACATATCATCTATTTGCTTCTACAAACTGAGAAAATATACCTTGTGAAACTCCTATACTCGCATTACTCTTATATCAAGTAAGAGTGGTAAGATTATCTAGATTATAATCCAAGATATTATCTGATCATAGAAATATACTTGTCTGATCTATTCCTGTTACTGTACTTGCATTTTTACCATAATAAAATGCTTCATAAATTCATGCATGATAATAACTTCCATTCACAAGCTGAGCTAATTGAGCAAGTTGTGCATCACTGATAGCATTATCTACATCCCATGTTTTAGTTATAATGTGTTTTTGAATTTGAGCATCTTGAGGTATTGCAATACGAAGTGCATAATCATTATTACGAACAGCGGTTGTAAGCGCATCTTCAAATTGTTTATTCACTTCTGCAAGCAATGGAACAGAAGCTTGTCATAATTGTTTAGTATAGAGTTGATCAAAATATTCTATTTTTGTAGAATGAGTGTCTATTTGTGTCGTATCTCGTCTACCACCAGCTAGAATATTATCTCTCATACGAGCCGTACTCGTTACTCCATAGAGGTCAGAATATGATTTTTGAAATCCTTGTAAGGCATCATCAACAAACACAGTAGGAATTTGATCAGCTGAAGAAGTATCAGTAGCCAAATAATCAGCCATCAGACCAGAAAATACTGCTCATACTTGTGACGCATAAGATCATGATTCACCTGTCAAGTTTGCAAGTCATCCCATAAGTTCATCTTTTTTTTGTGATTCTTTCTGGTTCAAGAAATCAATCAGTAACGGATTATATCTATGATATGCTAAATCTTCTGCAAAAAGAAATTTGTTCATATAACTTACGAGATTAAGGTCATTATACGATCCCTTCTGATCAATAAAATCTTCATACCAGACACGATCACCAACATAGGACGAAGGATTTTGATAATAAGACTTCAATTTTTGAAAATAGACGACATAATCTGACACATTCGATTCTAGATTAATCACACTATGTCGGACCTCCGGTTGTGCTTTAGCTACTCCATTAGGAAGAAAATATTGAGTTTTAGCATCTCGATAAAATTTTGGATCATCAAAATCGGTATAAGGCAATATCGTCGGGAAAATAGCACCATTATCATTGACAACAGGAAGTGGTATTTTGTCACCAATAAGAATAACTCATTCAAGCGTTGATGGTTCTTGTTCAATACCATCATAGTAAAGATTTTCAAGCAGTTTAGTAATGTCCCATGATTTCACAACAGTGGTATCCAAAGGGAACACTACTGCCTTACTATTAGATATTTGTCATTGAATATATTGGGTCGTATATCGTTCAAGTGAATTTTTGAGGTTTGTGTTACTATACAAGTCTTTATCAACGAAGACAGCAACAATATTAGTATCAGTTTTTGTAATATCAGCAAAAACATCACTTCTAAAAGCAGCCTCCCATGATTGATACAATCGAGCGACCAGATAGATGATGAGTAGTACAGATACTTTTGTTTTTTTTGAAAATTCTGTTTTCATAAGGCGAATTGTACCAATATTATAGCATTTTGCAAAAGTTTGACGGCATTTTCTCTTGCCAAATAGAGCTTTGTGATATAATAATTTATCAGAAAGAAATAAAAAAAATTATCACTAAGACAAATTATATTAAAATCAACTCAACGTTAATAAAACAATATTATACCAATTATAGCAAACTAAAATGATTTAAAATATCTAGATCGTAAATATTTTCCCTACCATTATGTTTTTCATAACTCATTCTACGAGATTCTTTATATGTTTTTGTTAACAAATCAGAAGGTTTAATATCTGCCTTATCATAATCAATTAAATAAATTTTTCCATCTTCTCATAAGATAACATTTCTTGTATTGACATCATTATGATAAAGAACTGTATTAAGTCATAATATAGCATTTTGCAATCTATCTTTGATAGACTGTTTTGTCATATCATCAAATATTCATAATCCTACATCTTTTGATAATTTATCAAAAATATTTACTAAATATTTTTCAAAAAATACTCATTGTATTCTATCTCTAGCGGTAGTATAAGGAACTCATGAACTAGATATATATTTATCAAAAAAATTTCTTATTATAGGATTTTCATCCTTAGAAAATGCATCACAGACTGTAATCATTAATTTTTTAATATCCATATCATGGGGATTTTGTGACAAGATTAATTCTATCTGTATGATCAAGTCACTATATCATTCTATTTGATGATTTTTTAATAAATCAACAATATACAAAAGAGTTGATATATTTTTATAAGAAAAAATTGTAAGTCCCTCTATATACTCCATCACTAAAAGAATCTCTCAATTAAATCAATTCACTGTTCAATAAATTTCAGGCGTATCTATACCATAAATATTCGAATTTGCAAAAAAAGCATGTGCTTGACTATGATAATTATATTCATGAAGTATAGCCGTATTATCTATTTTTTCTCAATATTTTTTTGATTTTTTAATAACGGTTAATTTCTTGATTTTTTCACCTAATGCTAACTCAACAAGATAAATTTTTCCAGCAAAACCTTCAGCAAAATGTTCACTTTTTACTTCCTGCTCATTCACTTGACGAAGAATATCGCTACGAAAACTTTGAGGATTAATAACTTCTTTTTGCGATCAATTACCTCATTGCAAAATAGTTCAAATATCTTGTGCATGTTTATCCTTCATCCTATTCATACGTTGAAGAGTATCTGAATTGACGGTACGCGAAAAATTCTTTTTGAGGTTGGTATTGATCGTTCTCTGTTGTGGAGAGCAATAGATCATACTATCTGGAGTTGGTGTAACTCTTTCCAAAGACATCGTACAATAATAGGTATCATAAAACAATACTATAATTATAAGATAATTATTTTTTTTGTCAAAAAAATCATACAATTCATCATCATTTCATAATTCTCTTGCAAAGTTTCAATAATTTATTTATTATGGAGGTAGTTATTTATCACTAATTTTACTATCAATGAGCACTTGAGAAGCATACTACTAGTATCAATATACGTTCACAGTTTTTTCTGAGCTATTGTTATGGACAATAGGGCTGTGTGGTGAGATCATGTAGTGCTCGTGTTCAAGCACAATCATAACCTTTCGCTCTGAAAGTGACGTTTTTTCACACAGCATGACATCCACCCTGTCAGAATATTATCTTTTCAAAAAAAATTGATAATTTTTAATTACTAATTGCTAATTATTATATGCGTGTCCATATTATCGATATTATACCCCATGACTGTAGTGTCTGGGAACAAACACAGAGAATGATAGAGCTCGAGAGACTCGTCACCACCTATGGCGGACTCGTCATCATAAAAACGATCCAAAAAAAAGATATCCCTGCATATAGAACCTATATCGGGAAAGGAAAACTTGATATGATTGTAGAAGATATGATCGCTACAGAATCAGACCTGCTCATCGTCGGGAATATTTTAAAACCTGCACAAATTTATAACATCAATGAATTCTTTCGCACTCATCCCCTAGTCAAAGATACTAATATCAAAATCGAGGCATGGGACAAAGTTGATCTTATTTTGAAAATTTTTGACAAACATGCACAAAGTACAGAAGCGAGATTACAGATCGAACTTGCTGCAATCAAACATATGGGACCTCGTATTTTCTGAATGGGAATGGAGATGAGTAAGCAAGGAGGATCAAGCGGTGGTTGATGATGAGCAATGAGAGGATTGGGTGAAACAAATACCGAACGTATGCGTAGACATCTGAAAGAGAAAGCCTATGTTATCGAACAAAAACTCAAAGAATATAGCCAGATGAGAGAACTCCATAGAGTGAGAAGAAAAAGAATGCAGCTTCCTGTCTTCGGTATCGTAGGATATACCAATGCTGGAAAATCTTCTCTTATGAGAACCATGTGTAAAAAAGAAGCCTATGTAGCAGATAAACTCTTCGCTACGTTGTGAACAGAAGTGGGGAAACTCTATATTCAACCCAAACAAGATGAAAATAATTTTCAACTTGGGAAAGAAGCACTTTTGATTGATACTATCGGGTTTATCCGTGATCTTCCACCACAACTCATCAAAGCATTTGCTTCGACACTTGAAGATAGTATCCAATCAGATATTCTGCTTCATGTGATCGATGCAAACGATCCTGATCTCATCAACAAAGTCCAAATCGTAGAAGACATCCTTAGTCAGATCAAAGCAACTCAACCTATGATCTATGTCTTCAACAAGTGTGATGAACTGAGTGAAGAGAAAAAAGAAGCACTTTCTGACCAGTATTATGGAAAGCATGTAGTCTTCGTATCTGCTCTCACTGGTGCTGGTTTAGAAGATCTCCAAGATGAGATGATGAAGATGATATAACGGCTACGTATTGGCGAAGGAATAGCTTAAGCAATGGACTACAGCCTGGAGCTAGTCTTTTGCCAATACAGTGTTATAATTTTCATTTGCATTCATCTTCGTATTCGCTATTGTCGGAGTTCTGTTGTAACTTTTACATACTATAATAATATGAAAGATATCGTCATTGCTGGTATTGCAGGTTCTGGAAAAGGAACACAAGCCAGAGCTCTCAGAGAACATCTCTGATCTCAAGTACAGTATTTCGAACCAGGAAGTGTCTATCGCGCCCTAGCAAGCAATGATAACATCGCTGGAAACTATACGAAAGCTTATACGAATAAAGGGCTACTTGTTCCTGATGGATTTACGCAAAGTTTAATCTGATTAGTATTTTCATGCCTCGAACCAGACAATACACTTCTTGTCGATGGATTCCCTCGTATGTATAGTCAGAAAAAAATGTTTGACACTGCGATGAGTAACGTGCAGAGAGATTTTTTAGTCTTCGAACTCGTGATCTCAGAACAAGAAGCGATGACAAGATTAGCCAACAGAATGCTCTGTCCAAGCTGTTGAACAACCTATAGCTCATTACTTCATGGAGATATTACTACCTGTCCTGATGATGGAGCAACACTCCAGATTCGTGATGATGATAGATCTTCTGAAGCGATCCAAGAGAGATTCAAACTCTTCTACCAAGACACCAAACCAGGACTTGATGAATATGCAACAGAAGGGAAATTGATTCAAATCGATGGAACTCAATCAATCGAAGCAATTACTCAAGAGATTATCAAGTATATTTCATAATTCTATAATTTCGTTACAAAGAAAAAACTGATAGCACAATTACTATCAGTATTTTTTATTATTTATTTAATCAATACGGTAAGCTGGTATCACATATCGATAGTATAGGTATCTCATGTCTTACGTCAGGAAACGTTATCAAAAATTACACTATAATTATCAAAATCAAGACGGTATTCATTCTGAGAATTCTGTAATTTTGAAGCTTGATAAATCTTGGGTGCTAAGGCTTCAAGATCAATAATAATAGCTTTACCTTGATCAGGAGTAATAGTAATGAGACTTTGATTTTCTCTTTCTGTACGGATACGAATACCTTTATCGACATATTCTTCTGTCTCTTGTACTACTGTTGCTACTGCTGTCGGTTCAGTTTGTGTAGAATCTATTTTAGCATCACCTGTTATTTGTTCTCATAGTAGATTATCTGTATCTTCTTGGGTCAGTTCTTCTTGTCTATCTCGCCCATAAGGATAGAGTGTAATACTATATTTATAATTTTCTACAGATACTATCTCTACTTTGGGTTGGTTTTTATAGACACTAAAGTATTCTTCAATTGGTTCTCCATATGAATCTCGATAGTATACGTCTGGTAATTCTCATATAATTCCTAACTTTTTTATAAACATACCTCAATGGGTCCAATAATCAGTTTCTTCTAACAATTCAGTAAATCCTGTAGTACTTGTATAAAGATAGTTCAAAGCAGTATTACCATATCCACGACTAATGTATTCAATAATATCGCTTACTTGTGCGAGTTCCTTTTGCTCAATCTCTGACATATTCTCGACATTTTTTTCTTGGACAATCAGTTTATTTCCATCCCAGAATCCATTTTTTTCTAATAATGATTCCAAACGGTTTTTTTGACTACTGAGTGAAATAGGTCCGGCTCCTCGTGGAAGATAGGCACTACTGATAGCAAGTCAGAGTAAAGTAAAAATCATCGTCGAAAAGGTCTTTTTCGGTCGGAGCAATGAAGTTATACCGACTGTAATTATCCATAGGCCAATCATCACGATCAGATATCTTGATTCAGTGATACCATACTGTGATATTCTGATTCCAATAGCCCCAAACAGCAACAAGACAAATACTAAGATACTAACAAAATACGTAGAACGCATCTTATTAACCAATGAACTTTCTTGCAATGGATAAGTCAAAAGATAAGCAATCAGACCCCAAATCGTATACCCAATCACCATCATGGAGATAAGACCTTTGGGTCGTGTCTGAGTAATGACTATTTTACCTCCATAAACAAGCAGAATACAGGCATAGATAATAGCTAATGGAAAGAAAATATACAATCCAAAAAAGCGAAAGAAACTATGATAACTCTCTTCATATTTTGTACGATGAAGATTGGTTAAGAAAATCGATACGCCAATAATAAGAAAAGAAATAATTCCAACATATGCATACCATTTATCATCAATATCGACCTCAAAGAGATAATCAATCGATCCCAGACTTGCCGCTATTCCTCCCCGTAAGATAGCACTTCCCAATCATGCGATAACAATATGGACAAACAGTTCTTTCCATCGTCATCGTGTCGTGAGGTTATCACGAGGATGAGCATAAGCTACAGTAGCTAACACACTTCCCCAAGCGATAAGATACGACAATAAGACGACAATAATATGACTCTGTATATCTGGTTGATCTGGTCCAAAGACATTATAATGAGCAACATACCAAGCAAAAAGGATAGAAAGTACCGTACTAATAAGTGAAGTTACAATAACAATCTTGTGGTCTGACTTGTTGTGCGTTTGATTATAGAGTGGTCATAGTAAGAAGAGCGGGAACGCGATGGCACAGGTTGCTAAGAGTTCATAGAATATACTCAAATCCATCTCATAAGAATAATCAAAAGAGATGACAATAATCCATAATACTGTAGCAAAGAGAGCTACAAGATAGGAAAGATAATATGTCTTAAATGATTCACTCAAATCGTGAAAGAAATGTTGTAAACGAGTTATCATGAGCGATACAAAAAGAATTAAAGCAATGATTTGATATAATCATAGAGTTCTTGTGGCGAATATGCAATATATTCTGCTATTGCAGTTACCTTGGGTCTAGCAATCACTCCTGCATAAGCAATGAATACATCAGCTATCTGACCAGATTCGTAGTCTCAGAGACTATCTCAAGAGAAGACTATTGTTTCATCAGGATAGCTTTCTCTAAGTTTTTGTATCACCTTTCTCTTTCAATCATAGTACATGAGATCTTGTGTCATGTCGAGTCACTGATACCTTCCATCTTCAGCGTGATGAAAATGCAGGGCAAAGATCCATTCAGGGTCAATATTGAGCAATTGTGCTACAGGTAATGAACTACGTGTATATCCTTGAGATAAAATACCAATTTTTACTCCTTGAGATTGCAAAAGAGCTACTACTTGTTTCCAATCTTCACTCACATAATCTAATAAAAACTCTCCGAGTTTATCTAAATCTTGATATGATGGTCTAATAAGTTCTAATTTTTGTGGGAATGCAGTATTGAAGTCCATCGTTCCATCCATCGTCTGTTGTGTAATACGAGCCACTTGATCTCCTACTCACTTCCATTGTGCTAATGTATTACATCCTTCTTCAGCCACCAAGGTACTATCCAAATCTAATAACAAAATCATATACTATAATAATCTATCAAAATAAAATTATTCTTGTACTTCAAACTGTTTCCTTCGATAAAGCCATCACTGAAGCGTTGCATCTTTACACAATCCTCCATGTCATAGTCCATAGTACTCTGCATAGTGGTAATTTCAATCTGGATTCATCTGTCTAAGATCGTCTATAAATTGTCTACTTCTCCCACACCATATCACATTGTCAGCACTTCCATGTCAGACAAAAACTTTCGTTTCTGACAGATGTCAGAGTTTTGAAAGTGAAAATAAAGGTTCAATATCAAGCATCGCATCATACGGATCACTTCATTCTTCAACTCTATAGATATTTTTATATCACAAGAGATACTCTCTTAGAAAGTCTTCATCAGTAGATTCTGGATGACCATGTTCATTGCGATCTAAACGATCAAGTGCTGGATAGAGCAACACTACTTCTTTCAGTTGGTCATCAAATTTTGGCATTGCAGCTGCTATCCATCATCCATAACTCCCCCCAACAATAACTATCTCTTCATACACAGGTAGCAATAACTCATCTGGAGAATAGACCGATACGACAGGTATTTGTTGACGGAATGTTTGAAGAGTATCATACGCTGTTTGGATACAATTTTTTGTATTAAAATAACCTGAACTTCTTCCATGCCCGTAGTAATCTGGTGCAATGAAATCAAAGCCAACTTTTGATAGAGTCTCTGCTTCTTTCGTTGGTCTTTCAGGAACTCATGGAGCTCATTTCAATCGTATAACCAACTTCCTATTTCACTCTGTCTGGTAATACTGTCAAACCAGTCATTTTGCATAATTGATAAGATGTGAATGCATTTATAGTAGAGTAAAACAATAAATAAAAAAGTTCTACAGTTTTTGTCCTCGTTTGCAATCTCTTCATAAAAAACTCCTTACCAGAATGAAGGAGTTAATAACTTATTGCAATTTCATAACAATATCACCCGTCCAATAGGCAACTGCTGCTGCTACGGTTCATAGTACTACCATCTGTGCTACCGTACCGATAAAATTCATTTTAGTAATATACCAACGTACGATACCTAAGAGAATCAATGATCAGCCTGTCATTACAAGAGATATAGTCCAATAGTCATAGCCCTCTCACAAGAAAATGTAAGGTATCAACGGTATAGCACCAAATACAATAAACGAGAACAAGGTAATCAATCATTGTGCAATAGGTTTTTCATCACGAACATCAGGCATTCATACAACATTATCCATCTGCCATTTTATCCAAAGTTCCGGATGTTTGACCATAATATCTGTCATCTGTTCGGCTTCAATCTGTTCTACTCACTGTTCCATCAATATCGCAACTGTGTCAGTATATTTTTTTTCATGGTATTCTGTAGTAGCTACTTTTTCATTATTCCATTCACGATGATAAATGTCTTGTTCGCTCTTGGTGGATAAATATTTACCCAATCCCATAGAGACACCATCTCCAAAAAGATTTGCCAGACCGAAAAGGACGACAGCGAGAGGTCATATATCTCCTAATGTAGCGGATGCTCCGGCTCCCACAAACCCTGCCACCACAGCAAAGGTTGTCACAATTCCATCAATTCATCCATAGACAACCTCTCCAATATAGCCTGATATATTCTTGAGCATTTTTTCATTTTTAGATAGTAATTGGTTGTCTGACATAGCATATTATTAATAAACAAAAAGCTGAAAGAGTATAAAGATATTCTCTCCTTTTTCAATAACAAAAAAAACCATGGCATTATAGTATTCATTATCTCAATCTGAATAAGCTATGGTTTTTCTCTATATTTCACACTATAAACAATTTGCATTTTTTTTCTCATCAAAACACTCTCATGGAACAGTTTTATCACCAATAGGCTTATATCTATCATCATAAATCCACATTGTTCTCATGAAATTATATCTATTAATATTTTTAGGTGTTCAACTAGAAGCATACTCTCGAGGAGTTCCGTCAGGGCAAGATCTTACAATATCACCTATACGTCTTTTTTCAGGATAAATTCAGATCGATGCAACAGCACTAAATCAGCTTTGCCCACAATGTGTACTAATATAATTTACATCCGCATTATTTGCAGTTGGATCAAAGGTATAACTATATGTTTTATTCGGATGAGAAGGGTCTTTAGGAACGGAAGTAAGATATATTCTTTCAAGTTGGTCCAAAAATCATGTTTCTAAATAACTATATTCAGTAAATCATGTCGTCGCATAAGGTTGATTTCGTTTACATACTGTGGGATATACCGTATTAATATATTCAACTGAAGCATTACATTCTCCAGTGGGATATATTTTATTATCTGTGTAATAAAGCATAAGAGCTGTTGCTATGGTTTGTTGATCTGTTCTTCTTTGAACGTCTCTTGCTCTTGCTTGAATACCTATAATCTTAGGCAATAACGCTGCGCTCAAAATACCAATCATAACAATGACAATAATCAATTCTATTAAGGTAAATCATTTTTTTATACGCATTTTGTTAAGTGTATTTATAATTAAATTTATTGTATCATCGCTCATTGCTGATGTTCTTTAATTTCTTCAAATAGCTGTTGTTGTTTAAGATGTGAAGTTCAAGAATAAAGATAATATACCATAGCAATTATACAAACTATAATCACTACAAATACAAGAATTCAATGTTTATGTAAGAATTTCATAATCAAAAGACAAGATAAAATAAACTCTTATAATGAAGCTCATTGTTGTAATTGCTCTATTTCATTAATAAGTTGTTTATCTCTTGCACTATTTCCATCTCCAATAGTACGATTTTCTGTAGATCATGTTATGACTGCTGGAAATTCAACTGGAGAAGGTGGTAATTGTTCAAGAGGCACATTATTACCAGATAATGCAGGTTCTATAATTTCTTCAAAGACATCGACATTACCAGTTAGTTCTGGTGCTTCCGAAAGAGATTCTATTTGTTTTGGATCAATAATATCACATAGTCAGTTTTCTTTAAGAGTTCTATATAACTCAAATAGTTTAACGACTTTTTTATAATTTGGTAATCAGTCATAAGAATCTTGAATAGTACTTACAAATCCTAAGACTTGATTTAGCATTGTAGACCTTCTTGTATCAAAATTTTGTTTTCACATATCATTGATGTATTTTTCTACTCTTGTTTTAGCAGAAGTAGCAGTCATCGATTCTTTAGTAGCAAAACACATAATTCACAGCTCGTTACTAATAGTATTAATTTCATCATTCATAATATCTCTACCATAAACTTTAATAGAAACTGATCATTTATATCATGTATTTGCTGATAACTTAATTTTCTTCAATTCATCAAATGAAAAACTTTCAATAGATAACAATGGTGGTATATTATTAAAGAATGTTTTTAATCCTGCTATAGTATCGGTATCATCTCTACCTATACCATATGCAAGATATGGAACAGTTCTCATTTTTTGTCTAAATAAATAGTTACACTTTTTTTGATCTTCATCAATACATCAAGCTGTTTGACGAATAGTTTTAATTATCGTTTCATTAGATAAAAGAAGATTATCTTTATCATTGAAAGCCCAATCAAAGAGAAGATATCAAATAAGTTTATCTTGATCTTGGGCAACATAAGGAATTGTTTTTACAAACTCTTGTTGTGTTGAAGTTAGAAATTCTTTTCTATCTTTTTTAATATTTTCCCATAGATAAAATACAAATTCATTTATTAATGAAACGTTTTCAAGATATGCAGTCATTGACAATTTGTTCACCAGAAGGAGAAATGAACGCTTATCTGGAGACTCAAAATCAACAGTTACCGTCAAACCAAAATATCATTCCTTATTTACAGACTCAATATTACCTATATTAATATTACTGATAGTATTATATGAATCAGCAATTCATACATCTTTAAAAAAATTAGTCCACTGTTCCATCAAAGCAATATCTCCATACGGATTATTTTCTAGATATTTTTTTCCAATAAGCGTTGTATCTATCTTTTGTGTAAAAGGATCTCTCCATACATTAAGACTTGGAGTGTAAAGTAAGTAAAGAAAATTATCAAAAGGAAGTGAAAGCTCTTTTCTATGTTTTTGATTTATAGCTATAGTATCGGTAAGTTGAGTATGAAAATCAAATATATCATTAATATTCTTCCAAAAAGGAGCAACTTCCTTAATATTTTCGTTATTAGTTAAAACATCTACATTATACGAGCTCAACAATTCAAGAGAGGAAGATTGATTATTAAGATTACGAGTTGTTGTATACCAATACACTACCATAGAAATCATAAATACGATACTAAGATAGAAAAATATTGTATAGATTATTCTTTGATTCAAAGAAAATTTCTCTTTATACATAGTGTAATATTGTAGAAGTTTTTCTTTATTCATAATATAATACCAATATAAATATATAAAAGAAATTGAATTTAATATTTTGTAATATCTAAGAAATCAAATATTTCTCTTTCTGATGAATTTTGTAATGGCAAATCAAATGACATTGTAGACGTTTTCACGGGAATTTGGACATTTCCAATAGTGATATTTTGTTTTTTTACAGCTATGTTTTGTACATTAATTGAATCTCCAATCACAAATAATGATTGTTTAAGAAGATTAACTAACGTTGATAAAATAAAGACATGAGGATTTAATATTCCTTTAGCAACAAATGCAGCTTCATCTTCTGCTAATGTGCTAATAGTAACTTGGAATGATAAATTCTTGGCATTTGGGTCAAAACGATTAAAATTAATTTTAATACTGGCAACTGAACTTGTTTCAAGTTTATTCTCAACCAGTTCTAATAGCCTCGCCAAAACTGTATAATCTATTTTCGTATCTGGATTTTCATACTTGAAGTAATTTGCAAAATCATTAATTTGATTACAATCTGGAAGTCTTTCATAAGGATTAAGATAACACATTGAAAGGTAGTTCGAAATATATGCTTCTCCATTAGCAAGATATGAAGTAATTAATGTCTCTAAAAATTGCTTATTTGTTCACAACGTCTGGCTAGCTTGTTGAAGAAATGTATCTAACATAGAAAATAATTTCAATGCTGTTCCAAATTTCACTGTTTCAAGTGTATGTAATGAAGTCATAATTGGAATCTTATCTTTACTAGATTCCATAAGATCCATTACATCAGCAGAGATAAAACCATATTTTGTGATTTCCTGAGATAAGGTTTGTGATTCTTTATGTTTAGTGAGAATAGTAAGCTTAAGTTGATCAATCAATCTAACCATAATATCCCTTTTAAATATAAAAGGAATAGTAGAAGCAACAATATCTTTTGCTTCTGTCATAGAAGTGAGTTGTTGTATAGAATTATACTGAGAAATTCATGGATATCAAAGAAGGCTATCAATATACATTATTGTATCTTTATAAACGCCAACAGAATTTTTATGAGCCATATCATCTATTGATCACCATATATTTACTTTAGCTAAAAAGAAAAAAAACAATCATAAGAACAACATAATCAATCATCATGTGGCTGCTGTAATGGTATGCAATGAGAGAATTGAAATTCATGTTCATTTTTTTTCTTCTTGTTGAAATGCTCCAAATTTCTGATCTTTGAGCTTCTCAGATCATGCAGACTCTGAAGGTAATACTGTAGACGATACAGTATTGAATGCTTGATTTGGAGAAACTATCTTACTTTCTTCAGATGCTGGAGTAACTGGAGCTGTTGAGAAAACTTGGTCAAGCTGTGGTGTCATATGAGATATAAAAGATAATATAAATAATCTTTACTACTATACTCAAATTTTATTTTTTTAGAATCTTCATCATACTATTAGATACTAATATAATTGTAATTTTATAATAATATGATATAATAACAATATAAACAATATACTATAATTGTAATTTTTTGATTGTTAATGGGTCATATTGTAATAACAATGTCTTAGGATCATTCTTAAAAAGTGTCTTATCAGCAACAGATGCCGTCAGAAATTGAAATTGAAAATTACGTATAGGATATGTAGTAGTATTAATAGTAATACCAAGACCTATAATACTTTGTGTACTTGCGTCATATACAGCAGTAAAATTATAAGATTGAATTGTAAACTGAATAACATAATAGGCATTATTTTTTGTAATTTTTACAATAGTAGCACCTATTTCATCAAAATGTTTTTGAATCTGTACCTCCTGTACTCAGCCTACATCTCATGTTGTAGGAGATATATTTTCTTTCTCTACTTTATAACTTAAAAGAATAGTAATAGCTTCTACTGGATTTTTTGTCAGTGTAATAGCACTTCAATAAGTATTCATTACTGATTGCTCAAGAACTTTATCACTGATACTATAATTTGTCACTCATTGAGTACTGTTATAAGTAAACACATACTTAATACTATTTCTAGTAAATACAGCCTGTTGTGGAGTACACGATGTAAGGGTTTTATCATTTTTAAATGTAGAACACACATCTGATGATGTAACAGGAGCTCATGACAATCACTTCTGAGTATCAACAATTAAATCATATAATTCTGAGATTGAAAGAGGTTTAATGGCTAATTTTGGATTAATAGACAACGTAAGTAGGGGTTGTCTTGGCATAGTAATAGACTCTATATAAAATCTTTGATCCTTATAGAGAAACACTGCAGTTAAAGGTGTATTATTTGTTAATCACACATCAGAATCAAAACGCAAACGTCATTCTACAGATAATGTTTGATTAGGATTTTCTTTGGTATTCAAAATTATAAAATTTGTAAACGAATACGATTGTGTGAAGCGCTCTGATAAGCTAAGATTAAGAGCAATAGTCGTATCTCCTGTGTAGAGAGCTCCTGAAGAAACAGAAATCAAAGATGGATTACTTACTAAGAGTTGTAACCCAGTAAATCATTTTGACACACTTCCTTGATTAATTTCATTCACTTCAAGCAAAAGTTTTCTATAAATTGCGGCCTCATCTCATCTTGCAACCACACTATTTTTCGTAAGAACCGGAGATAAAAATGTATTATTATATCTTGCAATCACATCCATATAAAATCATTGGATATATTGCGTATTTTTGAGCAGAGATCTCACATAGTCAAGATAACTACTAATACGAAGATCATTAATACTATTCCCTTTTGTAATCTCTTGATAAATCTCCTGCATTACAGAAAGAAGTTTATAACTATTTAAGACAGCACTGCTTGTCACATTAGGCTGAACTGATTGTTTGCTCAGTTGTTCTTGTATGGTACGAAACGCACTGAATTCGCTAAACATATCTTCATATTCACGGCCACATTGTTCCATAACTTGCTTAATAGTATCATTCAAATCATTTGATAGAAACAGATACTGCTTAATAGCATTACAAAATGTTACTTGATGAGAAGTTCATTGTATTTTTTGAGAAAGTTCAATTAACTCACTATAATGATTGGTAAGATTATAAATACCTAATTTGGGCAGAACAGATTGAGCAAGAGTATTACAAATAACATTTGTTTGAGTTGGATACAATAAACATTGTACACCAAAATACTTCATCAAAGGTTGTGATGTATATAACAATTGTGTTTGAGAAAACGTAGGCAATGTAACGCTCGAAGATGCATAATTATCAAAAATTATTTTTTTCATGTAAGCATCTAATTCATCAAGTGAGTATGAACGAGTAGTGAAATATGATGCAGGTTGTAATTCTCCAGTTCAATTCAATAAGGTAATAAATGTTTTATGTGGAAGTGTAAAACCTTTATATGTTACTAAATTATTTACAGTCAAAAGTTTATCTCACTGAATCTCTAAGGATCACTGTTTAACGATAACTTTAATATCATGAGTCAAGCTATCTTTCTCCGTAATTCATATAACTTGATTTTGAAGTTGTGATTCTTTCAGCTGAAGTTCTTGATTTCTCATAGGGAAAGGAATATCAGTATCAGGAAGAGTAAATCTCCATACAATAATCAATACTACAATAAGTAATACTACATGGATTCCGAGTCAGAAAAAAAGTTTTTGTAATGTCATATATGTTTTTACCACTTTATCCACGTGAGTTGTTGAGCTTCACGATACATACAATGAATCAGTTACAGGAGTTGAAGATTCTTGATGAGCAAAAGTATCCAAAGAAGTTGTTTCCTGATTGGATTGGAGTGGTTGATTTGAAGGTATTGGTGTTTGGTTTGGATTCATGGAGTGGTGTACAAAATAATATACCTTATCATTCTAATCGATTTGTTTTTTTTATCAAATACCTAGAACAATCTTACAAGAGAGACTATACCATTTTTTATTTTTTATGATATAAAACACAAAAGATTTCTCAAATCATGAAAAAAAGTATTTTTTTTGCTTTTCACATAAAGATAAGTAATATTGTAGAAATAACTTTTATTTATATACTATATTTTTAAGATATGGATATAACAAAACTCTTCTTCATTCAAAAAACATATGCTCAGTCTTCTAATGAAGAACTTACTCCAGTAATAGTACAGCCTGTTGGTGTTAGCACTCCTCCCACAAATATTCCTACCATAGACCTAGAAAATGATCTATTGAATAAATGTTCTAAACAATATGGATCAGAAGTAAATATGATAAGCACATCACAAGAAAAAGCATGTATGTGTAATGGATGATCGAATAATAATAGTGTATCATGTTCAACTCTTTCTCAAGAATATCTCACTCAGAAACTTTGTGGATGAAACAATCCCAAATACTCTATATGGAATTCATCTCAATGAACATGTATTTGTGCAGCTTGACTAACAGATACTTGAGCAGATGGGAAAAGAGAATGTATAAACAATGCTTATGGTAATCTTGGAATAGAATGTAGTCCTGAACAAATGAGAAATGGAACTTGTAGCCGAAATATTAATAAAACATTAGGTATTCGTACTTCTGACACTACATCAAACCCAACACTCTTCGTACAAGATATCGTACTAGCAGCAACAAGTTTCGTTGGAACACTCATGGTTATAGCGCTTGTGGTCATGTGATTTAGATATGTCCAAGGAGGAATGGATGAAAGTTCTACAGGAAACCTCAAAGGCAATATAAAAAAACTTCTTATCTGACTTGGATTAGTGATCGGTTCATATACTATTATCAGATTGATTCAGTATGTAGCGAGGTGATATTAAAATTTCTATTGAATCAATATAATCAGCTACAGAGTTTTCTGTAGTTTTTTTATATATTGGGGTTGTGAAATTACCAATAAATTGTTATAGTTAGTATAACATTTACCTTATAGACAAAAGCATGGGCGTTAACACAGAATCCTTTCATTTTCTAGATATAAACAAAGATCTTTTTTTGAATAAAAAAATATTAACCATTTGAAGACAGACTAATTATATTGATCAAAAAATACTGAATAAATTTTGAATACCAAAAGAAGAATATACTGATCACATTTGGATAAAAAGACGAAAAGTGAATATACTTGATTCTATAGATTTTTCAGATTATGAATGACCAACTTACACTCATGATTTCAATACTCCTATAGATCCGAATTTTCACCATCAATATGATATAATCTTTGATGGTTGATCAAGTGAGCATATGTTTAATCCTGTACAAGCATTTTATAATTACCACGACATAATAAAAACATGAGGATATTATATAGGAATACTACCTATGAATAATCATGTTAATCATGGATTTTATCAATTTTCACCTGATTTCTTTTATAGATTTTTTTCTGAAGAAAGATGATATAAAACAAAGTGTTTTGTTTATAAAAAGTGATGATGGTATATGATAAAAGATTTATTATCTTTCCCAGAAGTATATCATGCTAATCTTAGTATATCTTCTTATCCAAATCTTATTTATGTAGTAGCCCACAAAATATGAAACAAAGAAGTATTCTTAGAATATCCTAAACAGACGGTATATCACAATCATTTACGAAATACTAACAGTTCTAATATCGGTAAGCAACAAAATCAAAAAAAGCCCACTTTGTTACAAAAAATATATCTATTTCTTGTTCCTAAGCATATAAAAGATTGTATTGAGAGCTATACAATTAGAAAAAAAATGCTTATACCAGTAATTAAACCAATATTTTAATAATTACTTTTCACAATGAACAATACACATGTTTGAGGGTCAAATACGTATTTTAAAAATCACATTTGATATAAATCAAGAAATGTAATAGATGAAAAAAACATCCATATGCAATTCATGTATGAAATATGAAAATTTTTGCCAACCAATAAGAACACTACTATATTGGATATTTGATATGGACAATGATATTTTTCTACATATATGAATAGCATGTGATATAAAAACTATACTTGAGTAGATATTGATAATACATACCAAAATGAGCTAGAAAAAAACATGCCTCATTATACTTTTCATCATCAGGATGTATTTGATTTTTTTAATACAAATACTACACAATATAATATTATTTTTTCCTCAAATATTTTTGAACATTTAGGTAAAGAAGAAAGAATAGTACGAATTAATAAAATGAATCATTTTTTACAGGAAGGAGGTATGCGAATTAACTATATGCCTAACGCTGATAGTATATTATGAGCTACTGGTTCTCGCTATACAGATATAACACACTATTCTCTTTACAACTATATTTCTTTTTCTCAATTATTACATGAACATGGAAACTTTTCTACTATTTCTCATTATAATCAATATATTTGAAACACTATTTTTAAAAGAATTTTACATAAAACTGCTATTTGAATAACAAAAATTATCTACACTATTTTGTGATTTTCTTTTCCCAAAACATACACCTGACAAATTATTACAATATGTAAAAAATAAATATTTAGTCTTTTTAATGACAAAAAATGATAATTTGAAATGGTATGATAGCTTCTAAGTTTAAAGAAAATAATTATCAACATGATAATAATGTTGTGATTTTTGCTTCTTGAGTATCGAATTCTCAAAACCTTAATGATGATGAATTTAATAAAGAACAGATTTTACTTGATGATATTATTAATACAACTAAGTGAAAATTATTAATTTATTTTAGTTCATGTAGCGTCACAGATGAATCAATGAATAATAATAAATATGTTATACACAAAAAGCACATAGAGGAAACTATTAAACAACTCAATAATTTTCTGATCTTTAGAATTTCCAATCCTATAGGAAATACAAACAATCCTCATACTATTTTAAATAATTTTTATAATAAGATTCAAGCGAATCAACCGATCAATATTCGAAGTAATGCAAAAAGAAATTTCATTGATTTAGATGATTTATATACTATTGTTAATCATATTTATGAAAACAGTATTTTTAAAAATGATATAATCACAATAGGTAATGCAAAAATGACATCAATGAGTGAAATTATTGAAGCATTTGAAAAGATAATGAACAAAAAAATACTATATTCTCTAGAAAACAAATGATGAAGCCCAATAATTGATATAAACAAAATTGAAAATGTATTAAAAACCTGTAATATAGATTTTAATGACGAATATTTTTTTAATACTGTAAAAAAATATTATTGATAAAATTTATTTTATCTTTATTAGTATTACTACACTATGCAAAAAAAGATTTTTAGTTGTTGGTTTGGATGAAAAAAAAAAGATTGACTGTCTAATGTATGTCTTAAATCATGGAGAAAAAATCTTTCTCAATATAACTTTTTTGAATTTACAGAAAATAATTTTGACTATACGAAACATCACTACACCCAAAAAGCTTATGAAAAAAAACAATGGGCATTTCTATCTGACTATGTTAGAATTTGGTGATTATATCATGAATGATGAATATATTTAGATACAGATATAGAACTTATAAAATGATTAGATTACTTTCTAGAAAATAGGGTTTTTTTATGATTTGCAGATGAAAAAAATATTTGAACTGCAGTGATTTGATGAGAAAAATGACATCCTTTCTTTAAGTCTATTTTAGAATATTATGATAAAGCTAAACAAGGTAGTGGTAATAATAAAATCATTACTGATATATTATATAATTATGGTTTACCAAAAAATCGAGATATAAAAAAAACGTATCATTTACAAGAAGGAATAGTAATTTATCCTAAAGAATATTTTGAACCTATTGACTATAATCATCGCCACAAAACACCTGAAGAAAATAAAAAACATTATGTTACGCAAAATTCTTATACAATACACTATAGTAAATTATCCCGAATAACAAATCGAATGCGATGTAAACACTATGTATGAATATGATTAGAAAAAATATGACTCCGTAAACCTATCAAAAAAGTATTAATTAAATTAGGTATTTTAGATCCAAAAGTATATTGATATGAGTAATAAAAAAGAAACAATAGCAATACTTTATTTTTGCACTTGAACATACTCTAGATATCGAGATCTCTTTTTTACTAGTAGTGAAAAATATTTTTTTTCTAAAGACAACGATATAGATAAACATTATTATATACGAACAGATGATAAAAAACTACTATCTCTTCAAATCAAAAACGTTACTTTCATATATCAAAAGGCTCTTTGACGACCAGACCAAACTCTTTATCGTTTCAGAATATTTTTATCACAAAAAACTCTTTTAGAAAAACATGATTATATAGTATTTTTTAATGCAAATTTTCAATTTAAAGATTTTATTTTCAAAAAAGATTTTTTGCCTACTGAAAATAAAAATTATATGGCTTTATTACATTTTTCATATTATAATAAAATAAATGATACATTCCCTTATGATAGAAATCCTGACTCTAAAGCATATATTCCATATTGATCTTGAAAAAATTATTATTTATGAGCTCTAAATTGAGGAAAAACATTTGATTTTCTAGAACTTTGTAAAACATGTGATAAACGAATACAACAAGATTATGAAAATAATATTTCTGCTATCCGATATGATGAGTCTATGCTAAATAAATTTTTTCTTGATCGTACTGATGTAAAAAACCTTGATCTTTCATACTGATATCCAGAAGCATGATGGTTTCCACAATTTCCTGTAAAAATTATGAGCAGGAGTAAAGAAATATTTATTTGATCAAAAGACAAACTACGTAGTAGTAAAATGCCTAAAATATCTATATTAAAGATAATTTATATTAAATCTATTTATGTTACTACTAGAATTATTTATAGCCTTTTCTATTCATTATTTCATAAATAAAATATATGCCTAAAATATCTATCATTCTCCCAGTATACAATAGTAACAAAGAACGACTCTCACAATCGATAGAATCCGTACTTTTGCAATCATTTAAAAATTTTGAACTTATTATCATTAATGATGCCTCAACGAATGATATTGAAAAAACAATTATAGAATACCAACACAAAGATAAAAGAATACTGTATATAAAAAATGAACATAATCTTAAACTCACCAAAACACTTAATAAAGGCTTAGAAGTTGCACAATGAGAATATATTGCTCGTATTGATGATGATGATATCTGGATTGATGATTATAAACTTCAAAAACAATTTAATTTCTTACATTCACATCCAGAGTATGGTCTTTGTGGGACAAACATTATTCTAGAAGAGATGATAACAAAAGAACAAACAAAAAATTATATGCAAGAAAATGATCAGCAAATCCGTAATCGTATGTTACTTTCTACACAATTTTCTCATTCCAGTATTATGATAAAAAAAGAAGCGATTGATAAATACTGAAGTTATAATCCTGACTACAATCTTATGGAAGATCACGAATTGCGGTTGAGGTTAGGGAAATACTATAAGCTTCATAATATACAAGATTTTACAACACTCTATCGTGTCAATCCTCAATGAGTTTCCTTACAAAATCGTAGAAAACAACAACAACTTGCGCTCAAACTTTGTTGGAAATACAGAAAAGAGTATCCATCTTTTATAAAATGATTAGTAGGAAATATTGCCCTCAATATATTACCAGAAAAAGTTATTTGACGAATAAATAAACTCAATCGTTTATCAGATAAGCCATTTGTATAATGATACATATTCTTCATATCAATCTCATCGCTGGACGTAGTGGTGCTGCAGGCTTGTGTCAATCGATTATTGATGGTCTTGATTCAGGACAATTTTCTTCTCATCAACTCGTATGATATGATTTTGTAGGACAAAAAAATACCACAAGCAAATATATAACAACGACATCGAAACGATATAAGACAATAAGATACAAAGGGGCTGTCTGACTTAATTTTTTGTTTGAGCTGATGACACCTGAATGTATAGATTACAAGCGACTGTCACAACAAGTTTTTTATCAACAAGCAGACATTATTCATCTCCATAGTATCCAGTGAGGATATTTTAATCGACATGATCTCGACAAAATATCTACAGAAAAAAAAATCATAATGACTTTACATGATGACTGGATAGTATCTTGAAATGATCAAAACAATAACCTATTTCCATATAAGAAAAACTTTCAGTATAATAAAAGATTAGAAGTCTTACAACCGCTTCCCATAACGTATGTATGAGTATCAGATTGGATGAGTAATAAAATCAAAAATGATCCAATAGTATGAAGTAATGCTATATATACTATTTATAATGGTATCAATACAAGTATTTTCAAAGAAACAGACAAAATACAAGCAAGAAATCAACTCTGATTACCTTTAGATAAAACTATAAGTATTAGTATCGCCTGAAGTGGTTCTAAAAGTAATCTAAAAGGATTGCAATATGTCAAAAAACTTGCAAAACAATATAAATCTGACTCATCGGTACTCTTTATGACTATATGAAACCATACATATAATTCTTATGAAAATATTATTGAACTTCCTTTTATATCTCAACAAGATATAGCTCTCTATTTTTCTGCTGCTGATATCTTTTTATACCCTACTTTAGCTGATAGTTTTGGATTAGTAGTAGCAGAAAGTTTGGCTTGCTGATGTCCTGTAATAACATTTAACACGTGATGAGTACCAGAAATTATAACTAACAAAAAAGGTAATTACATAGCAAAATATAAAGACTATGATGATCTTCTACAATGATTTCAATGAGCGATTAAACAAAAAAATACTATTTCTGTTTCTCTTGATCACAAATTTTCTCTACATCATATGATACAACAATATCAAGAACTTTATCTTAAACTCCATAATACTTAATCTTATATCCCTGCAACTTAAAAGGTATCCTCTCTATATAATCAATCCACCTTCATTTTCCAACTTTCTGTAACACTGGATACACCATTTTTCTCATTCCTTCCCAACATAAGGCAAAACAAGCATACCACCATGGATGTAACGCGAACAGTGTCTGAATATTTATTGTTGTGAACTGGAACCAACGATAACTATAATTGTCTGCTCATGATTTGATACGATGAATGGTCAACGTTTCATCGAGATTATAGATTAGTTTTTTTCATTGGCATAATATGATTTTCTGAAAATACGCATCATTCATATAGACCCTATCTTCTGGATATCTTTCTTCTCAAGTTCTAAAAACTAATGATGGATGAATGGTATAATCATTTTTAGCTCAAAGAAAGTAATCAAAATATGTATTATCTCACTCATACCACATACGAGTTTGAGTTCCACATCAGATGTACTTACTTCATTGTTCACTGTCTAAAAAAGATATTTGCTTTTCAATTTTTTCAGGATACCAGAGATCATCATGGTCTTGTATGGCTATATATTCTCACTTTGCTGAATCTAGTAAGAAATTCAATCATCTATACGGTCAGAGTTTTTTTCATGACGGTACTATGCGTATTTTCTCATCATTCAGAGACTGAATAATACTGATGGTATCATCACTCGATTGATCATCATGGATCAGAATTTCAATATTAGTGTATGTTTGATCCAAACATGACAAAATTGTCTCCTTGATAGTGGATGCAGCATTATAGGTACAGATCAATACAGATACTAATGGTTTTTTCATAATTTTTATTCAATAAACATATTCTTATTACGATATTGGAGTGCTTCTGCAAGATGTTTGGTATCAATCATATCGATATCTTCCATATCTGCTATAGTACGAGCCAACTTGAGACTACGATGGATGACTCTGGGTGAAAGTTTCAGTGAAGTAGCTGCTTGTTTGACAAACGCTTTCGCACTCTCAGTCAAAACGATATATTCATCAATATGTTTACTCGACATATGAGAATTCGCTACCATATCAGTTCAAGCAAACCTTGATTCCTGACGACGTCGCGCTTTCATCACTTTTTCACGTAAGGTCTCACTACTCTCGCCTGGTCAGACATCGAGGATATTATCTATTTTCTCTCTGGGAATTTCCAAGATCATATCAATACGATCAAGCAAAGGTCAGGAAATCTTATTTTGATATCTTTTGATCTCGTTGTAACTACATTTACATGGCACTTCTGGATCGTTATAATAACCGCAAGGACTAGGATTCATAGTCGCCACAAACATAAAGTTTGCAGGATATTGTACCGTCCCTGACACACGAGATATAGCGATCATTTTATCTTCTAATGGTTGTCTGAGCACTTCCAAGGTTTCTCTCGGAAATTCAGGTAATTCATCAAAGAATAAGATACCTTTATGAGCAAGACTGATCTCTCAGGGTGTTAGGTTTTTCCCTCATCAGATAATGGATATCTTGCTTGCGGTATGATGAACTTGACGAAACGGTCTTTGGACGATCAGGGGAGTATCTTTCGTGAGTTTACCTACCAAAGAATAAATCTGACTCACTTCAAGAATTTCATCGAATCCTAGTGGAGGAACAATACTCTGAAGCGCACGAGCAAGCATTGTCTTCCCCGAACCAGGAGAACCCACCATGAGGACGTTGTGAAGTCCAGCTGCTGCGACACAAAGCGCTCTTTTCGCTACTAATTGACCTTTAATATGAGCGAAGTCAGTGGCTATATCGTAAGTAAGAGTATATAAGTCATCAATACTTGATTTCAATACATAAGGACTAATATCTTCCGTGCCTGTAAAGTGATTCGCTATCTGACGAAAATGAGAAACAGCATAAATCGTAATACCATTGATATACTCTACTTCGTAGATATTGTCAGCAGGGATGAAGAAATCCGTATACCCAGCCCTCACGGCGTGCAAGACACTCGGAAGCAGTCAGTCTATCCTCTTTACTGCTCCATCCAGTCATAACTCTCAGAAAAAAAGTGCTTTCCTGACCAAATCATCATGTTTAACTTGACCATCACGACAGAGCAGAAGAAGGGCGACCGCCATAGGCACATCGAAACGTGTTCCTTCCTTGCGAATATCACTAGGCGAAAGATTCAAAACAATCTTCTGTGCTGGAATATCAATCTGGCAGTGGCGAAAGGTTCCCCTTATTCTCTCTTTACTTTCTTTGATTGCTGCATCAGGGAGTCCAATAATATCAATCGTAGGCAACGATCTATTACTATCTGCTTCGATAATAATTTCATATCCTTGCAAACCAATATTGGTATACGTTTTGATTTTGTGGATCATACGTGAGCATAGTGCAGAATAAAGTGCAAATATTCGACAACAAGTTCTTCTACTCTACACTCTACATTTTCAACTCGACACTTTCAACTCATAACTCTCCACTTATTATTGACATTTTATAATTTTCTCTTGACTTTGTGGTTTTATATCAGTATAAGAGAACCCTAAAACAAAAAACCATAAAACATGCCGTATATTAGAGAACCCTGTTAAGATAGATTTTATTATAAATCTATTAAAAAAATTAAGTTAATTAATAAAAAAACAAAAAATTTTAAAATCATGAATTTAAACAATCAAAAAATTCAACAAACTGCTAAACAATTATCAAATCTTGAAGTGAATGCAAAAGTAAACTACGGGAAAGATACAATCAATCTCAAAAATGGAGATGGGAAAGTAGAAATAACCCTTGGGAAAAACAAGCAATTCATCAAAAACAAAACCAGTAAACGTGGTCATGTAGATGCAAGTTCCGGATTAATAGCAAAATTGGAGGAACCAATCAAACTCATTAATCCACAAAACGAAAAAACAACAGAATGGTATTATGTGAGCTTTGCTGATCCAACAGTAAAAGCAAAATATACTCAACAAACTGCTGTTACAGCCTAACAAAAAACCCAAAGCCCCTGTATTTATAGGGGCTTTACAAAACAAAAAAAAAATATGAAAAACAACATCATTCAAATCAAAGCACCAAAAAATAAAATTGGTAAAAAAACACTAGAAGAATTTATCAGCTACATGAAAGAAAAATGTGGTATAAAAGACTCTTTAAGAGTAGAAGATAGTATAGAAGGTGCTATTCAAATGCATAAAGTTGTATTGCCCCATAATATGGGAGATACATGCCAAAATGCATGGAACTATTTTATCCAAGAAGCTGAGAAAAAAATTAAAGAAAAATATGATATTGAATCACTCTTATTGAAAGAAAATGAGCATGGAATTCTGTATTGGGATATACCTTCCAATACTATCGATATGTATTTTATATACAAAATTCATCTCAAGGTCATTGCTGATTTTCTCCATAGTGAGGAAACAGAAAAAATTATGAAACACTTTGCTCCAAGTGGAGATGGATGTTACTAAAAATGAATGTGAAAGTGTGGGGGTATTTACCTCACATTTTTTATTATTAAAAAACCTCTCAGTAATTGAGAAGCTCTTGTTGTAATTATAAATATGATGACATATCCAATGATCACTCAAGTGAGTTACCAAATCAATCTTTAGCCACATAACGTACCGTACCAGCAGTAGGTGTGATAAATTTTACTACTGATCATTTGAGATTCTTCACAGAGCTGTCTGGAAGAGTTACTGATACACTTTCCACTCCTGATGTAGCATCAGTAAATCATAAGGTTACCTCATATCCACCAGCTTCAGCAGGCACTACTTTTACTGCAGTATTATCAAAAACAGGCTTATCAGTATCATCTTTTGTTACTTTCACTGGTAAAGTAATACTATTAGATTTTCCTGTCTCATCTACCGCTACTATTTGGATCCTTACATCGCTTGCGTCACCTAGCGCTTGAAGATTCACTTGTTTCGTATCATCGATCGCTGGTTTACCATAAGAATAGTTTCCTACAACAACATCATTAGCCAAAATCGTTACCTTAATAATATTCCCATTAGCGCTTTGTGCAGCATAAGAAAGTGAAAACTTAGAAGTTACTGACTGATTCTTCGTAAGGAGTGTAGAAACTTGGACGCTGTCAGATTCTTGAATTGCTCTTCCTTCACAATATTCAGTAGGTTCTTTTGCAAAAAGTTTTGCATAAATACTATCTGGCGTTGTAAGAAGATTCTTATTTTGTCCAGCAAACCAACCAATAATATCTTGTGTATCAAATGACGTTATGGAAGCAGGAGTAAATAAATACACCTGTTGTCTCTGTTCAGCTGGTGTTAATGGAGACAACTTTCCTCCACAAGATGCATCAACGGTAATACTTGTATATAGTCCATCTCATGGAATATCAGCATTAAAGGCTGTAGTCGTTACTTTATATTCTTCTGGAGTATTCTCATTTGCTAATCTTCAAGTAACTTTCGATATCGTTACTGATTTTCATGGAACGGTTGTCATAGGATCATTAGTAATCATTCATTTTTCTAATAGTGCACCATAGAATGATTTATTTACTTCTGAATTAATTAATAATCACAAAGCATTCTTATTTAAAGGACTATCATCTGCATTTCCAGCCCAATATAATGTTACTCTATTAGGTGTATAGGTAGCAAGCCAACCATCTCTTGGCAAACTCACATCTTCTCCATCTCTCTTCACCACTTTATTTGATGTTCAAGATTTCACAGCATATTTCAATCCTTTTATCGTATAGTAGTTAACCCATCATGAAGGCATATATGATGTATTAGAAAGCATTTCCCAGACCATAGATGCTACAATAGGATCAAGGGATGTCTTCTTTTTTTCAACCTTCTTTTCATAGATGAGATTTCCATTTTTATCTTTGATTTCCAAAATAGGATTAATAGCAGCATATTCTCATAATTGACTTAATACACTATACGCTTGTGCCATTTCTAACATAGACACTTCTCCAGCCCCTAACGCTAATGAATATCCATATTCATGGTTAGACTTCAGTGATGACAGTCCTATTTCTTGTAAGAATGGTTTAATCTTCTCTTCTTGTCATGCTCAAAGATATACTTTCACAGCAGGAATATTTCTACTGTATGCTAAGGCATTTTTTAATGCCATTAATCCATTAAATTTACCATCAGCGTTTCTTGGTTTAAGTCATCATACCGTAAAGTCGATATCGAAAACAGGAGTATCCAATGTACTTGGTACATGCTGTAAAAAGTATGCATATACCAATGGTTTAACACTTGATCATGGTTGTCTTTTACTTCTTACCATATCATTTTGCCCTTGGATTTCAGTATTATTATAATCAGCAGAACCCACATATGCTAGTACATCTCAATTAGTAGAATCTAAATGGATCATAGATCTATTATTTCAGCCTCTATCATTTAATAATGGCATGTTATTTTTCACAGCCAGTTCTGCAATATCTTGAATATTTTTATCTAATGAAGTGCGAATTTGTAATCATCACTGATATAGCATATCTTCTGTAATTTCTAAGTCCTTAAATTGCTCATCACTTAAAAGAAGGTCTCTTACCCAAAATACAAAATGAGGTGTTTGAATAGCAACTTTACCGCTAGCAAGAGTAAGATTAAGTCCATCAATAAATGATTGTTTAAGCTCTTCTTCAGTAATATATCCATCTTCATACATTCTATTGAGAACTGCATCTTTTCTACCAGGAGTATAAGATAAGGTATAGATAGCACCACCAACAGTCATATTTTCTGGTACAATCTTTGAAGTGAAATTTTGGAAGGCATTATTTGATTTACTAATGGTATTTTTAGAATCAAAAACAAGATTACCAATTGAATTAACAATAGTATTATAGACATCTCATGATACAATTTTTGATCCATCAGTAGCAGTAATAGAAAAATCTCATAATACTCTTGTTGGATTTTTGTAGAGATCATAGTATGATGGTGACTGTGGCATCGATGCTAGAATAGCAGATTCAACGATATTCAAATCTTTTGCACTTTTCGCGAAATATGATTGTGATGCTGCTTGGATACCATGCGTCTGATTTCCAAGATAAATAAAATTAATATACAATTCCATTACTCTCTCTTTTTGTTTTCTTGCAAGTTCTGATGAACTAATACCTGGATTTTCTTTTCTCACATCACTTTTAATCACATCAGCAAGTTTTCCTACCAGGAGCCATTCTTTATGTTTACGAACAATAGTGTCATACATACCACTTTCATTTTTATCTAAGGCAAGAATATTTTTAAGTAGTTGTTGTGTAATCGTAGATGCACCACCAATTCTTGCATTCATTCATAGCGCTCTTTGAATAGTACCATAAACATTTCTTAACAATCACTTGAGATCTACTCCACCATTCTCCCAAAATGATTGATCCTCCATAGCAACAAATGCATTAATAGCCTGAGGAGCAATATTTTCAAAATCTACAAACTCTCTATTCTCCTCATAAAATCTATACAAAACTTCCCCATTTCTGTCAGAAACAGTACTAGTTTGCGAAAAATTACCATTTTGTAGTGTATCATTAGTAATCACAGGTAATTGTGTTGCTACTGCAAAATACACCCAAATCAAATAGATACCTAAGACAGAACCTCAGATATACAACAGCGGTTTCCATCGTTGTCCTGATTGAAACATATGCTTAGTCCAATTTCGCACTCTCGTCACACCATTACCTCAAGACCCTGCAGAAAATGATGAAAATCTTGATGGAGTATAGACTTTCCTTGATGTTGATGAACCTTCAGATGACCAATGTCTCGTGGTTGATGATCTTGGTGAAGAAACAGGTTGTGAACGAGAAGATGATGAAATATTCTTTTTTGAAAAAGAGGAGCTTCCTGACCCTTGTTGTGAGTCTGTATTCCATCCATGTGATGTAGATGCCATATGCTTGTTGTACAATATACTATAAAATAACAATAGTTCTATCAGTATAATAATACAGATTTCGTAGCACATATTCAATAGCTACTTATATAACTTTCATCACTATTTTTGTGAAAAGAAAAAATCCCTACAATATAATTATAGGGATCATTATCCAATAAGAAACCTGTTTATTTATAATTCGGATAATGTTGTACTAATTTGATTATTAAGATAACAATAACTCTCTCTATAAGAAGTCTCTTCAAGCATTTGAAACATTGGTAAATACACCACTACTGTTTCTTTTTTTTGTTTAGCAATTTTTTCTGCAGAACAATCACCCATCTCTCTTAAATTAATCAAACGATCAACCATTTTTAATAATACTATTTCATTATGATTTTTCATATTATTCCAATAAAAATCATATACTTCCTCACGAGAATAAAATTTTTTATTATCAATAGATGGTTTAGTTAATCCAATAACAATAGGAGTGGCTTTTTCACAAATTAAATTTAATCGAAATGTTGCTGTTTTTTTCCATTCATCATAATCTTTCAAAAGATTCCCCCATATCAAAGTATCTTCTCCCGTATCATGAAGAAGAAATGCAATCAACAATACTGGATCAAAGATTTTGAGTTCATCCATTAATACAATACATCCTTTACGAGGATGTTCAAAATACCTTTGTCCACCATCTCTTTGTTGCGTTCTATGAGATTCTTTTGCTATTGCATAAGCAAACATGACAAGTTCGGCATCTGTTTCTGACATTTTACCTTCTAGCCTTTGTTTGAAAGTATCAATATTTTCTACCATAAGATCTAATTTTTAATATTTAACAATTTTTATTTTAAATCATAATATATAAATCAATAATAAATGTCAATATTAAAATAATTATAAAAAAAAGATAGCGATTTAATTATCGCTACCATTTCAATATATAATCCTAGAAATAATCTTCAACCAATATTCTCTCTTCTTTTTGTTCTTGTGATGTTTGACAATTCACACAATCTACAATCATAGCTTCGATATCTTCTCTCTGTTTAGGTCCAGTAGACGATGCTTTTTCTTCACCATTAACGAAGATTTTGATATGTGGTACTCCATAGACCTCATATTGATCAAAGATAGCCTCATGCTCATCAGCATCCAGCTTAATAAATTTCACATTATGGTGATCAGCAAGTTCCTTAACAACAGGATACATAGCCTGACAGGGAACACATCGGGTCGCCATAAAATCGACAACAACAACATGTGACTTAATTTCATCTTGTAAATGTTCTACCGTCATAAGCATTAAGAAAATAAGAAAATAAAAGTTGGAAGCGTCATCTTGCCTTCACTATGAGAGCCATGACACTACTGCATTATGCTTCACATCCTACACACGATACCTTTTGTCTTTTGACTACCTGCGCAGCATTAAACGAATGTTGATAATAGAGAGCTTTTACACCTTGTTTCCATGCATAGATATGAAGTTGATTAATATCTTTTGCTGGCATTGTTCATGGAACTAATATATTTAACGATTGACCTTGATCGATATATTTCTGTCTATCTCCTGCTTGGTCTATAATTTTATACTGATCAATTTCTCCAAATGTTTTGAAGACATCTTTCAATTCTTGTGGGAGATTTTCGATATGTTGCACTGATCCATCAGCTTGTTTAATAAGTTCCCAAGTTTCTGGTGTGTTAAATCAGAGTTGTTCAAGCTCTCTTTCAAGATAAGGATTCTTAAATGTATGTTTTGCTTTTGCTGTATCTTTGATAAAATAATTTGACCAATACGGTTCGATAGATTGAGAGACTTGTCCAATAATAAATGCTGAAGAGGTAGTAGGAGCAACAGCCATAAGGGTAGTATTTCTTCTGCCTGTTCCTTGTGTCATTTCTGTTTCTCCAAATTGTTGTGCAAGATCTTGTGATGCCTTGAGAGCTCTTTCTTGGATAGTTTTGAAAATTTCTTTATTCAATTCTCTTGCTTGATCTGATTCATACGCAATCATATTATCTTGTAGGTACGAATGTCGTCCTAATACACCCAAACCAACTGCTCTATGTCTTTTTGCAAAACGCAATGGTCTAGACATAAAAAGTTTTTTCAAAGAATCTGTTTCTGACTCAAGTTTCTGTATAAAGTCTTCAATGACTGTATCGAGGAAGTAGAGCATTGTTTCAACTGCATCAGTTTCTTTAATTGCATCCCAGTGAAGCACATTAATAGATGACAAACAACACACAAACGATTCATCCGCTGAGTCAGGAAGAGCGATTTCAGAGCACATATTTGAGTGAGTAATGGTATGATTTTGATAACATTCTGGCTTATTGTTATTCACTGTATCCTTAAAGAAAAGATAAGGATATCATACTTCAGATCTTGATTTTAATATTTCTGCCCATAATGTTCTCTTTTCTACATCTCCATCGATCATACTTTGCATCCATTCATCTCCTACACATACCCCATGAGTGAGTTTTTGAATAGGATGTCATTCTGTTCCAATTTTCATAAATTCTTTGATATCTCCATGTTCTATATCCAGATAAGGAGAGAGGTGTCATCTTCTACTACTTCCTTGACTAACAACATCAGTAATTTTATCAAACAACTCCATAAAATGTACTGCACCTGAACTTTGTCCATTATTTTTAATTTCTGATCATCTAGGTCTTAATTTTCCAAAATAAGCGGATGTACCTCCTCCATATTTACTCATCATCCCTACTTCAGCCTGCGTGAAGAGAATTGATGCCATGTCATCCTCAATATATGATCCAAAACATGAAATTGGCAACCCTCTATCAAGTCCATAGTTTGTCCATACAGGTGTAGAAAAAGAATAATATCCACGCGACATATAATCTTCAAATTTATCTGCGAAACCAGCCATACCCAAAATTCATTCTGCATGTTCTGCAATTTGTCTAATTCTTGCTTCAGCTGTTTGTCCATTGATAAGATATCCTTTATCTAAGAACGCTCTTGAAACATCATTTAACCAGTAATATTTTTCCATATTTAGAAGAGATCTTCAGAATTAAAACTTTTACTTCTTTTTGTATAATTAGTTGATCTTTTATTAAAGAAATCAGTATGTTTTGATACAAGTATTTCATCCTCAAACCAATTTGTTTCCATAAGGAGATGTGCATCTACTGGGAAGGTGTGATTGATACCAATAGCTTGTAAACCTTTATTCATTCTATAAGCGATATAATTTTTTACAATATCCTTCTTTACATAATCAATTTCACCATCAGCAAATATCCAGTCAAGAATATTCCACTCATTCTCAAGTGCTTGTGAGCAAAGAGCAATAATATCTTGCTCATCTTGAGCAGTTATTAAATCTGGATATTCTTGTCTAATAATATTGATAATATCAGCTCAAAAATTTGCATGTAAGTCCTCTTCTTTTGTGGATGCCTCAATTCCATTGGACATTCCTTTCATATAACTTTTAAATTTATTATATGACATAGCAATATAGAATTGAGAAAACAAGGACACGTTTTCTGTAAATAGAGAGAAGAAAATCAATGATTTCACAAACTCTTTCTGAGATTCTCACTTTTTTGCCATTGCTGTATCAATAGTGGCAATACGTTGCTGAATAGCAGGAACATCCAATAAAGAAATAAACTCTTCTTGCAATCACAACAATTCTAACACGTGAGAGTAAAGTTGTTCATGTCTTGTTTCTGATTCACCAAATACCATACCTACTGTTGCAATTTCTGGTTTAGGAAGCGCTCTATGTAAATCTGACCAAAATGTCTTTACCGAAACCTCTACATGAGCAATAGCTAACATTGTTTTACGAAAAATTGTTCTTTCTGACTCAGACATGTTATGATAATCTTGGATATCACCAGTATAGTTATATTCGGTATGGATCCAATAGGCATGTCTCATTGCATCAGCATAATCTAAGAGATCTGGATACTCATATGGTCTGATATTAACTCTTTTATCGAACAACATTCTCTCTACTAATCACGCAAAAAATAAAAAAGAAGGATATCTATAACATAATACACTATATATAGTAGCTATACTAGAGTAGGGACTACTATATCACGTACTAACAATGTAATGGTGATACGATAATACTCTACAAAAACAAGCGGATAATAATTAAAAAAAATAATCAAGAAAACACAGTATATATAATGTTTTTCTTTTCAAAAAAGAGATTTTTTTTAGAAAATTATACACCAATGAACGCTAACTTTTAGTTATCAAAAATCACTTGATCTAAAAGAGAGTTTTTATCTATTCTTTTTCATATATTTATTTCTACAATTCTTCTCTTGTTTTCACTCTATTTATTTGAAGATGTTGTTATTATATCTACATATAGTAGATAAGATACACCACAAGACACTATATATAGAATAGTATCAAGAAATTATGATATATGCTCATATTCATTCCATACATTCTCGAAAACACTTGCAATTTTCGAAAAAATAATTACTATAGCACCTACAAATAGTAAGTGCTACAATATTACCAATCAGTAGATTAAACTTACTACCTTTACCATATTATATGATTATATTCATGGATTTTGATCCTTCAAAAGATTATTATAAAGCACTTGGATTAGATGAAAACGCTAGTGCTGACGAGATAAAAAAAGCATTTCGTAAACTCGCCATGCAACACCACCCTGACAAAAAAGGTTGAGATAAAGCAAAATTTCAAGAAATCAACGAAGCATATGGAGTTATAGGAGATGAGAAAAAAAGACCACAGTATGATGCCTATAGAAAATGAGGAGGAGGTATGTGAGGATTTGGTGGATTCCCCTGATGAGGATTTGGTGGATTTTGATGAAATGGATGATTTGAGGTAGATCTTGGCGATGTCATGGATCAGTTTTTCTGAGGAGGACGTAGTCGCCAATCAAGCTGACCAAGACCAGGTGAAGACATACAAGTGAGTCTGGATATCTCGTTTGAAGAATCCTATAATGGAACGACTAAAGTTATTGAGTACTCGCGCAAACACAAAGTTGCAGGAGTAAAAGAGGAAGAATGTAACACCTGTAAAGGTCGTGGTCGTGTCACCCAACAATCACAAACCATTTTTGGAGTCATGCAAACACAAAATATCTGTCCAAGCTGTCAAGGAACCTGAAAACTCTACACCAAAGATGGCAAAACTATTCCATGAGGTTTAGAAGTCATAAAAGAAGAAATTGAAGTGGCTATTCCTGAAGGTATCAAAGATAATGTCTATATCAGACATACAGGGAAAGGAGATGATGGTGTAGCAGGAGGAACGACAGGAGATCTCTATGTACAAATCAAAGTAAAACCAAGTAAAATCTACTCTCGTAAAGAAAATGATCTCTATCTCCATGCAGAAGTAAATATCTTTGATCTTGTGCTTGGTCAAGAGATTACTATCCCTCACCCTAAAGGAGATAAAACTATCAAAATACCAAAAGGGACACAAATTTCTGACAAGATCAAGATAAGCAAGCTTGGCTTCGCGACCAAGTGAGTATTTTCGAGCCATGGTGACCTGTATGTTATACCAAAGCTCCATATACCCAAAAAACTCTCAAAACAAGAAGAACAGCTACGGTCAGAACTACAAAAACTCGCGAAATAAATTCTTATAATCTCTCTGTATATTCTGTCATTCTGAGTTTGCGAAGAATCTCTCCCAAATGGGAGATTTTTTATATAAGAAAAATTCTGCCATAATAGCAGAATATTATTAATAGCTTGAAATAAATAAAATTAAACAAGATCTATAATTATATTAATCTCTTTTATTTCTGACAAAATAATGTACTTAAATATATAGAATCATTATAGTACAAGTAAAAACGTCTCAAAAAATTCCAATTTCAATGTAATAAGCCAAGCTTATCTACAGAAATATTATAAAATTCTCGATCAGGATAAGCTCCACGAATTTCAGATGATAAACACATACGGTCAGCTCATATAGCAAATTGTAAATCTTCTCTTTGAAGTCATCTTAATAATCCTATTATAAATCAAGTTAAGAGCATGAATACGAAAATTATAATAATCTTCTTTAATATATTTTTTAACTTCATATAACATAAAAGTATAAGAATAAAGTAAATAAAGGGAGAAAACTCCCTTTATTATTAATAAACATCAATTAAAACTTGAAATGAACTAGAATATGCGTTTGTTCTAATTTTCCAACCAACCTCTTGATAAGCTCCAGCATCGTACTGATTAATAGTACCTTGTTTTTTATAAGGCTTAGAAGTCAAATTACAACCGGCAGCATCATTTTCTTGATAAAAAGTCTTATTAGCATTAACTTGAACACTTTGTAAGACAGTAAGATTGTTATTATTCCAACCAACTTTCTCTACAATCGGTAAAGTTTGTGGCGGATAATCATTACAACCATTTTTACTACCATTGTTTGCTATCACTGTTATTTTGTAGTTTTTCCCTTGAACAGCACTTTTAGTCAGACGTGTTACAATAATCGACTTATACCATCCCAATGAATAAGATGAAATAGTCGTTTTAGAAGAAATATTATTTTGATCAGTTATTACTGATATATCTTTATCATTTCCAATAATTTTAATTTGTGAAACATTAGGATTAGTAGCAATAATATCATCAAGACTTATTTTTGCTAATAATTCATCTGATTGCTGGGGCTGTTCTAATTGATATTCATCATTACGATTACATGATGTTATAAACATCAATCCACACACAAAAAGCATTACAATTTTTTTCATTTTATTTTTTGATATAAGGTTGTCCGTCTCGCCAGCAATACGCTATTGTTCATAAGTTCTTACATCGATTGATATATACTAATATATGTATAGTAAATCAAGAGAAAGTGTTGTAAATATAGAATATCATTCACTAAAAAAACTCGCCGAAGCGAGTTATATCTTATGCATCATATTCTGCCATGAGTGTCTCTGTTTGGATTTTATCCATAAGTTGTTGGATAACTCCTACAATAATAATGATTCCAGATCCAGTTACAATCACAGGAAGGGCTCCTACTTGCGTAGAGAAATCTTGAATCAATGGTATATAATGAAGAAGATACGTAAAGATACCGATCAATGCTAACCCAGCACCTCACCATATACTCAGATGATTTAAAGTAGTCTTAATATATTGCGCAGTTTCATTACCTGGTCTAATACCCGGGATAAATCCTCCTCTCTGCTGAATATTATCAGCCATCTTATCGGGATTGAATGTAATCAATGAGTAGAAGTAGGTAAACACGATAATTAATAAGAAGTAGAAGATCAGAATAGGTACTGCCGGTTTTTCTACATAGATATTAAAGTTCAATTGAATCCAATTCGCCCAATAACGCATAGTCTCTGATGGATATCACAAACTCATAGTAAATTGAGAAATAATATAAGGGAACGATACAAATGCCATAGCAAAGATAATTGGTACCATTCCTACAGGATTCAATGGAATAGGGAGTTTTGATGTCTCTTGTATTTTACCTTGTCTTGCATAAATAACTGGTATTTGTTGATATGATTTCAAGATGAATATAGAAGCGATAGTAAGTGCCCCAACCACGAGGATAACATAGACCAACATAGACCAAAACGCCGAAGAGCTTGTCAATGATGTAAATGTTGAAAAGAGTTGTGTAACTATTCCAGAAATAATACTAGCGAAGATAATCAATGAAGTTCCATTCGTAAGTCATTTCTCTGTAATTCGATCAGCAAGAAACAGTACAATCATTGCCCCCACTGCCATGACAAATGCAGCAAAGAATACAGTAGCCCATGAGGTTGTATCAATTATACCACCCATCAAAGAATTAATAAAGAACACCATTCCAATAGATTGAATCAATGCAAATGGGAAAGTCATATACCTCATATAAATTTGTAGCTGCTTTTGTCACTGTTCTCCAAGTTCTTGTAACTCTTCAAAGTGAGGAATAACAACAGTAAGTAACTGAACAATAATAGATGCATTAATAAATGGACCAAGACCAACCGCAACAATAGAAAATTGATCAAGAGACCCTCCAAACAACATCAAAAAGTTAGCTAATCATGATGAAGTCGCTGCTCATGTCTGAGCCATAAGCATATCTACATTAACAAAAGGAACTGGTATAACCACAAGTAATCTATAGATTGCTAATCCAAGCAATGTCATAATGAGTTTTTTTCTCAGCACTGGATTAGTAAACAATGCCTTCACTGAAGTAAGTATTTTATTCCACATAAGAGAGAAGAATAATAAGTAAAGAAAATCACACAGAGTATAATCGTTTTACAAGAGTATTGCAAACGAATATTTCTGTGTGATCATAACAAACCGAATAAAAAATTCAAGGTCAACGATAAGGATTCTAGATCCTACTTATGCAACAGAACCACCCGCTTTCTCAATAAGTGATTTTGCTGATTGAGATACTGCAAATCCTTCGAAAGTTAATGATTTTGACAACTCTCCAGTACCAAGGATTTTGAATGAAGTACCAATTTTACCATATCCAAGCGTATACAACACTTCTGGAGTAAGAGTATCATTTGCTTTCACGCGTTCATCAGCATTAAGCACCCCAATATTAATAGGTGTAACATGATTGATAAGCTTAAAGTATCTTTTGAATCATCTTGCTTTAGGAAGTCTCATATGAAGAGGTGTTTGTCCTCCTTCAAAACCTGGTTTTTGAGAAAATCAAGTTCTTGCTTTTTGACCTTTAAGTCCTCTTGTAGAATAGTTTCCACGACCAGAACCATTTCCTCTACCAATTTGGATAGATTTTCTTCTGCTTCCTGCTGGTCTTTTAAGTTCGTTCAACATGATAATTATGACAAGAAATATGTAAATGAATAATAGACTATACTAACAAGAATTATTCTGCTGACTCAGACGATGTGTCAGATTGTTCAGTCTTTTTAGATGTTGATCTTGTTGGTTTTTTAGCTGTATCAGATTTTTTTGAGAATTTTCATTTTCTATCATCTTTTTTATCTTCAATTTTTTCTTTTACAACAGCTTTTACTTCTTGGATATTATCAACATTTACCTTAAAGGTAGTTAATGCAGTAATAGTAGCAATTGCATTATTTAATGGATTATTTGAACCAATAATTTTTGAAAGAATATTAGAATATCAAGAAAGTTCTAGTACAGTTCTTACTGATGATCCTGCTTTCAATCCAGTACCGGCTCCTGCTGGTCTCAATGTAACATAACAAGCTTTATACTTATTAGTAACCATATATGGTACTGATCCAGTTTTTGTAATAGATACATCACGGACGTTTTTATAAGCATCGTGCGTTGCTTTTGTTACCGCAATAGATACATCGTTACCTTTACCTACACCAAGACCAATATGTCCAGCTCTATCTCCAACGAGTACAATTGCTCTGAATCTCATTCTTCTTCCACCAGTAGTTACTTTTGTAACTTTTCTGACTTCTAAGAGAGCTTCTTCAAATCATTGCAATTTTTCTTTCATAATATTGATAATATACAATAATAAATATGTAAACAAGTAATAACTAGATAGTCAATCCTCCTTCTCTTAATCCTTCACATAATGCTTTTACTCTTCCATGATACAAGAATCCATTTCTATCAAACACACAAGAAGTAATTTTTTTATCAAGAGCAACTTTAGCTAACGCTATACCAACTTGTGTAGCTTTTTCAGTTTTAGTACCAGAAGCAATTTTAAGATCACTTGCCGCTGCAACAACATTTCCTTTTTGATCAATGATTTGTGCACTAATATATTTTACAGATCTTACTACTATACATCTATAATCAGGATGTTGCGCTTTGATAGATATATTAGTTCTTCTTTTTCTTCTCAAATATGATATGGTAGATTTATTTGTTTTCATATGAACAGATCAATGATTAAGTAAAGATTTTTATAACACACTATAATATGTATTATTTCTTAGCAGCTTTACCAGCCTTCAATTTAACAACTTCTCCAAGGAATCTAATACCCTTTCCTTTATATGGTTCTGGTTTTTTCAATCCTCTAATTTTTGCAGCAACCTCACCAATGAGTTGTTTGTCATGGCTTGATAGAGCAATCACAGCATTACCTTTTGGATCTTTATCAATTTTAACTTCAATGCCTGTAGGAATATCAAACTTCACAGGATGAGAAAATCATAATTTAAAATTGATGGCATTACCCTGAAGAACAGCATCAAATCCTACTCCAATTACTTGAAGTGTCTTAGAATATCATTCTGAAACTCCTTTTACCATATTAGCAATAAGAGATCTCATTGTACCCCAATATTTCCAGAGGGCAACATCATCACAACGCAATGTAACAACACCTTCTTCTATTGTTGGTACAATACCTGGATATATAGCTTGAGTCAAAGTACCTTTTGGACCTTTTACTTCTATCACACCATCAACAAGAGTAGCTGTAACTCCAGCTGGCAAACTAATAGGATTTTTTCATACTTTAGACATAGATAATCGTCTCACAATAATTAAAATGCTTATATTATTTACTAAGATATTAGTAAATTTCAGCGATAAGTTCTCCACCCACTTTCAATTTTCTTGCCACATGAGTAGGCATAAGTCCTTTACTGGTAGATATAATACCTATACCTCTTCCTCCCGCAACTGGTCTAAGATCTTTATATGAAACATACCAACGTCTTGAAGGTTTTGAGAACAAGCGTACTACTGGAATATCTTGAACAGGATTAACGACTTCATGAAGAAAAATCTTAAGGAACTTCTTATTACCATCTTCTATGATAGTATATTCTCTTACAAATTTATATTTTTTAAGAAGATCTACAATAGATTCCAAGAATTTTGAATGAACTACATTATCTACAATTGTCTTTCTCGACATATAGGCATTCTTAATTCTTATCAATAGATCTTGCGTAGGTGCAACAACACTCATAATAATTAGATAATAATAACTAAAGAAATGAACAGAAAACTCATTTTACCAACTTGCTTTTTTAACTCACATAATCAATCCCATTCTTGCATTCTTTCTAAAACACACTCTACAGATTCCAAAATCTCTCATGTAGGCTGCATCTCTTCCACAAAGACGGCATCTATTATAGAGCTTTGTTAAGTGTTTTGGCTTTTTTGCATCTCCTGCTTTGTAAGCAAGAAATTGATCCATAAGTCTTTTCTGTTTAACTTTTAATGATGTTTTTGCCATAATATGGTATAATTAGCTATAAGTAAAAGCGGATATTATGCGTGAAATACAAATCCATATTCTTCTAACAATGCTTTTGTATCTTCTTTTTTTCTAGAATCAGTAGCAATAGTAACTTGTAATCCTGTAGGTAATGAGATACTATCTGGATGAAGTTCTGGAAAGATTTCATATGACTTCAAACCAAGTGAATAATTACCGTGATGATCAAATGATTTATTTGACAATCAGGCAAAATCTCTTACTCTTGGCAACACAATACTCATCAATTTGAATAAGAAATAATGTGCTTTTTTTCATCTCAGAGTAACAGTCATCATAGATGGCATACCTTCTCTTAACTTAAAGTTTGATACATTTTTCTTAGACATTACCATCGTAGGTTTTTGACCTGTAATAGCTGTTAAGTTTTTTTCAAACTCAGAGAAGTCTTTAACTCATTTTCTTGTATGTAACGAACCTACTCCAATAGAGACAATAACCTTATCTATATGAGGGATCTGATGAACGTTTTTTACATCTAGTCTTTTTGATAGTTTAGAATCTAGATCTTTTTTAAATTCAGTATATTGCATTATCGTGCAAAGGTAAAATAAATATCAATAATATTACGTTAAGATAAGAAGATTATTTTTCTAGAATACGTCATGTTTTAACAATTTGTCTCTTTCTTTTCCCATTCTTGTCTTCAACAATCTTTATTTTAGAAGTGATTTTTTTGTCTGTATCATAATACATCACATTAGAAAGATGAATAGGAAGTGTTTTTTCTACATATCCTTTTCCTTTTTGAGCTCTCTTAACAACATTAACCCCCTGTACAACTACAGACTCATCGAGAACCTTTTCTATAATCCCAATGGATTTTTTATGCTTTCCTGATATTACTTTAACAGTATCTCATTTTTTAATTTTTTTCATCTGATTAGATTAGTAATAAGAATAAATCTATAGTAGCCATATTAAATAACTTCATCTGCAAGGTTAGTTACACTCTTATAGTGCTCTCTTAATTCCTTTGGCAATGGACCTGAAATTCTTTTTCCTTTTGGCTTCATTTCTCCTTTATTGTCTACATCAAGAATAACAACAGCGTTATCACCAAATCTGATATATGTACCATCAGGACGTCTAATTTCTTTTCTTGTTCTCACAATCAGAGCTTTACATACTTGTCCTGGTTTTACTGAAGCGGATGGAGAAGCTTTCTGTATAGCAACATTTACAATATCACCAATAGATACTTGTCTTTCCATAGTAGCAAGCATACCAATAATTTTAGCTTCAGTTGCTCCTGTATTATCAGTAACAACAACGAATGATTCTCTTTGTAACATACTAATTATAAGTAATAGAGTTTAAAAAACAATTATGATACTTTTTCTATAAACAACCATCTTTTTGTTTTACTTAATGGTTTTGATTGTTGGATTTTTACTTTATCACCAACAACGCATTCTTGAGCGGAAGAATCAATATGAGCATAGCATTTTTTATACTGTGTATATCTTTTCTTATAAATTGGATGCATCTTCACGACAGGAATAGACACTACGATAGTATCTACCATGCTCGTACTCAACACCTTACCTACTAATTCTTTAATTTGCTTATTTCACAGAACTGCCATATAATGTTGCTATTTTATGAGATAAAACGGTATTGATTCTAGCTATATTTCTTCTAGCTGATCTAACATCAGATACCTTTTTAAGAGCACCTGTTAAATTTTTCATCTTCAGATCAAAAAGTTCTTTTTTGAGCTCTTTTCTCTTTTGCACAAGATCTTTTACAGATAAAGATATCAGATCTTTGAGATATGTTTTACGAGACATCAGTAACAAATCTTTAGGGTTTAAAATATATAATAATTATCTAATTTCTCCTTTTCCAATAACTGTTGTTTTCACACCAAGTTTTTTAGCAGCAGATGACAATGCCAATTTAGCAGTTGCTTCATCAAGCCCTGTTACTTCAAACATTATTCTTCCTCTTTTTACTCTAGCAACAAATTTCTCAACGTCTCCCTTTCCTTTTCCCATCGGCATTTCTAAACCTTTTTTAGTCATAGGCACATCAGGAAATATTCTAATCCAAAGCTTTCACACCTTCCTTGTATATCTTACAATTACTTTACGTGCAGCTTCAATTTGTCTATTGGTGATAAAATCACTTTCAAGAGCCTTGAGTCCATAATCACCAAAAGAAACTTCAGCTCCTCTTGTTGAAAGTCCAGATATATGCTTGATCATTTGTTTTCTATGTTTCCATCTTTTTGGCGTCAACAACATGTTAATATAGTAATAAGATTATAAACTGTATTTTGGTAATACATATAAATTATGAATCAATTTTATCTACAATTTCTTTCATAAGAGCTTGTTTAGATTTTTTAGCAAAGATTTCTCCTTTTGCAATCCACACTTTAATTCCAAGAACACCATATTTTGTGTGAGCTTGCATAGCATGATAATCAATATCAGCTCTCAATGTTTGTAAAGGTACTCTTCCTTGGTTAAATGTTTCTTTACGAGCAATATCAACACCACCAAGTCTTCCTCCTACTTTCACTTTCACTCAGACAGCTCCTTTTTCCATAACTTGAGTAATAACTTGTTTTGCAACCTTTCTAAAAGGCATTCTTCCTTCAAGTTGAGTAGCAATATGTTCTGCCATGATTTTTGCAGAGAGTTCAGGAATTTTGATAGCTTTGATAGAAATTTTGAATACTCTTCCAAACTTTTTCTCAATCTTATCTTCTAATTCCTTGATCTTAGCACCATCTTTACCCATGATTACACCTACTTTAGATGCGAAAAGTATGATTTCTCCTTCTTTATTAGTTTTTCTAATAACAACTCTAGAGATACCTGCTCTTGGATAAAATGCTTCAATATAATCTCTCAATTGAATATCTTCTACAAAGAAATCAGCATTTTGTCTTCTTCCTTTAGAATGTCGTTCAGAGAACCATGATTTTACTATTCCAACTCTCAGTCCAATTGGATGCGCCTTTTGTCACATACACGATTATTTAACAGATAAAACAACTCTTACAAATGATCTATGTTTTGTATATCCATAGATTCTAGCTCTTGAGGTAAATCTCATTCTCTTTATGCTAGGACCTTTACCAACATCAATTGTAGAAACAACTGTTTGGACATCATCTCATTCTCCAATTTTTGCATTTGCATAAGCGGAAGCAATCACTTTAGCTAATGTACGACCAGCTTTTTTAGGAAGGAAATTAAGTAAAGTAAGTGCATCAGATGTAGACTTTCATCTTACCATCTTCGCTACCAATTCCATTTTAATTGGAGAGGAGATAGCATACGACAATGAAGCTTTATATTCACGCATGAATGTTCAAGAATTAATTAATAAATTTTATAAACAATAATAGATTCTGACTAGAATGGATGTCCTTTAAATGTTCTAGTGAAAGCAAATTCACCTAATCTATGTCCAAGCATATCTTCCGTAATATATACGGTAACAAATTGCTTTCCATTATGGACAGCAACAGTCAATCCAACCATATCAGGAAGAATATGTGTAGCTCTATCCCAAATTTTAATTACTTTTTTATCTCCAGAAGCAACCATAGTTTGGATTTTCTTAAGAAGCTTTTCTTGGATATAAAATCATTTTTTCAACGATCTTGCCATAGGTACAAGTATTATACAAAACTAAAGTAATAATTATTTACTATTTCTTCTCTTAACGATCATAGAATTAGACCATTTTTTCTTTTCTCTCGTTTTCTTACCAGGAGCAACAACTCTTCCATTAAATGCCTTAGGATATTTCAATCAAAGAGATGTCCTTCCTTCTCAACCTCCATGCGGATGATCAACCGGATTCATAGATTTACCACGATTAAATGGTTTTTTACCAAGCCATCTTTGTCTTCCAGCTTTACCAATAACAATATTCTTATGCTCTTCATTACTTACCACACCAATAGTAGCAAGACATTCTTCATGAAATTTTCTCAATTCTCCAGAAGCAAGTTTAAGGAAAACAATTTTTAGAGCAGCATCTTTACCAGCAACAGTAGCTGAAGATCCAGCAGATTTAATGATCTTACCTTTTGTATGTGGTGTAAATTCTATATTATGGACAGGCATACCTTCTGGTATATACTTTAGAGGTCTTCTGTTACCGAAATCAAAATTTCCTGTTTCTTTGTCAGAATACATTACTTTTTGACCTACTTCAATACCTTTCCAAGCAAGCACATATCTTTTTTCACCATCAGCATAATTTACAAGAGCAATATAAGCCGTTCTAAATGGATCATACTCGACAGTAGCAACAGTAGCAGGAATATTTAATTTATCTCTTTGAGACCAATCAATTATTCTGTAAAGTTTTTTATGACCACCACCTCTATATCTTGAAGTATTTCTTCCCTGATTGTTTCTACCAGAAGCACTTTTTAATCCTTTTGTAAGGGGCTTATATGGTTCCGATACCGTAAGTTCTGAGAAGGAATATCCTGTCATAGAACGTCTTGATGGTGTATATGGTTTATAAGTTTTAATTGCCATGACAATACAACAACTGAGTCAATAAAATGTAATAGTAATAGAGTATAATTATATAATAACAATAACACTATGCACCAAAAGCAATAGTATCTCCTTTCTTTAAAGTAATAACTGCTTTTTTAAGAGGTCTTCTTACTGTTTTTCTATTCATTCTTCCTTTATGAGGGAGATTTGAAGTCGTAACCTTCAAAACAACAACACCATACAATGAAGCAATAGCAACCTTTACATCATTTTTTGATGCCCTAGAATCAACTACAAAATGGTATGCATTCTGTAATGACGAATCATTAAGCGCTTTTTCCGAATTAACTGGATACTTAATCACATCATACGAAGTAAACTGATTAAGCATCTTCACTGCACTATTCTTTTTTGCTCTTTTTCTTAAAATATCTTTAAATGACATGCTACTGTATAAGTAATAATATTAAAATAAACAACTTATGCCTTTTTTTTATTATATTCCACAATCTTATCAAGAGCCTCACCAACAAAAAGAACTTTTTTTGCTTTTAGCACATCAAACACACTTACATACAATGCGTCTACCACATCAACAAATGGAAGATTTCTATATGATTTAATTGTTTCAATAGAATCATGAACAACAACTAATACAGACCTATCTAATTGAATATTCTTCAATGTAGTAAGCGCTGATTTAGTAGAGATTTTTGACACATCAAATGAATCAAGAGCAACAAGACCTTCTTGCGAAGCCTTAAAAGAAAGAGCCGATCTTAATGAAGCCTTTCTCATTTTTTTAGGCATACTCAATGAAAAATTTCTATTAGATCTTGGTCCTCGAGCTATACCTCCTTTCTTTCTTAAAGGTGATTTTTTATCACCCACTCTTCCAGCACCATTCCCTTTTTGCTTATAAAGTTTTTTTCCTGACCCATTTACCTCACCTCTATTTTTAGTAGAAGCTATAGCAACACGTGAATTAGCTTGTTGTAATCTAACAAACTGATACATCAAATCATTATTAATGTTTTCAGAAGCAAATACTGAAGCATCAAGATCAATGGTTTTTGTCTTTTTACCCTGTTGATTGAAAATATCTATTGTAAAACTCATTATTAATAACAAATTAAGGTAAATATATGATGGTCTCTACACTACTTATATAACGAAAGATAAGAATTAAACGCACCAGGCAAAGATCCTTTTAATACGATAATCTTTTTATTTTCAAATGACATTTTTTGGAGAACAGGTATGTTTTTCAAAGTAACAGTATCAGTTCCCATATGTCCAGCATGAGGATGTCCTTTAAATCATCTTCTTGGTTTTCTATTTCCTTTTGATCAACCAGATCTTCTAAATTTATGTCCATGAGTATGTGGCATACCAGCCATTCCATATCTTTTAATAGGTCCAGCATATCCTTTACCCTTAGAGACACCTTGAACAGCGATCATAGAACCATCATCAAACAATGTTTCATCAAAAACATATCACACAGGGAAAGACTCCAATAATTCAGGAGAAATATTAAATTCCTTTTGTTTGAGGTACGTATCATTTTTACCAACAATACCAACAACAAGGGCTGTATATCAATCCTTCTCTTGTGTTTTATGTCTAATAACTTTTTGAGGAACAACTTCAACAATTGTTACTGCTGTGAGTTTTTCATTAACAGGAACACTAGTCATTTCCTTCTTTTTAACAATAAGTCATCACTGAACAAACATTATATATGATTACAACAAATACTAAAGAATTTTATCACAAGAACCAAATACTAGTATACTTTTACATCAACTAGAACACCAACAGGAATAATAATATTCTGCATATATTCCATAGTTTTTGGCCCAACCTCAGTAACATCAATCAATCTAGAATAAGTAATTCTTTCGAATTGTTCTCTAGAAGACTTGTTTACAAATGAGTTTTTTTGAACAGTATATAATCTTCTTTTTTTAGGCATTGGAACAGGTCAAACAATAGTTGCCCCAGACTTTGAAAGAAGAGAAACAACCTTCCCAATAGAAGCTTCTAGCATTTTTACATCATAACTTCTCAATTTTATTCTTAATTTAGGAGTAGTAGATCAAGTCATAGAAACAATAACAATCATAGAATAAATGGAGCAGTATTCACTATTATAGTCATGAATACTGCTCACGTTTTAATATTTTAATCGCGTCAATCACAATATTATTACAATACTGCTGTAACAACTCCAGCACCAACAGTTCTTCCTCCTTCACGAATCGCAAATCTCATTCCTTCGCTAATAGCAACTGGATAAATAAGTTCTACATCGATCTTTGAGTTATCTCCAGGCATAATCATTTCTGTACCAGCCTTAAGAGAAACACTTCCAGTAACATCAGCAGTTCTAATAAAGAACTGTGGTCTATATCAAGTCATAAATGGAGTATGTCTTCCTCCTTCTTCTTTTTTCAATACATAAATCTCACCTTCAAACTTAGCAGAAGTTTTAGCAGTACCTGGTTTTGCAAGCACTTGACCTCTTTCAACATCTTCTTTTTGAATACCTCTCAAGAGAAGTCCAACATTCATACCTGCATCAGCTTGTGGGAATGATTTGTGGAACATTTCTACTCCAGTAACAACAGTAGTTCTAGGTTCTGCACCAAGACCAACAATTTCAACTTCATCATTCACCTTAATAGTTCCTGTTTCAATTCTTCCAGTAACTACAGTACCTCTACCCTTAATAGAGAATACATCCTCAACTGGCATAAGGAATGTTTTATCAGTATCTCTCACAGGATCTGGAAAGAATGAATCAATTGCATCAAGAAGATCAACGATAGGCTTAGCAGCACCATCAAAATCAGATGGATTTTCTGAAGCTTTCAATGCAGATCCTCTAATAATAGGACAATCTCTATTAAATCCTTGAGCAGCAAGAAGATCTCTAATTTCTTCTTCAACAAGCTCAATCATATCTTCATCATCTACCATATCACACTTATTCAAGAATACCAATACAGCAGGAACATTTACTTGTCTAGCAAGAAGGATATGCTCTCTTGTTTGAGGCATAGGTCCATCAGTAGCAGCACATACAAGAATTGCACCATCCATTTGCGCAGCACCAACAATCATGTTTTTAACATAGTCGGCGTGTCCAGGACAATCAATATGAGCATAATGTCTTGTAGCAGTTTCATATTCAACGTGTCTTGCGTTGATAGTAATACCTCTTGCTTTTTCTTCAGGAGCGTTATCGATATCAGCATAACTCATTTTTTTACCTAAACCTCTTTCACCAGAAACCTGGCAAATAGCAGCAGTAAGAGTTGTTTTACCATGATCTACGTGACCAATAGTACCTACATTTACGTGAATTTTTTCAGCCATAAGCAGAATATATAGAGAATAAAATAATAATTTTTAAATTAATAGTAATTTCGGGAATGTGGGACTCGAACTCACGACCTCTTGGTCCCAAACCAAGCGCTCTAGCCATCTGAGCTAATTCCCGGCTAATAATACATGGTAGGTGTAGGTGGACTCGAACCACCGACCTCGTCCTTATCAGAGACGCGCTCTAACCAACTGAGCTATACACCTATACAGTCAGACAAAATGCTTTCACTACAACCTCTTAAATATACTTATTCGAACATAAAAAGCAAGTGATTTTTTGTTTTTTATATAGAAAAGTGGTGCCAGGAGGCGGAATTGAACCGCCGACACGAAGATTTTCAGTCTTCTGCTCTACCAACTGAGCTATCCTGGCATATACTCATGACATAAACTTACTTAGCAATATTTTCAATTAAGTAGTATTCATGTCCCATAATCAACAACGAAATTTGACTACATCTAAATATGAATATATACATATCAGTATAAGATTGCAAGAGCAAGTATAAGAAAATGTTATTGTATTTGGAATATATATTAAACCAAATAATGATAGATAATGAAATACTATATCATTATTGTACATATCGTTATAATCCCACTTGAAAAAACCGTGTGTTTTCACTATATTATCTATGATAAGGGCAACAACCCTGTTTTTTATTTATTAGCTTGCAACTAATAATCATGCATCATCGCACTCATTATCATCTTATTACATTCTACAAATTCGTCGACATTCATGATCCACTAACAGAAGTAAAAAAACATCTTAATTTCTGTACTGATATTGGTATGAAGTGACGTATTTATATAGGAAACGAGGGAATCAGTGCTACTGCTACTTGTAATAATGGACAGTTAGCAGCTTATAAACTCTTTTTGAAAAATAATCCTTATTTTTTTGATCTAGAAGATCAAATCGATACAAAATCTTCTCCTGTAGATAAGCATATGTTTCATAAGATGATCGTAAAATATCGTCAGGAAATTGTAGCTTTATGAACAACCATTACTGAACAAGCATACAAAAGATCTCTCCAAGAACTTACTGATCAAGAACTCAAAGAAGTGATTGATAACAACAACAAAGATTGGGTGATACTCGACATGAGAAATAGTTATGAATATAAACTAGGACATTTTAAACATGCTATTCCTGCAGGCACTATCAACTTTCGTGAAGTGGAAAACCTGTTAGATGACTATAAAAATCAATTTAAGGACAAAAAAGTACTCATGTACTGTACCTGAGGTATCAGATGTGATAAATTATCAGTCATGCTTAAAGAAAAAGGAATCGATAATTTCTACGCGCTTCAAGGATGAGTTGTACAATACGTCAATAAACACAATGATGGTAACTGGCTTGGAAATCTGTATACCTTTGATGGAGTTATTAGTAAAAAAGTAGGAGATGAAGATACTCATACTACCATAGGGAAATGTATCTATTCTGACCTAGAAACAAATAATTGTGAGAATTGTAGGTATAGTCCTTGTAATGCACGCATTATCGCAAGAAAAAAACAATATAAAAGACATGGCTGATTTTGTTCACAAGAGTGTTTTGATAAAGCAAATCAAGATGGATTAGTAAAAAATGATAGTTTTGACGATTTCAATTATAAGGCATTACGTTGAGATGTAAAAGCTTGATTACTTCAACAAGCGGAGTTTATTAGAATGGTACAACAACATTTAGATGAATTTGTCGTCGACAAACACTTTCCACATACAACAAGCCAAAAAGAAGAATTAGTTGATAAAGAATATCTTGCTCAATGGTTTCAAGAGAATGAATGGTTAAAAAACAGTAGATAATTATTCTAATGTAAGAGGCTCCTGTCTCTTTTTTTGTGTATAAAAAAAGCAACTGCCTTCTAGAACAGCAGTCATCTTCATATTCTATACTTGATAGAGATATTCATTACAGTACCAAATTACCATTTTACTATCGCGACACTCAACTATTGTCAGGATTATTCATTGTTTGTTATAGTACTTCTCATAAAATAAGAATCTCATGAACATACTGTTTGATCTATGGTATTATGATATTACTCCTCATTACCTTATGGTAGACTTTCAATTCACAACTCATAGCACAAGAACAACTCGATAATAACAAAGTGAAGGGATTACTCCTACTTACAATACTATTATTTTCTTCTCAAGACGCGTTTCTTAAGAAAATACATAATAGTATCTTATACGTTAGTAAAGACATCATCTGATACGGTTATATGTTGCTATGTAGCATAAGGCTGATCTATCTTCTTTTCGTCAATAGGTAAGCAATATACATAGGTGATACTTACCAGAACTATCAGGATAAAAGATAATACATGAGAATAACTCAGGAGTTTTTCATATATTGTAAAACAATTTCATTTCAGACAAATGAGTAAGTAAGGATAATCAATCAAGAATCTGTTGAAACAGGTCGTGATATGATACACTTCACTCAAGTTGGCTGTGAAATACTACAAGAGCATTCTCATCGCCGTACTTTTTTGTTTTTGTTTATATTGGAATTGTATTTGTCTAAAGCGAGTTATATTCTCTATCTTATATACCTAGTACTTCATAGTATTTCATATCACTATTTATAATAGTAACAGTATCTTCAAATGCGGTAGTTATGGAATCTGATAATGAACTCAGAAGAGATACTCTCTTCATACGAAGTATAGATCCACTAGGTATTACCTCATGGACAAGATCATTATAATCGCAAATTCTTTTTTGTCAAAAAAAATAGGACTTTTTTTAGTACTTTTTTTCTTTTATTCAGAAAAAATAGTATGAGACTTATCATTCTGTTCAGACAAATCTTCTTCAACTTGTTCCTTATTCGACAAGGCAATAAATTCTTCTATAGTATATTCATGATCTTGATCATCTAATGAAAGTTTTTGAAAATAGAGAATATACCACAAAGAAAGATAGGTCATTTTTACATCATTTTTACAATAGTTATTGAGTATTTTGAGTGCATTTTCATCACCCTCAAGATAGGTTTGTCGAAGATTTTCTGATTCTTTCCCAGACTCTAAAGTCTTACCTAATCCAACTAATGATCTTGAAAGTTTATTCAGACCCATTCTTTTACCAGTAATTCACCAGACAAACTGAAAAATATCTAATGATTTCTTATTAACAAGAGCAAGCAAACGTTCATATTCTTCATCACTATAACGATCAGCGAATGTAAGTCATTGATGAACCGTTACAGGATTATCAAAGGCCAAACTATTGAACCCAATAATATAACCATCAAAATCGATGAGGTATTCTAAAAATTTTGTTAAATTTGATTTATCAATATATTTATACATACCTTTTCATCCCTGTACAATATAAGCATATCCAATATAGAACTCAGTTTTTTTCAAATCATTGGTGGTATATGATGTTTCAATATCATAGACAAGATAGCCCTTACCTCCGATATCACTGAGTTTTCCCTCATCAAATGCTTTCAGCAATGTTTGTTCTATCGATACTGCAGATTTTTTTTGAGCAGCTATTTTCTTTGTATCTCTTATCAGTGCTCCTATTTTTGCAAGAATTGCCTTGTCGGCATGAAGTTCTATTTTTTCTCTTTCATCATAAAAAATAACCTGATCAGAACCATGTACAAATACTGTTCTCCAGATATATTCTTGTCTAGCAATGTGATAGACTACCTCTCCCTGTTTAGAAGTTATATGAAGATAATCTTTCAGTGTTTGATATTTATTTTTTTTCAATATTGAACTTAATGACTCAAAGAATCAACTTTTTAGCTTCAATAATTGATCATAACTTAATTTTTTATACATTCATTGTCTATCAAAACAAAATCCTACAACCAGTATATAGAACTGTGTCAGATATTCAAGTTTGTTATTGTAAAAAATCCTCTCGAAAGAGGATATATATTAAGGCGCTGAAAATTATAATTTAGCTGCTTGATATTTTTCTTTCACTCCTGATGGTAGCTCTTGTACCGGAATAAATCCAAGAAGTGTCTGTCATCATTTTGTTTGTGTCATAGCATCATTCATAGATATCCAACGTACTGTTACTGTCCACAATCCTGAATAATTCATATCTGAAACCTTTATTCTCTTATTATCTCGATCAACTTCTTCTACAATAGCAACGTGACCGTAACTATAATAGCGAGAACCTCATTGTTGGAATACAGCGATAGCTCAAGGAGTTGGTGTAGAAGCCGTTTTAAATCCTACTGCTTTTGCATTACCAAGCCATTTGTTAGCATTACCACCAAAAGCTCTAAAACGTACGCCTGGTGATATTTCTGGAAAGGCAAATTTTGCTTTATGAGCAGCATAATACGTACATTGTCCTGCTGCCATAGTATTTTTTTCTTTGAAGACATATCTCCAAGAACTTACGACAAGAGATGCTCTACCGTTCATATTCACATTAATCAATGATGGTGTTGGTTTTTTCTTAACAGTACTGGAAACACTTGACGAAGATTTTTTTGTAGTTGTATTAACAATAATTTTTTGTGGTTGTGGTTTAGGTTCTGGTTTTACTAAAAGAGATAGGGTATAAGCATCTTCTAGCGATAATCATGGAACGAAAATAGCTTGTCATTTTTCATATGGTATCATATTATTACTTTGTCCATTAGCTTGAAGAAGTTGATCTTCATCAATACCATATAAGTTAGCAAATACCATAAGAGATATAGACTCCTCTTTTACTTCATAGACAAATCATTTTCTATTCGTAATATAGAGTTTTTGTCCAGCAAGAAGATCATTATCAACCATGTTATTGACAGCTTTAATTTGATCGACCGAAACTGCATATTTTTGAGCAATCTGTTCAATGGAATCGCCTGGTTGAACAATATAAGACAACAATGGCGTAGGTTCTTGTGTAGGTTCTTCTTCATCAGAAGAAACAATATTTCAGTCGTCATTAACGACATACAGATCTTGTTGATATTCATTTGAAAGGAAATTTGCATTTACTGATACTGTTTCTTTCATCAACCCTGTATACATATCAGGATTAATTAAAAGCAACGATACAAATACAATACTTCCTAATGTAGATATAGTTTTAAGAAAGTGCGACTGCACAAACGATTGATAAGTCATATACATAAAATATGTAAATGGCGGAGAGAGAGGGATTCGAACCCCCGGAGGCTTGCACCTCAATCGCTTTCAAGGCGACCGCATTCGACCACTCTGCCATCTCTCCTTCCCGGTACCATATAGGCGTCCTTAGCTATTTCTAGCGAGGATGTGGTCTATTATCTTGTAGGATAACCTTTAAAATATACTGATTTCTGACACAGATTGCAAGTCAAATTCACACATTGAAAGTACTAGGTTCTATCAATGTTTTATGAAGTCTATCGCGTTATATTACATAAGTGACATCTCTACAGACATAGACAGATTTCATAATAATCCATTCTTCATATAGTAGTATAAAAGTTTTTATTAAAAAAACCCACCGAAGTGGGTTTCTTGCTCTGATTTACATCAGCACTATTCAATAAGTGAATTATTGAGCAGATACGTTGTAGTTTTCAGAAGTTCCGTCGAAGTATAGATTTTGGATCAATGCTTGTAATCCTGTTGGATTAATGAAGCTTGAATCTACATAAATTTCGTAAGAAATTTCTCCTCCGTTTTTAGTAAGAGTTACAGGAGTAGTCAATGCAAATGTTTGACTAGTTCCAGCAGCACCAATATTACCGAATCCTGAAGCAGCATCAGCAGCAGCACAATCAGTATTGCTTGATCCTTGAAGGTTAAGACAGAATGTTCCAACATAACCATCGTTTGAAGAATCAACCTTAACACTAGCTTTGATACCTGTCAATACAACATCAGCTTCAGTGTCTACATTCTTAACAGTAACAGTAAATCTGCTTGAATCATTTTTAACAAGAGTAACAACTGGAGCTTGTACACCAAGAGTATATTGCTTGAATGTAGGAGTTCCTGATACTTGTGCATTTGATCCATCAGAAGCTTTAGTAGCTACAAGAGATCCTGAAACAATAGATAATTTAACTGTACCAGATAGAGTATCGTTTGTGAATGTGTTAGTATTAGCAACTACTTTAACGTTTACGTCAGTATCTTTAGCGAAAGCTGAAGACATGCTAGTAAATTTAATTGCATTACCATCGATTTCTACTGAAGAATTAAGTTCAGTATTATCAGAAAGTCTTACAAGTTTAACATCAGATAGAAGATCTTCTAATGTACCACCATTAAGTACTCCTGAATTAGCGAATGATACTTCTTTAAGAGTCAATTCATCATCAGTAGCTTTAATAGCAAATCTTCCGATTTCTTGTTCAGCACTTGCGTAAATTCTTTGAGTTGTAGGAGCAGCTACAGTAGCAGTCTTAACAACAGCAGAACCGTTCTTAACAGAAACTCTATCACCTACTTGAGTTTTAGAAATTGAAAGAGTATTGTTATCTGTCAAGCTCTTAAGTTCATCAATTCCAAATGAGAATTTGAAGTCAGCAGCGTTAGCATTAGACAAGAATGATCCAACTACTTTGATCTTAACTTTTTGACCAGGTTCTACAGTGAATTTAACTCCATTTGTTTGGAAGTAGAATCCAGAAGTAGCTGAGTAAGCAGGAGTTCCTCCAGTAGTAGTCAATTCATAATCATCACCACCAACATAAAGAACTACTTTATTATCAGAGAATCCAGTATAAGAAGCAAATGTTCCTTGAGCATCTTTAAGCCAGAATTTAGTTACATCAAATTCAGCATCAGAAGTAATATCAGCTTCGTAAAGAGTTACGTTAGATGCACCTGGATTTACAGTTGTAGTTCCAGTTGTAGTCTTAGTAATCTTTAAGTTTACACCACTAATGTTAATATTAGAAGTAGCAGCTGTAGTAGTTACAGGCATACCGTATCCTGAATTTTTTTCAACAGCTACGATTGAAGTGCTATCATATCCAGCTTGAGCAGCAAATGTAAGACTAGCTCCTACATAAGTAATGTCAGCTTTAAGTTCGATATTAATAGTTTCATTAGCCAAAGCAGCAATATCAAGACCATCTACAACGATTTTGTCATTAGTTACAGAAACTGTACCTACAACATTTCCTTTGTAATAAGCTTTCATATTAGCAAATGCTTCTGTGAAATCAGCACTTGGAGTAGCTGAGTATTTGTTAATTACAACTTTCTTTACAGAAGCTTCTTTAACAGGAGTTACTTTAGCAGTAGCAACCAATACATTTGTTTTACCAGCTTGAAGACTAGATTGTCCAGCAAGAGTAGCTGAAACTTTAGCAACTGAGTAAGATGTTGTTTTGATTGTTCCAAGAGATACAGGAGCTCCAGAAGCAGTACCATTAGATACATTTACTGAAGATACTTTGAATGAATGTTCACTATTCACAGCACCATCAACAGCAACCATTACATCAAAATTCATTGATTCTCCAGCAGCAAGTTTAAGTGAAGGAGAGAATTTGATAGTAGCAGATTGTGATGAGCTTGAGAAAGATTTAACATCAGTCACAACATTAGCGTTAGCTAGCCATGCACCTTGAAGGTCACCAACATTACCAAGTCCAGATCTAGTAACTGTTACAGAAGATACTGTAGTAGCGTTTTGTCCAGCAGTAAGTTTGATAGTACCAACCTTAACACCATTAGCATTATAAGGTACAGATTGATCAGCAGGAGCTGATACAAGAGACACTTCAGCATATCCAGGAGCTGTAGGAGTAGTTGGATCAACTACGTCAGCATCAGCCAATCTGTAAAGCATAAGAAGAAGATGTCCTCTCTTAACAGAAGCTTGTGCAGGAATTTCAACCTTAACGATTTCATCAGCCATAAGAAGTTCTCTTGCAGCAGCGAATTCAGAGATTCCAGCGTCTTCAGCGTAAGCGTTTACTTCGTCCATTCCGTAAACCATTCTAGCTACAACAAGTTCAGCTTGTTCTCTAGTCATAAGTTGTTTTGGATTGAAATCAGCTTGTGCTTTGAAAAGACCAAGTTCACATCCTTCGTTGATGAATTCAACAAGTGATTGATCAGCAGAAGCTAGATCTTTGTAATCACAAGTTTGATCAGAAGAAAGTTCAATTCCAAGTGCTTCAGCTCCTTTAACAAGGAATCTAGCAACTTGTTCTCTGCTGATAGCGTTTTCAAACATGAAAGCATCAAAAGATGTCATAGTTGTTAGACCTTCATCGAACGCCCAAGTGTAAGCAGCCATATCTTCAGCTGAGTCAGCTTTAACAGATACGAAGTTTACAGCAGGAACGAATGACATAGCAACAACTGACAACGCTGTAAGTCCAGCGAATAGTTTGTTTTTTAAGTTCATACGTACGTACTTATAAAATAATAAAAAGGCAAATTGTATTCACTGTGTCTCCACACAGTAATGTCTAAAGTGTATCGATATCAATCACAGATTGCAAGAGATTTTGACACAAGATAGTCATAACTATATGAAAGTGATAGACAGATGTTGTCACATCATAAATACTATATACAGAGCGAACTAGTTAGATTACGAACAAACTCTATCAGTGTGACAGAACCATACAGATAATATAGACACAATACGACAAGAATTTAGTTCCAATGTATCATTTCTCACCATTACTTTCAACTTGTCATAATAAGAAATAATGTCATAATATATCCATCTTACATAGAGCAAATTCACAGAGCAATATTATGAAACAGGATCTGAAGCGCTACATTCCACTTCTTGTCGAATCCACCATATCCAATATAATACAACTATTCATCATATCGCACTAGCAGCGAATCTATTTCCATACAACAAGAGACTGTATTGAGATCATCATAACGATAATGATATAATCATCGACAAGAGTCATGTGAGTAGAGTAGCTATCCATCACCATGACAAAAGAGTAAGAACAATAAGCAATATCGTAATCAATGAAACAAAAGGCACAATAACCATATTCAACAGAGGTCAAAAAAGATTAATCTGACCAGTATGTCGTATCAAAACAGGAAGGACACCTACCATAGCACCAATACTGGGGAGTATAAGGATACGAAACGCATTCCATAGTTGTTCTTTCCACCAAGACGATGAAAACTTGTTAATTTCTCATACCTTAATATGTCATTGCGAGGAGGAACGACGAGGCAATCCATAATCATCAATCTGTCAGCTAATTTTACCTTTCAACTTCTGAAACACTACCCTATCCGCCCAGATAATACCGAGCAATGCTCAGAAACTAAGAAGAAATCAGAGATCATAAAGGAGATAATATGGATTTCGTAACAACATCAAGATCCAAGCATAAGCTAACAGTCTCCATATCGATATCTGACGACCTGGAAGAAGAGCAAAGAGAGTAAGTAATGCCATAATCGTAGCACGTACCACACTCGAATCAGTACCTACCAGATAGGAATAGGCTACTACGACAAGAATGAGAACCACTATCCTGATATAAAAAGGTAACCAAAACAGCAACAATGAAGCCAAAGCAACCATAATAGCTATATTTCATCCACTCACAGCGACTAAGTGTATGAGTCAGCTATCTATAAACGACTGATACTCATCTTTGTGAAATAATGATCTATCTCCGATCAGCATACCCAATCATAGTGCTCACACCGTGTCGGATCACAAATTTTTTACTATAGTATGTTTGATATATTGTTTCAATTGCATTCTTGTGCTTACTGCTTCTTGTCATACGATATAAGGATTGTTATCATATACAGAGCCATCGAATCCTTGTATATATAACCAAGCATCATAATCAAAACTCTCATTGTCTACAATTTGTCCATTTTGTCTATTTTTCTGAATACATACTCGCCAACACCATTTTTCATCATACTTTCTCTGTATTATGGTGCGACTAGATTGTATGAGATCCCCGGGTTCTAGCGATGCTGTAGAATATAATAATAACTGACTTTTATCTTGTCACCTATCTTCCGACAAAGCAGACTCTCAACTCTTAACTTCTATCAGATACCTATTTATTCTCTGTTGTTCTATGACACGAAAAGTTTGAAGAGCTGACACCGTGGAAGTTCAGTGAACAATCAAGGTATCATAGACGATTACCGATCCCAATCCTGACAACATTGACAAAAAATAGACAAAGACAGTTTTTATATGTTTTTTCTTAAGCAGAAGCACTACGAGAACGATCAGCATACATACTCAGACTACCATTATACTACGAGTAAGTACTGATATAAGTATCATAGCAGTAAAAAGAAGTACTACGAGCATCTCTTATCACATTAAGGATAAAGAATGTATTACTAATTCATGATATACTAAGTAGTATAAGTATTATGATCTTCTTGTGATATACAGTATTCCATCTTTTGTACCTTTATATAATGCAGAAAACAATCAGAACCAATGAGACATGGGAGCATAATAAAGGATATGCAACACAATCCAACCTAATTGTCACACAAATCAACTTAGATAAAAGAGGAGTTGTTGTCGCCAATTTCAGAGGACATGAATCAAGATTATTCTATGTTTTGCTTTATAGTAGGCACGATCTGGGGTATTCGCATAAAGTTCTGAAAGTTTATTTCTGTGAGCATGATGATGGATGACATGGGCCCAACTATCAGCGAAAAGTTGTACTCATCATCTCGACATGTTCGCAGTCATGATGAGATCCTCATAAACAAATGGTATCTGTTCATCAAAAGGATATGTCTCAAATAGTGCAGTCGGTCATGCGAGACAGTTTGATGATGCTAACTGTAAGGAGAAATAGCGGTCAGACGATTCTATCACATGATTTCATAATCGTACTGGTCTACAAAGAGCAAAATTAAATCCTGACGCTAAGGCAGGACGAATAATACTTTGTGTATCATCATACTGCAAGGGAGATACTACTGTGTATTCTGGATGAGCTTGTTGAGTTACAAATCCAAAAAGATTTTCAGCCATATCATCTGGACACACATTGTCATCGTCAATAAACATCATATAAGGTGTAGTGACTTGTTTTCTTCCATAGTTACGGACATAACTTGCACCTTGTCAGATCGTAAATTTTTTATCTCTTCATGGATGAATAATATCGATACGGAGTTTTTCAAATTGAGCAAAAAGGAGTTTGGCGGATATAATGTAGGTATCAAGTTCTGATTTGTCAGCATGACGATCTCGCACTATTACAATTTGTGAAGGCGACAAAGTCTGCTCACTAAGAGATACCAAAAGAGGTTTAATACTATCAAACACTCTATTCGATGGAATAACAACTGCATAGGATATGTTGTTCATATAAGGAAATTTTATTTTTAAAGATTAGGATTCTTATAATTCAATTGTTGAAGTAATAAGTTTTTTTACCTTCTCTGCATAAACAGCAGAATATAACGGTTTTTCAAATTCTTGCAAAAGAAGAAGAATATGAAGTCTAGAGGCAAATCATGCACTAGCTCCATCAATTAAAGCAAGAAGCTCTGAAAGAGAATACTCTTCTCGTTGAAAAACACGCAGATGTGGATATGCTCATTCTAACCATTGTGCAAATATGGTATCATTACTATTGATAGACTTACCAGCAAGATAGACAGGAGTATAGTTTGGATACAGTTCAGTAAGAAATATTTTTATTTTTTGATAAAGCTCTTCTGAGCTCATCGATTGGACAATATTGACAATAACATAGGGCTTGGTAATAACAAATGTTTGGAGACTACGTCCTGACATATTCTGTCTATATCTATCAACAACAGGAATTGCAAAATCATAATGATGAACAGCCTTATCAGTGTAATGTTTTACTTCATCGAATGAAGTATGATCTCTGGTGACAACTCTTTGAGCTCTGGGTAAAACAATCTTATACAATAATTTCTGTCGCCATGTTGTCGCAGTCTCAATACCACCCAAAAGGATAAATTTTTTACGCAGAATCGGATAGAGATAACGAAACAGATAATTCCAACCACCATGAAATCATCTCGATTCTGCAAACACCTCCCCTCATCCAAAGAAATAGAAATCATAATGAAAATTATCCAAAATATTTTTAGAGATCGTTGTAAACTTAATAATCTTCTTTTGTGAAACAAATCAAGAAGCAAGTTTTAACTGTATCATCATATCGACGTTTTTTGTCCATCGTTCTTCCATCCATGCGACATTATCTACCTCTACAGTAAGCTCATCAACATCTCCATAGGCAGTATCAATATAGTCCAATACTCACCAAAACAACATCTCATCGCCAAGATTCTGAAAGCCATAGAAACATTTTAAAAATCAATGCATAATTATATACTATTACTAATTCAAAGTGTCATATGTTTTATTGATATATTTTTTTATAATACTCATCCATCTTGTCATGTCAAAACAAACTACGACCAAATTGATCAAGAAGATATTCATCAGGTGACTGATCATAGACAAGTTCCACATAACGATCAAGTTCTGTAGGCTTAATGGTGGCACCATAAACATTTAGCTCAGAGAGTTCGTTGTTTTTTATTTTTTTAGAAAGAAGAGTATAACTATTCAATCGACGACGAAGGATTGTAGGATGAAGCGTATTGTTATAATACATATCAGTGATCTGAGCTATATAGGAGTTGTTGAGCGTAAGAAGAGCTCTATTTTTCTTACTCGTAGCAGACTCTCAGCTGTTTATACAACGGATCTGCACTCCCTCATAGGTCAGACAAATCTTTTTATCAATTTTTTTCAACAATAATTTGGAAAGATTTCATCCAGCAAAGTTTAACGTATCGATCAGCGAATCAGGAATGGTTTGGGCTCAAATTCAGAGACGAGGATGATAATAGCGCGTATTATCTTTTGCTTGCGGATAACAGAGACGATCGACTTCCTTATCATAGACATATAAATACAGACAACTTGGTGAATTCGACAAAGACTTACCAGCAGGAAAAACAGTTTCTCCTGACAGAAGTATCAGACCAGAAAGCGGAATAGTGGTAGTATTAATCTTGAGTTTCACGTTGTTGTCGATAAGTTGTCAGTTTTGTCCACTCTCTCCGTTCGCGTTAAAGCCATTCCATGAAAGTGCTATCAATTCATTCACTTTTGCATCGTCTTTTCACTTGGGATTAGGGAGGACTCGAGCAATCTGCAGACCAGATCAGAATGAAATATCTCCTTGTCAACTTAATGATACATCTTTGTAATTTGGATCATAGCAGTAGTCATCCAAGATTTGTGAACCGTACAGTAACTCGACACAGATTGACTTACTATTTGGCAACTGGTAGTTTCATACGAAGCTTATCGAACCAGAAAGAGAAAGTACGTCAGATAGTTTTTTCTTTTTATTGTCAAATGACAGATAGAGAGCTTGTTGTAAAGTAATGGGTGCTGACACGGTGAGAGTGACGACTTCGTTATTCGTATCAGATCAAGGTGGATCATAGACCATATTATCAATCGTAATATCAATTCATGAAAGAGTTATTCCAGAAAAGATTTGTCCAGTTCAATGTTTATCCTCTTCTGGATCATAACAGTAGGTATCAAATACTGTATCACCTTGCTTGAGTTCGACACAAGTAGCTTTATTGTTGGGGAATTGGTAATTTCCTCTTACCGATATGATTCATCATCTATAGGTTGTTCCTTCTAAATAACGTTTTTTATTATCAAACGACAAATACAAGGTAGACAAGTCAAGATTAACAGATGAAGGAATGGAAAGGATAACAATCTCATTATCAGTATCAGATCAAGGCGGATCATAGACAAGACTGTCTATACCAATAATATAGGAAGAATAATCGATCGTTGAAGTTGTTGGAGGTTGGACAAGAGTAGGATCATAACAATACTCATCATAGACAATGTCTTCATAGACCAGGGCCACGCAAGTAGGAACAGTATTGGGCATCTGGAAATTTCAAACAAGCTTCAATGTCTGTCCAGAACGTATGGTTCCATAGATTCTCTTTGTTTTCGTTCCAATACGTAAGCGGAGATTATCGAGTAGTATTTCATCAGCTCAGCCATCAAACTGTATGGTAATCGATTCAGCGTCAGTATCACTTCCTGGAGGATCATAGACAAGGGAAACAATATTAAACTGGATATTCGCATAATCAAGAGGTAGTGCAGGAGCAGTCAAAGGCAAATAAGGTGAAGGATGGAGAGCTGGATCATAGCAGGCTACATCGACATGAGTATCAAGATAATAGAGATTGACACAGACTGGACGAGAATTTACGAGCTGAAAGTTTGCTATTCTGATATATTCTTGTCATGAAAGGACAGTTCAAGAAACAAAGTTATAAGTTTTGGATTCATACATGATTTTCCAACCCGACAAAGATATACTCTCTGTACCCGATAGCGTCAGACCGATCCTTTCGGTGTTCGTATCAGATCACGGCGGATCATAGTCGATCAGTGATAGATGAAGGTCAACAATACCAGATCAAAAAAATCAAGATCAAACATTCTCTCCAGTTCATCAACTAGCGCCTGTTCATGAAGGAGCGTGAGGATTGACTGGACAGTATGGTCATGATGGTGCTGAAACTACTCCCATATATGGAAGAAACTGATCATCAAAACCAGGAGAAGGAGCTCATGCTATTGTCATAAAGATATCACAGTCCATAGCTCCCTGTTCATACCAAGAATTTCAGTTATTCATGACATAAATAGAAGACAAAATATTACCATCAATGGAAGAAATCAGGAGCTGTCCTGTAGAGATGGTAAGATCAGGATTGATAATAATATTGTCAGGATGGAGGAGTCAGGATGTTGAAGGAGCTATCAGATATCTCATATTCTTCTGTCGCGATTGGGTTGGTATATCGACAACTGTTGTCAATGTATTTCACGAAAGAACAATTCATCATTCCCAGTCTTGGGTAAAAAGAAGTTCTATATAATGACCATATTCTTCACCATTAAAAATTTCATCAACAACAAAGGGACTCACAGGACACTGAGCTGGTTCTTCGGTTTCTTCTGGCTGAACGACATCAACACCCAAAGGCAAGAGTATCGCTCCATCACTCTGATAGACAACTCATGGATTCGCAGTGATACTCGTTCATCGAATATAGTCACTTGTTGTAGGAAAAACTGACCATCCTGACCCGTCTCGGAGTTTGTGAAAACTCGTGGAAGTGTTATCGACAGATTGAACGTCAGAGTGCGAAACTAAAAACTCATCGACTACTAATCCATCAAACAACAACTGAACAGCAAGAGAATTCGTGTCACCCAAACTCAGTCAGAGTGAAGTTCTTTTCAGTGTAATATTACCACTAGACAACATTGACACGTTATCGCCAAGGAGAAGAAGAGATCAGGAGGCTAGTGAGATATTGGACACTATCAATGGCGAGCTCTTCACTCCAGACAAGACAATCGTACCAGAAAAATCACTCTCACCAACGTTCGTAATCTCGACAAACTCATCACTCCCATCAACAAACACTTCCGTGATACGAAGGTCATACGCTCAGACAGATCCTGATAAAAAAATTATTATATACGCAAAAATGATCAAAAGGAATTTATTCATACTAATATTACTTAGTCAATAAAGTCACTATTCAACCAGGATTCTTTCATCGTTCTACAATATCGATTTACTTCAGAAAATTTTGTTTTAGAAAAATTTTTTACAAAGAAAGTATACGACTATCTTCATGACAGCATTCTGTCTAAGATAGTAATTTTAGCTTGTGCAATTTTTTCTTTTATTTTATCAGTTGATGTTGTTATATGTTTTGATTTTATGTTTGCAAGAGAACTATAGAGTTTTTGAACAAATTCGGGATCGTTTTGAGAGATCAAGATATCACCAAAGTTGTCGACATAAAATTCTGCATTCTTCTGCTGATCATGTGTCACAGGAAGGGGAACGATAACCAATGGAGTATCAAAGAGTTTGCACTCAGCAAGTGTCGTCGTACCTCCACGAACCACAGCGATATCTGCACGACGATAAAGCCATCACATGATAGCCTGTTCCGTAATCAGATCGGTAATAATAATATGATCATGATTCTTTGGTAAATCATTAGCATCGATCAGATGTTGTCCATTCACGATCACGATGACACAGTGTTCCACAAACCATGGATCTGTCGCAGTTGCTTTCAAGACAGCTTTATAAAGTTTCTGCGCTCCTAAAGATCCACCAGCAACTAGGATCAGAAGTTTATCATCAGGAATTTGAAATGGGAATTGGGACACCTGTGCAACTAATCCTGACGACAAAATTTGTCAGACTACTATCGTTTGTGGTAAGGTATCTGGGAATCCAGAAAAATTTTGTGTCGCAACGCGAGAAGCTAATCTTGTCGTCAAGCCAGGTGTCGTATCACTATCATGGACATAAATCTGACGTCTACAAATCCAAGCGGCGATAACGACAGGAAGTGAAACATATCATCCTTTACAGAAGATGACATCAATTTTTTTCGTCAAGATATGTCGAATTGACTGGATAATCCCGAGCGGAAAAAGAAATACATCACGAAGATTTTTCCATCTGGATATCCAGATCGTCTCTCTACGATATTTACCAGCAAGGATGGAGATAAACTGTGGATGTATGTTAGTAAAAGTATCTTTATACTTCTCAAAAAATGTATACTCCATACCTTTCTTCTCTCCAAATCGAAAGACCTTGTCCATAACTTGTCTATATTGTTCCGTTTCATCAATCATCTGCAAAAGTGAGATCAGAGGCAAAATATGTCCTCCTGACCCTCATCAGGTAAGTGCAATATTGAGTGTTTTTTTTGACATACTGATATTCTAGATAATTTGTAAACAGTTACAAGACTTTTTAATTATTCCAATTTTCCGAACATATTCGCAAATTCTCTTGCAATTGATGAAAAAATTATTATATTCCGAACATGTTCGTTTTTATATTATAGCATATACCATTATGAAACACCTCACTCAAGCAGAATTTAGTAGCTCTATTGCATCAGGAATATCTGTTGTTGATTTTTTTGCCACACGATGTGGACCATGTCAGATGATTGCTCCTTATCTTGAACAAATGGATACACAACTCGGTGATACTGTATCATTTTATAAAGTTGATGTCGATCAAGAAAGAATGCTCGCAGCACAACAAGATATCACTGCTATGCCAACATTGAAGATTTTTAACAACGGTAAAGAAGTACAAACTATCGTAGGAGCTGATCTTCAAGGACTTTGGCAAGGAATACAAAATCAACTTGCAAATAGTGATCTTCAACAAGCTGCATAGTTTTTATTTTAATTATTACAAAGTTACAATGAAAAAATTATCATTTAGTCCATTAGTGTTTTTAATGGCATTAGGTGCAGGGTGAATTGCTGTGATACCTTTTGCATTGATGAACTATAGTGTTGATCATCCGAAAGGACTCATTGCACTCAAACATATTCTGCCTCTTCTAGATAGCTCTATGTGATGGTTTTACTACATTCTGATGGCTATTATGATTGTATTTTGAGTAACTCATATTGTTTTAATGATACAATTCTTCATACAATATATAAGATGGATCAAAACACCGCAAGCACAAGAATACAAAAACGATCCTCTACGTAATGCTGGTCTTACTGCACCAATACTAGCAACCGCTATGACTTTTAATTTATTTATTGGAGTAATTAGATTTTTCATACCAGTATTATCAGAAAATCTACAATCTCTTATGCTTCCAGCGCTGATTGCATGGGGAATATTATGGATTATTACCATGAAATATACACTAGTACTCGTTAAGAAAGCTTTTTCTACAAGTTTTGATATGGAGAAAATAACATTTAGTCGATTACTTATACCTTTTACTATAGGTATGGTAACAGTAGTAGGGACTGGTATCGCAGCTCTCGCAAAAGACACCATGATAGCTCATACCGCAGCATTCTTTTCTCTCACTTCTTTAATGTATGGAATATTTCTTTTTATTACAAAAATTATCACACTATTTCAAAAACATTTCTCAGACAAAAATGGATTACCCAATAAACATGCTATGCCTTGAGTGTTAAGTGTTATCCCCGCTATGACATTATTTGGAATTAGTACTTTTAGATTACTTCATTATTACGGCAATCAAACTGGTCAACACGTAGAATCATTAACATTTTTCGTTATAATGGGTGCTTTTGCGTTTCAAACTCGATATATGTTATTCTGATTTACTATACTCAAAGATTATTTAACAGCAGAGTTTTGGAAAAAAGAATTTTACCTGACAATGTGGTGACTAATCTGTCCATTAGTAGCGTATGCAGTGATGTGATCATTTGCTTACAATATTTTCTTTAAAAATCCTATACTCTATGCTATTGTTATATTATCGACTGTACTTGCTATTGTCATGTTTATAATTATCAGCAAAAAAATGACAGGTTGCATTAACAACAAAAGTTCTATTGTATGTGAATAATAATCAGCATACCGTTAAAATTTCTACATTTTTATTCAAAACAATGTGATCTATCATGAAATGACGCAAAAAAATAGCAAGATGTACAAGTTTCAATACTGATACACTCGTATGTAATTGTCGAGGACCTGCAAGTTTATCCCAAGAAGAACTAGAACAAAGACCGCAAATACTACTCAGTAAAGAGGAACTGCAAACTCTTATCGATAAAGACATCGACAACAAAACAATGCAACAATGAGCTGATTGTATGCAAGTGTCAAAAACTGTCTATGCTTGAATCTATGCTTCAGCTCGCCAAAAAGTTACGCAATCTCTTGTAAGCTGATCTATCATCATGATAGAGTGTAATAAAAAATAAGACAATCATTTTACTTTACTACCAATAACACAATGTCGATATTGTCGTTTTTCAATAATCCACAACCAACATCTTGAACGTCAGAAAAAACTGAGCTCTATGTCGATGTACGTGAACCATCAGAACGATCTCAATGACATCTTCAGTGATCTATCAATATACCGTTATGAGATATTCAGCAGTGAAAACACAACCTTCCTCAAGATAAACGTATAGGTGTGTATTGTCGTAGTGGAGCTCGTTCTAGCGTGGCCATGCAAGTCCTGAAAGCACAATGATATAATGTTTATAATGCATGAGGTATAATTTATGGAATAGAAAATATACCTATCATACAGTAAGAATATAATTTTTAAATTTTAGTTATATAAACATATGAAATCCATTAAACCACATGATATAAACTTTAATGACAAAAACCTTACTATAATAGATGTGAGAACTCCTGAAGAATTTCACCTTGATCATATTCAATGAGCTATTAACATGCCATTAGATTATTTTGAAGACCATAAAAAAGAATTATCACAATACGATCATATTATCGCTTATTGTAATACTGGGAATAGCTCGTCACAATTCATCAAAAAAGCTGCAAAATTATGATATACTCATATTACCAATCTTGCAGGATGATTATCAGCTTGTCAATGATGTCCAAGAGAAGTTGAAAAAGGACCATTACCTCTTATGCAACAGATACAAATTACTGCTTGATCTTTAGTGTTATTGTGAATTTGACTCAGCATTTTAGCAAACAATCGATGGATCTGACTGAGTTCCTTCGTAGGAGCTGGACTGGTGTTTGCTGGAGCTACTGGTCGATGTGGTATGGGAAAAATTCTTGCTATGATGCCACGAAACAAAATCGAAACCAATACAAAAACAACATCTGTGTCAGGAAACAATCTTGTTATACAACAATTTGCTGATAAGGATTTAGCACATTATTCATATATGGCCATTAGCAATGGAGAAGCTGTTGTCGTCGATCCTACAAGGAATCCTCAACAATATTATGATCTCGCTCAACACCATAATGCAAAAATTGTTGCAGTACTCAATACTCATCCTCATGCTGATTTTGCAAGTGGACATCTTCAAATACACAATGAGACAGCAGCTACTATTTATGTAGGAGATAAAGTTGGAGCAGAATATGCTCATACATCTCTTCAGTGATGAGAAACTATAAAAGTTGGTACAGCAACAATAGTATCTTACTTCACACCAGGACATTCTCCTGACAGCATCAGTTATCTTATCAAAGACGATCATGATAAAGAAATTGCATTTTTTACAGGAGATTGGGTATTTATCGGGGATGTAGGAAGAGCAGATCTCAGAGAAAAAGTAGGAAATATTAAAGCGAAACAAGCAGAATTGGCAGGTATGATGTACGATAGCACAAGAGAAATATTGCCAATACTCGACAAAAATCTTATGATCTTACCAGCACACGGCGCAGGAACTTCATGTGGTAAGTGATTAAGTAAAAAAAACATGGATAGCTTATGAAATCAACTCAAATACAATCCTATGCTTCAAGAAATGAGTAAAGAAGAATTTATAGAAGAACTTACTTCCGACCAGCCATCAATTCCTCCTTATTTTACTAATAGCGTCTTATTAAATAAACATGGCAATAGTTCTTACCAAGAAGCTAAAGACACTATACCGATGATAGGAACTTTACCAAACGAATTTGATGGAGTAATAATCGATACCAGATCTTATGATAAATTTGTCTTATATCCACTCTATAAAGGAGCAATTAATATTCCATATAATGAAAATTTTGTAGGAGTATTGTGATCTGTTATACTACCAACAGACAAGATTATCGTCATAGTAGAACATCAAAAAGAGTATGAAAAGATTGTTGCTAGTATTATGAGTATTGGATATGAATCGTTAATCACGGGACTGTATATTCATGAACAAAAATCTGAAAAAGAGATCAAGAAGTACACTGTTATTGATCTTAGATCGCCAAGCACATTTGCTGATAATCCCTTATTCTCTGATGCTATCAATATTCCATTAGAAGAACTCCAATCTCAATTAGAAAAACTAGACAAAACTACTACCTATATTCCATATTGTTGAGGAAGCTATAAATCGTGTGTTGCAAGTACAATACTTCGTGCCCACGGATATCAAGCAAATCATGTCATGCCAGGATAATAACTTTTTATCTTCTTTCACACCATATTTATGGAATATATCTGATATCTGTTAACAAGTATTATCTGAATTATGCTTGGTCTCACATGATGAGGTGGTAGTATACTAGCGGTACCTCTTTTGGTCTATATCTTCAATATTGATCCAGTTTTAGCAACATCGTACTCATTATGATTAGTAGGACTGACAAGTTTATTAGCTGTAATACCCAAGTATAGGTCCTGACAAATCGATATCAAAACAGGTGTCATTTTTGGAATTCCTTCTCTTATTGGAGTAACATTGGTACGTACATATATGATACCATTACTACCAGAAACAATTTCCATCATAAATTATAATATAAGTAAATGAGCTATTATTATGATAGTATTTTCAATTATTATGCTCTTAGCAGCATTTTCTATGATTAAACCTCAACAACAAGAAAAAGAAACAACACCATCACATTCTTATCTAAATAACAAGTATCTTCGCTATCTTCTTATTATATGAGAAGGGCTTATTGTTTGAGGGATTACAGGTTTTGTATGAGCATGATGATGATTTCTCATCATACCAGCATTGGTATTTTTCACGAAAATGCCTATCAAAACAGCAATATGAACATCTCTGCTTGTGATTAGTATCAAATCATTGTTATGATTTATAGGTGACATAAGCCATCTCACTATTGATTGGAGATTCTTTTCCATTATTTCTATCATTTCAATTCTATGAATGTTACTATGAAACTATATCCAACGTTTTATCGATGACAAAAAAATTAAAGTATTGTTTGGATATTTTATACTTATCATGTGATGATTTATTATCATCAAAGAACTACTACTTTAGTTTATAATAAGACAATTATATCATGTCTACTGATAATTACAATCCTTATAAAGACACCTTACAAGACATAGAAAAAAAAGATGTTCGGTCATGGATACAATATTTCGCTTACAAAGAAGTATTAGCTAAAAATAACATTAATGTTGTTCTTGTAGACATGGTTTGACATCCTGTCGAGTGATCAATACTATCTTCTGACGATCTTTTTTTTCAACAACAACATCCTGAAGGGACATATTTTGCACTCTATTGTGATAGTGGTTGCTCAATTTCAGGATATACAAAGTCTAAACTTACACCACTCTTACCACAATATCGTTTTGTAGACATATCAAGCGGTGCAGGAATGTATCATATAGAACAAATGAATGCAGAATTTTTTAAAACTAACATCTCAATCCATGAATAACAAACTCATACTAACAAGCTTCTTTGCATTACTCCTTATTCTTTGATGATGTGGATCAAGCACAACCGTCACATGACCAACATCAACATCGACTAATAAATCTCAAAACAATTATTCTGACTCTCTCTATGTTGATGTCCGTGAAAATGATGAACGAGCAGCTGGTCATGTCTCAGGAGCGATACATCTCCCACTCTGAACAATCCAAGCAGGTCAGACTTCAAATTTACCAAAAGACCAACCGCTCATTGTCTACTGTCGCTCTGGTCGTCGTAGCGCACTTGCACTTACTGAACTCAAATCACAAGGATTTACAAATATTATCGATGGAGGAGGAATGAATGATCTCAAAAATGTACAAATTGTACAATAAAAAACTCTATTTTGAATATATTAGTGATATAAGTTTAATTTAAGGTAAATATATAATATTCGTATGTTATTATCTTAACATAGATGTTCTTTATATTATTTAGAGACAATATAAATTTCATTAACAAAGATGGTATCATAAATTTTACTTTATAATTACTTATACTCATGAAACATTTACTTCTCACATCACTCAGTATTGCAAGTGTCATTTTATTGACATGATGTACACTATATCAACCATGAATGGAACAGATAGAAAACAACAATATATCATCGCCAACTACGAAACTCAATGAAGAACAAGTCACACAACTTAATTATCTTATTGAAGAAGAAAAACTAGCACATGATGTCTATACTACACTTGGAGAAAAGCGAAATAATAAACAATTTATTAACATACCAAAATCAGAAGCACAACATAAATCACTTATGACCCAACTTTTACAAAAATATAGCATAACAGATCCTACTCAGGACAGTATTGGAGCGTTTAGCGATCCAGAACTTACAGAACTCTACCACACCCTGCTCACACAAGGTAAACAAAGTCCACAAGAAGCAATAAAAGTAGGAATAGCTATCGAACAGAAAGATATAGCTGATATAGAAAAGATACTACCCTCCTTTATAAACTATCCTGATATACAAGCAGTACTCAACAAACTTCTTCAATGAAGTCGTAATCATCTCAAAGCATTTGAAAAATGAGTAAGTAGTGCTTGAAATTAAAACTTAATAAAGAAAATATATTGTAGTAGAAGTAGAATTTGTATATAATAAAAAATATAATTTTTAATATTTAAGCTTCACATCCTTCACCATGTTCGAACACACAGAAAATCTCATCATCATCTGATCTGGTCCAGCCTGACACACTGCTGCTATCTATGCGGCGAGAGCAAATCTTAGTCCTCTTATGTTTGAGGGATTTCTTGCAGGCGGAATAGCTGCAGGATGACAACTTACAACCACTACCGAGGTAGAAAACTTCCCTGGATTCCCAACGGGTATTATGTGACCAGAACTCATGAACAACATGAGAGAACAATCGATCAATAACGGTACTCGTATCGTAACCAAGACAGTCGATAAAGTCGACCTCTCTGTCAGACCATATAAAGTTTTCGTAGGTAATGATGTCTATAAGACACATAGTATCATCATTGCCACAGGAGCAACTGCTAAGAAACTCAATGTTCCAGGAGTAGACAAATACTGGATGAGAGGAATTTCAGGATGTGCAGTGTGTGATGGAGCACTACCTATCTTCCAAGACAAAATCCTTGCAGTGATTGGAGGTGGAGATGTAGCCATGGAAGAAGCGATGTACTTGTCGAAGTTCGCCAGAAAAGTACTTATCCTCATCCGTGGAAGCAAAGCTACAATGAAAGCATCCAAAGCTATGCAAGAAAGAGCATTTGCCAATCCTAAGATTGATATCTTAGAGCATACTGAACTTCTCGAAGTAGGAGGAGAAAAACTTGTCACGGTACTGAAAGTCATCAACAACCAGACGCAAGAAGTGACAGAAATCGGTGCTGGATGACTCTTCTTCGCTATCGGACATACTCCAAATACAGGCTTCCTAGAAGGACAAGTTCAACTTGATGAGGCTGGATATATTCTTACTAAACCAGGAACCACGAGAGTAGTAGATCCAGCTCAGTATACTGGAAAAGTATCATGTGGAGTAGCTACTTTAGAGGGTGTTTACGCTGCTGGTGATGTCCAAGATCATGTTTATCGTCAAGCGATCACTTCTGCAGGTACAGGATGTATGGCAGCTCTAGATGCTGAAAGATGGTTAAATGAGCAAGGAATTGGCTAGAAATAATGAGCAATGAAAATATTCACTCTCAACTTTTAACTGATAACTCACTATTATATGTCGACTATATACGAACAATCACTCGCCAAACATAAAGAATACAAAGGAAAACTTGCTATTCATAGCAAAGTACCACTTGACACACGTCAAGATTTGTCTACTTACTATTCGCCTGGAGTAGCTGCACCATGTCTAGAAATTCAAAAAGATCCTGAGACAGCCTATGACTATACCTGGAAAAACAATAGCGTTGCTGTTGTATCAGATGGGACCGCTGTCCTTGGTCTAGGAAATATTGGAGGAATCGCTGGACTTCCTGTCATGGAAGGGAAATCTATTCTTTTCAAAGAGTTCTGAAATGTAGATGCAGTACCTATTGTTTTGGAATATCAAGACATCAATAAAACAGTAGAAACCATTATTAATATCGCGCCAAGCTTCTGATGAATTAATTTGGAGGACATCAAAGCCCCTGAATGTTTCACTATCGAAGAACAACTCAAGGCAAAACTCAATATTCCTGTGTTCCATGATGACCAACATGGTACAGCTATCGTAGTCTTAGCTGGTCTTATCAATGCACTCAAGATCACCAACAGAGATATAACAACAAGTAAAATAGTAGTCTCTGGTGCTGGCGCTGCGGGTATTGCGATCACAAAACTCCTTGCTCTCTACGGTTCAACTGACATCATCATGATCGACAGCAAAGGAGCTATCTATGAAGGAAGAGATGGTCTCAACAGCTACAAAGAATCACTCACCTATCTCAATAAAGAGAATAAAAAAGGAAAACTATCTGACATCATATCAGGTACAGATATCTTTATCGGAGTGAGTGGACAGGTGGATGACCTGTCTGCGCATGATATCAAATCGATGAATCCAGATCCTATCATCTTTGCTCTCTCGAATCCTACTCCTGAAGTCAATCCTGAGGTAGCTAGACAAGCTGGAGCTGCTATCATAGCCACAGGAAGATCTGACTATCCGAATCAGTTGAATAATGTATTAGTCTTTCCAGGACTGTTCCGTGGTATCCTCGATGGTCGTATTGTGCAGATCACGGATGATCATAAACTCGCTGCTGCTATCGCTATCGCAAATTATGTCGACAATCCTACAGTAGATGAAATCATCCCAAACCCTCTCGACAAACAGGTCGCTACTATTGTTGCTGAAGCAGTGAAAAAAGTTGGATAAAAATTTCATATTACTCTCACTTATGGGAGTTTTTTTCTTTGCAAAGATTCTTACTAATCAATATCATCAACGTATGAATCACTGATATATTTTCGATTGTTATGGTACGCTTGTTCATCCTATCTCAAACAGCTGAGCAAAGGAATTTTTACAAACCATCAAAGCAAATGAAAGATATTATCGAATAGATCGTCTCATGACAACACCAACAAGTATACAAGAGCATCTTGCTTCTGATAGTTTTTGACATATTGACACTATAACCCAATCACATATTATCAACTCCTTACAAAAAGATAAAACAACACTCTATGATGACGCACAGAGGATAATCAAACACTGTATAGGTCAGAATATTCCTTTTTGTATACTCAGCAATCTCTCAGCAGACTATAAACAAAATATCGAAGAACTCATTATCGAACCATATAGACACTATCATGATATAATATTCAAGGTATTGTTTTCTTGTGATATCGGTTATAAGAAACCAGAACCTGCATCATACGAGCTTGCGATCAACTTTCTACAGAGCAAAGGCATACATAAGGATAAGATGACCATGATCTGAGACAATCCGAAATATGACTATCTTACTCCTCTGTCTCTATGACTACAAGCAAAACGAATCCAAAGAAACAAGAAACAAACGGATATCAATCCTCAAGATATTATTCATAATTTTGACGAATTGATGTCATAATTTTGACAGGAATATTTTTTTGTATATAATGGAGAGAGATTATTTTAGAGTCAATAATTCTTTATGGGAAGAGAACAACTAGAAATATTACCCAATAATCAGGGAAAACAAGAAAATAAAATTTCTGAGAATATATTGAATATCTTATCAGAGGATAATTTTCAAGATCGTATATCCAAACTCCAAGAACAAGTAACGGATATAAAATATCTGGAAGCTGAAGCAGAAGAGAAAAGAAAAGAGATTTTTCAAAAATATAAAAATAAAACTATCTCAGGAGAAGAATATACAAAACAAGTGAAAGATCTTTTACCTTGGGATGTGACTGATAATCCAAGATATAAATTAGAAAAACAAATCAGAGAATTACAAGTTCAACAAGATATTGCCTGAATATCGCAAGAACAAATTTTCACCAATCTCTCCCAACTAGGAGAAAATATTTCTGATGGATGATCAAATAATAAATGAGTATTCCTCCTATGAGAAAAATTTGTCGCAAGAAAATCAGCTCGAGGATATGATGATGCGAGTAGACTCATTCTCTACAAAGACAAGATACAATCGACAGTAATCAAAAAAACTCTACAAATAGTAGAATTAGAAGAAAATGTCTATCAAGTACAACAAAGAGCAATGGGGAAACCTATTCTACAACTCTCTTCTGATGAAAAAAATCATATACCAGCCAACCACTACAAAGCATTTTGGGATGCTATCGCAGAGATGAGAGATCTATGACTTTCCCTAGATATTTCATGATGAAAATCAAATGTCTTCTACGACAATAGACAAGGTTTTAGTATTATTGATCTCTGAATTGGTTCCTTTCCAGAGAACGAATTGATAGAAACCCTTTTGTTCAAAAAATAGCATTCTTTATATTGTAGTGCTTTTTTCATATCACTCTCACCTTGTGGGAGTTTTTTTCTTTGCAAAGTACTTCACAAATCACTATACTTATAGGTAATGATTTTTATTACCACCAATCAGAACTCATGTCTCTTGCCCAACTGATCGCACAGAAAACTTGACTCAAACTCTCTATAGTGGAGACGATCATCGAACTTCTTGATGAAGGAAATACAGTACCATTTATTGCGCGTTATCGTAAAGAGCTCACTGAAGGAGCAACTGACGAACAACTTCGTGACTTCCACGATATCTACACTTACACCAAGAATCTTGAAGCACGTAAGGCTGACATTATCCGTCTGATCGATGAAAAAGGGTTGTTGACTGACGAACTTCGCTCTCAGATCATAGCAGCGACTACCTTGGCAAAGTTGGAGGATATCTACAGACCTTACAAGGAGAAAAAAATGTCCAAAGCGAGTATAGCAAAAGCAAAAGGATTATGACCATTATCAGAAGTGTTGAAACTCTGTCAACTTAGTAAAAGCGAATTTGAAAGAGAATCTGAGAAGTATGTAGTCGACACAGGCGATAAAAAAACTTCCGTGTCTACATCACAAGAAGCTATCCAATGAGCGATGGATATCATAGCTGAAGAAGTATCAGATCACGCAGATCTCAGAGATACGATCAGAAATAAACTTAGTAATACTATCAAACTCGCAACCAAAGCTACCAAAACATTTGATCCAAATGGTGTCTACAAAATCTACGGAGACTACAGCAAACCACTTGCAGATATGCCATCATATGCATACTTGGCAGTCGCTCGTGCCGAAGATGAAAAGCAACTATCAGTCTGACTTCAATGGCCAATGGAAACACTCACCGAGTCAGCCTCTCAGTTTTTTGTACCTAAACAAGCTAGTAATCTTGTCGACTACCTCATGCAAGCGATCGAAGACGGTCTCAAGAGATTGTTCATCCCATCGCTGGATAGAGAACTCAGAAGCGATAAAAAAAGACGATCAGACGAAGCTGCGATTAAACTCTTCTGAGAGAATCTCAAACAGTTGCTCATGACACCACCAGTAAGAGGAAAGACAGTGCTTGGATTCGATCCAGGATTCCGTACAGGATGTAAACTCGCCGTCATGGACAGTACAGGAAAATTCCTTGCGAAAGATGTCATCTATCCGACAGCACCACAAGAAGATTTCGTATGATCTGAAAAAAAGATTCTCGATCTTATCGCTCAATATGGTATCAATCTCATCGTCATCGGTAATGGTACTGCATCTCGTGAATCGTCGAGTTTTGTCGATACAGTGATCAAAAAAAATAAGCTTAAAGTCGATTATATGGTCGTCAGTGAGGCAGGAGCATCCGTCTACTCAGCTAGTAAACTTGCTCAAGAAGAATATCCTGATCTCGATGTGACGGTCAGAGGTGCAATCAGTATCTGACATAGAGTACAAGATCCGCTTGCAGAATTGACAAAGGTTGAACCCAAAGCCATCGGAGTTGGACAATATCAGCACGATGTCGATCAGAAATTATTGAATCAAAAATTGGATGAAAAAGTAGAAGATATCGTAAACGGAGTCGGAGTTGATGTCAATACTGCTAGTTATACCCTCTTACAATATATCGCTGGTCTTACACCTACAATTGCGAAGAATATTGTCATCTATCGTGACGAGAATGGTCCCTTTACCAGCAAAGCACAACTCAAAAAAGTTAAAGGACTGGGACCAAAAGCATATGAACAAGCAGTAGGATTTCTACGCATTATCGACGGTAAAGAACCACTCGACGCGACAGGTATCCATCCAGAGATGTATAGTAAAGTGTATGATATGATAAAAGGCGAACGACATATCGACAAGAAAAAATTGTCACTACCACTCGACATCAATAACATGAATATCAGTAATCTTGCAATCACTTATAATATAGGTGAAGCAACACTAGAAGACATCATCAAAGAACTACAAGCACCAGGTCGTGATCCTCGTGATGATCTTGATCCACCAGTATTTGCTGGAAATATCATGGATCTCAAAGATCTCAAAATTGGCGACAAACTCCAAGGAGTAGTAAGAAACATTACGGATTTCTGAGCCTTTGTCGATATTGGACTACACAATGATGGGCTTGTGCACAAATCACAGATGGCTGATCGTTATGTCGCTCATCCTATGGATATTGTAAGTCTTGGACAGAGTATCGAAGTTCGTGTCTTAGAGATCGATTTGGATAGAGAAAAAGTAAGCCTGAGTATGAAATCTGAATGATCATCAACACCAAGACAACCTCAACCACAACACTCATCAATTCCAAAACCAGCACCTAAAAAAGAAGACAAGCCAGCAGAATCAAGTTTAGGTGGAAACATTAGTTGGGGTTAGAGAGTAATTGTAAATAGTATTTTTTCATTGTTTTCGTTCTCTAAATCCCTATCATCATCCTTATGATAGAACATAAAGATTTTCAACTCAAATCTGATTATGCTCCAGCCGGAGATCAACCACAAGCGATACAGGAGATTATCGATGCTTTTGCAAACGGAGAAAAAGCCGTTACTCTCATGGGAGCTACTGCAACAGGTAAGACTTTTACTATGGCTAATGTTATCCAAAAACTTCAAAAACCAACCCTTATTATATCACACAACAAAACACTTGCAGCTCAACTTGCAACGGAATTTAAACACTTTTTTCCTAACAACGCCGTACACTATTTTGTGTCCTACTTTGACTACTACCAACCAGAAGCTTATGTAGCGAGTAAAGATCTCTATGTAGAAAAAGAAGCAACGGTCAACGAAGAGATAGAAATGTATAGATTAGCTACTCTAGCTTCACTTCTCTCACGTGATGATGTGATCATCGTTGCATCTGCTTCTTCTCTCTATGGTTTGGGTCAGAAAGAATTTTTTGCTGATCATAGTCTTTTACTAAAAGTAGGACAAGAGTATGACTTTAAAGAGCTCAAAAAGAAACTTATCCAGATGAGATATGAACCTGTTGCTTCTAAAATAGAGCCAGGAACCTTTGATTTTCAGGGAGAAAGATTAGATATTTATTCTAGTACTGATAGACAAGTCTATCGTTGTTTTTTCGATGAAGAGAAACTAGAATTTATTCAACTCAAAGATGCGGTGAGTTTTGAAGACAGAGGAAAAATAGACAAAGCAATTATATGGCCTGCGACACAGTATTTACAGAATGTGGAAGATCTCAATAGTATTCTTGATAATATGCTCTTAGAAATGAATGCACGTGCAGATGATCTCGACAAGAGTGGACATATTGTCGAAGCTCAGAGACTACGCAAAAGAGTAGAATATGATGTCAGAATGATCCGTGAAACAGGATTCGTCAACGGTATCGAAAACTATTCACCGTACTTCGATGGACGTCTTCCGGGTCAGGTACCCTACACTATTTTTGATTATCTACCAGATGATTTTCTTCTCATCGTCGATGAATCACATATGACACTTCCTCAACTTATGGCAATGCCCAAAGCGGATACTGCACGTAAAGCAAGTCTTGTCACCCATGGATTCCGTCTTCCATCAGCTGTCGATCATAGACCTATACGTTTTGAAGAACTAGAAGTCATGATGGACCGATCAGATAGTGTACAATCTGTTTTATCTAAAAAAATCAAACTCAAAACAGATGCTGATCGTGATCTAGAAATTCCTCTCAGTGAAATAGAACAAAAAGTCTATGACTATCAAACCTATCGTAATAATCTTTTTAAGATACCAACAGATGTGCAAAAAAACCATACTCTCTCTCTGGAAGCAAAAAGAAAATTGCATGCGAAAGCGCTCTTTGTATCAGCAACTCCTGCCCCATACGAATTAGAACTTACCAATGGAGTTGTTGAACAAATTATTCGTCCTACGGGATTACTTGACCCACTGGTGAGCGTCTATCCCAAATCTGGAGACTACGACTATCTGATTAAAAGTGTTGATACCTTACTTACAAAAAAACCTCACCTGACCAAATTCTTAGATGGTTATCAAGAATCAGAGCCAGGAGAGTCATTGAGAGAAGAAGATTAGTCTTCTTTTTTTATTATGTAGATGGAGGAGCAGTCTCATCAGCGCTTTGTTGTAATCTTGCTTTCACAGCAAAGAAGATAACAATAAGCAAGAAAATTCATCATAACACACCAACAACAATAGCTACCCATTTAAGAACTGTACCCATAACACTTGTCTGTCATGAAGAATCTGTTGTAGCGATATTATCAGCATTTGGACATTTTTCAGAAACTATCTCATAATAATTGAGAACTTCACAAATTCTTGGTGTAATCTGTGTCTCGATATCATCTCTAATAATTTTTTCTTCATTTCATGGGTTTTGAGATTCGAGAGCTGTAACAGAATTATCTTGGAAGATTTGACCAATAAGAGCTAATTGTGTTTTCACTACTTCCGGTTGGGCAGCAGGCTCTGGTAATGCTTGGATAACTCCAAATGCGTCAGAAATTTGTGTTTTCATTGACTGTCATGGAGCATAATCTATCAAGAATTGTCTTACTTGATCAACAATAGTACCTCCATCGAATGCTATGGTATCACTTGTTTCAAATTCTTTAATAAGATCTTGTATACTTTGTAATTGAGCATCGGTCAGACCTGCTTTTGTGCTTTCTAGAAATACTCTCAGATTGATAATAGTTTCTGTTTGATTTTTATTTATTTTTACATTATCTGCCATTTCCTGAAGAAGTGTTTTGATATATTTTTGATCATCGTTAGCACTTGGAAGAGATTTCATAAGATTAAGAATTTTATTATACTGTTGTTTTTGTGACTGTGTCATCGCTACAGTCTGTTCAGTAAATTTGAACACAATACCGTGACCAATAAGAGTATTGTCTTGACCTGAATAGATGACTCTTCCATTAATCTCATCAGTATAAGGATCTAATTCAATATATTTAGGGGAATTACAAAGGATATCTTTGTCATTGTCTGTCTTACCATCATAATTAGAATCATCATTAATATCCTTATCAATGAAACATGTACCATCACCAGCATACTTAGCATTGATAAAGACTTTGTTTTGTTGATCATTAGCTATCGAAATAACATATCTTCATTGATCATTGATAGTAGATTTTGGTATCGATATAAGATCAAGGATTGATCATGTCAATATTGGAGCTTTTAGATCTACAACAATCAAACCAACCGCTTTATTTCAATAATTATCATAAATAGTATATTTTATAGTTTTCTCTCCATATGTTTCATACCTATATGATAAGAATGGCTCATTATTATTTGTTTTACACTCTCTGGTGAGATCAAAACACACCTCTTTCTTGGAAATATCACCATAACTATAATCTCTCAAATATACTGTTTTATCTTGAATTGCTGATTCTAATTTCACTTTGAGATCTTTTTTGATCGTAATTTCTGGTCATAAAGCCTTTACCGTATTCTTTCTATAAGTTACTTCTACACTAGGCATCATTCCATCTGAAGGTTTTGTATAGACATACTCTACTTCTAATGCTTTTGTCGTAAGATCCCATGTACCATCACCATCAAAATCATATCTCACTACTCTTTGTCAATCAAAATCTGGTCTATTCGATAATGTTCTTGCTTTCGTAACAAACTTGACCGTATCACCTACAGAAATATCTGTCTTATCTGTCGTAAGGGTAACAATAGGGACATCCATAGCCTGATCACAAAGACCCGCTGTTGTACACGGTGGCATGAAAAACGTAGGACCTTGTCACACTATTTGTTCACTATACATCTCTCCTGCATCATTATCGATCAATTTCACTCCAAAGGTAATATTTCATCATCATAATAAAGGATCTTTTGTATCAATACTAAAGAATGTATATGGCACATTGCCAGGAGTAGACTTAATACTAATTATTTTTGTAGGATCATCAGTTTTATAATAATACCATACGTATTGACTAATACTACCATCCATATCTTTCGCATTATTAGCTGTTACTTTTACGGTAAGTTGGTTGTATTTTTGAGGATTAAATACATTATCTTTTGCAGATTGATTCAGTCCTATACCTACTTCATTACCAAATTGAGGGAAAAACATACCAATACTATCTAATTTAGGAAGATTATTCACTACAGAAAACCATACCGTTTGTGTATCAGTCTTACCAGCTAAGGTATCTTCTACAAGAATATCTATTTTTTGGCATCATACGTTTCTAAATGAATAAGAGAAATTTGTCGATTTATAAATTTCATCATTCTGAGGCGTAAAATAAAATAATAGTCACGCCCTTACTCCTTTTGTATTCACAGATTCATTCGTATTGATAGAGAATTTTTCTCATCTTTTAATAAGATAGGCATCTTTTTCATTACACTTTTGATCAGCTCTGAGAATATTTTGTCTACTATTGAGAATAGTATATGCACCTATAGGCATATCTTTATTACCCACGAACACCATAGTACTAATACTATTTGTATTTCCTCTCTTATCAGTAGCAGTAAGTTTGACATTATAAACCCCAGACGTTTTGTAGATATGTGTTGTATTAGAAGTACTGACAATTTCTTTTTGCCCATCTCCAAAATCTCGTTCATAATTTAATATTTCAATATTTGAAGTAACCATAAATCTTGTTGTATTTCCTCGAGAATTTGCTCTTGGATTAACAAGAATAATGGGACGAAGAGACGACTTTACATCAATATCTCTCTTGAGTACACTTATCTTACCAAAACTATCTTTTAAAGTCAGAGTAACAACATGTTTTCAAGGTTCATTAAAAGAAGCAACAATAGACTGACCATTATCATACGTTTGTTCTACTTTTGTAAGAGAAGGATTACTAAATGATCGTTCATACGTCAGCGCATCAAGTTCTGCTGAGACATCAACATCAAAACTTGAAGTCGCATCTAGGACAAACTGTGAAGGATGTTCCCAATCCAAACGAGGAGTAATAGTAAATTGAGCCTGTGGTGGGGTTGATTCTACTTCAATAGTTTTTGTCTCTGTATTAATTTCGTTTAATTCATCAGTAACCGTGAGTTTTACCGTGTATGAGCCTGGTTTCGTAAACTTATGAGTGACTGTTTTCTGTTGAGAAACTACTTCTCTATCTCACTTATCATTATATATCTCCCAATTATATCTCTTAATACGCGAATTAATAGAATAGGATGCTCAAGCATCGAAGGAAACTTGCGTTGTAGTAGTAATGGTTTCTGGATTTTGTTTGATGATAGCAATAGGATCAGATACAGCGACCAAAAATGTTTTTACAATAGTATTGTTTTCATTATCCGTCAATGAAAGTTTAATAGTGTAGCTTCCATTATCAGGAAGTTGTTGAGTAAGATTTCCTGGTCTTCATTCTACAGTGTTAGAAGTATATTTATATCCATTTGCGCCTACTATTTCTCGAGAATGAGAAAGAATTTCTCTACCTCATTTTGGTAGCGTAGCAGAACCATCAAAAACAACACCATTTCTTGCTTCTGTTGTTCCTATCTTCGTATAAGTTTTTTCTTGCAGTCTTTTCCCATTTGCATACACAACAAGGTTGGCAATTTCAGGCGCAACAGTGATAATTGTTGTTGCTGATCCATCAAGAATACCCTCTGTTGGTTTGTTTGCACTTTTTGCAGTTAAATGAACATAGTAGGTACCTTCTTGTTCAAACGTATAGCTAATAACAGCTCACCTTCCAATCACTACATCTACACCATCTGTATTTTTATAATATCGATAAAAATTATTTGATGGAATAGTATCATTCGATGGATCAGTGCTTGATCTTGCATCTAAGGTTACCGTAAGAGGTGCAGATCAAGATTGAGGTGAAGCTTTGGAAATAGCTTTTATGGTATAGTTTGCATTAATTTCCTTCATAATAGTATTCAGAGGTCACTGACACTGATCAAAAAAGATATCAAAATCTAATGATGAATACGTTGTTGCTAGTTTTTGTGCTTGAGATTTACACACATCATACACTATTCTATAATTATTTCTCTGAGGTAGTTGAGGGAAAACAACAGTAAAATCTTTTAGGAGAGAGGAAAAAACTGCTGCAGGTACTATGTCTCACCTTTTTTTTGTAGCTTGAATAGTAATAAAGTTTGTTGTAATGTTTTCCCATGTTTGACTCAAACCATAATTAGGAAGATATTCATTGCTTGTCTGTGCAAAAATTGGAAATTTCCCAACAGGCACCGCTAAGAGTACTAATACTGCTAATGAAGCAAACGAGATGAAATAACGTGAAATTTTCATGGAAGAAATTTCTTATATAAAATATATTCAGAATAAGTATAGATAAAAGAGAGATAAAATACGAAAAACAAGAAGATTTTTATGTATTAGAGATTGACTTTTTGAGAGTAATATAGTATTATAATAAAGAATATAGTATTTATTTTTAATAATAATGTATAATGACTACACAACACCAAACAGCTACTATCACTATCAATCAAGAAACGTATAATCTTCTTCAAGAAGTAAAAAAAGTATTTGCTTCTTACACAGGGGAAGATATTACAGAATTTAGTGATGATAAAGTTATCGAAATTCTTGCAAGTGGATTTTTTGATACAGAAGAAGATGAAGCTGGATGTGGTCATGGATCTTGTGGATGTCACGATGAAAACAATGAAAAAGAAGGTTGTGGATGTGGTCATCATCATCACTAATTTTACACTATGTCTATCACTATGTCCAAACGTCTGTTTGCAGTCTTCCTTGCTGTCAGAAAAGATATTTTTTTTCTCTATGATACCCTCATAGGTAAAGATACTGAACCACTGACGAGATTGATAATTATTGGAATGGTCGTCTATCTTCTTTCACCTATTGATATTTTTACTGACGCTTTACCTCTTCTTGGACAGTTAGACGATATTGCCATTATTCTATTTGGAGTCAATTGGGTCAAAAAGTCGGTAGAATCACAAAAGAGAAAATCTCAACACCAAGATAAAGAAGTTATTGATAGCAAAGATATCAATTAAACACCATAATCTAATAATTCATTAATAACATTTATGAAATACTACGTCATCCGAGTAGGACACCAACCGGGAATATATACTAATCGATCTGAAGCAAAATCCTATATCGACGGATATCCTGGAGCAAAATATAAATCTTTTCCAACACTAGAAAGTGCTCAGCAAGCCTATGAGCATGGTTTTTTGGGTGATCATTGAAAATATACTCCTGACCATCTTCGTCTTCTTATGGGAGAGGATTTTGATGTTAGTATTGCAACGGATGCAGCATGTCCCTCCAATCCCTGACCTATAGAATATAGAGGAGTAAGCATGAGAGATAATAAAGAAATATTCTCTATCTGACCCCTATCATGAGGGAGTACCAACATAGCCGAATACCTCGGCATCATACACGGACTTGCTTGGATGATGAATCATCCTGAGTACACAGTTCTCTACAGCGATAGTAAAATCGCCATCAATCGAGTCGAGACGAAGAGCTTCAGGACACAAATACAAGAGGATGACGATAATACTGAGTTACGAAATCTCATTCGTCGTGCCCAAGAGTGGCTTCGTAATAATCCTACACGAAATCAAACCATAACTCTCAAAAAACGACCCACCAAACTTTGGGGTCAGATCCCAGCTGATTTTGGAAGGAAATAAGCATACTACACCTTCCTCACTGGCTTCTTCTTAATCACAAATAGCTTCCTTAAAGCGTCATCACCATATCTCAGGATAAATTGTTTTCCAACTCTTGAATCACTGATATATGGTGACATAATCGCACTCCAATCTGCTTGTCCCAGCACCTGTGTAGTAGCTCACTTCGTAAGATCAACATTGAAATAAACGATGCCTACAATTTTTGGATAGTTAGCAAAGAGAAGTTTCCATTGTCTAAACCAGGTATTTTTCGCTTCTTGATTATTGTGAAATGATTCCATTACCTTATCTTGTGTCCATTCTCCGTCAAAATTTACTGCTGTCGTACCTAACTCATCGATGATGATAGGTTTGTTTCGCTGTGAAAGCCTTCCGATAAGATTATTTTCTGTCAAAAGATATTCTGGATCCTTCCAAACCGACCAACTATCAGCTCTTGATCTTCATCGGTTATAAAGCGTTACTCACACCAAATCTACATATGAGTTTCAAGGATAATAATCTTCCATACGAGGACATCGTCACTTTGTATCTATTCTTCGCTGACTACAATATTCATAAAAAGATTGTTGAGTTGGAAGAGCTTCTGTAGTGGGTAAATCTTGACTATTAAACGACAGAGAAAAGAGGAGTTTGTCTGACTGAAGATCAAAGTCTTTACGAGCCATGGTATGGACGTATTTTCGTGCTTTTTGAAATTCTTCTGGCTTCGATGCTCGAGAATATCGACCACCATTCATCTCATGCATAGTACGAAACACTACCGTAATACCCATACTTTTTATCTCTTTAAAAAATCTCTTATATTCGACATCAAAAGCACCATTGGCAACTTGTGTCGATGTATAACCATATGGGGAAAGTGAGATATGATAAATCCTTCCTGTACCAAGCGTATCGACAACTTTATGGAGATAGACAGATTCTGCATCGGTATAATGATCAAAAATCAGTCAGATTATATCTATTTTTTTTCATTTCTGAAGTGATTCCCAACGAGTAATATCAGTAATTTCTCTTTGTGATTGAAGTCCATGTATCCCTATCGTTACCGCTCACGACCATGATAAGAATGCAACCAACACAACCCAAAATGAGATAATTTTTTTTATCATTGTAGTAAGCTTATATAAATAATTAATGATCATCATATGATTTCATTTTTTTAATGCAAGAAAAAACCCGCAAAGCGGGTCAGGATATCATTTTTTGTATATATACTATTCTTCTAGAATATCATCTTCTACAAGAGATGCATGCATATCTTCTACAAGAGACTCCAAAGCATCTTCATCAAGAACTTGTTTTCCAGATCTCATATCTTTAATTTTTGTTTGGATTTGAGTCTCAAGAGATTTACGAGTAGCTTCATCAGTAGCAATAAATTCTGTAAGTTTTGCCTTCCCTTGGAATTTTTGATCTCCAAGAGCATAGAATGCTCCATTACGAGAAATAAGTTTCAAAATAACTGAAGCTTCTACGATATCATCAATCTTTGAGATACCTTGAGCCCATTTGATTGGTACTTCAACCGTTTTGAATGGAGCGAAGATCTTATTTTTAGCTGTCTTGATTTTACAAAGATATCCATCTTGTTCTTTGTCTGCTCCGAGAAGTTTTTCTCCTTTACGTATTTCAAGTCTTTGAGAAGCGAAGAATTTCAATGCATTACCTCCAGAAGTCGTCTCAGGATTACCAAACATCACACCGATCTTCATACGGATTTGGTTGATAAAGATAAGAGAAGTCCCAGTTTTTGCTAAGATACCTGTTAGTTTTCTGAGTCATTGTGACATCATACGAGCTTGAAGACCCATAAAACTATCACCCATATCTCCTTCTACTTCTGCTCTTGGTACCATAGCTGATACAGAGTCGATCACGATAAGTTTTACTGCTCCAGTTTTTGCGAGTTCTTCAGCGATTTGAAGTGCTTGTTCTCCATAATCAGGTTGTGAAAGAAGAAGATTATCAACATCTACACCGAGTTTACGAGCATAAAATGGATCTAAGGCGTGTTCTGCATCGATAAAGGCTGCTAATTCACCTCTGCGTTGTACTTCAGCGATAGCATGGAGAGCAATTGTTGTCTTACCTGATGATTCGTGTCCATACATTTCGATCACACGTCCTTCTGGATATCCTCATCCTAAGATAAGATCCATCACATATGAACCAGAATGAAACGTACTTACCTGACCGAGGTTCGCGTTATCACCCATACGCATGATAGCTCATTTTCCAAATTGTTTTTCAATCGTAGCGATTGCATCTTTAAGTACTTGTTGTTTTGCATTACTTGTCATTATATTTGTCATAGGTTATAAAACTTTATGAAAAGTTTTGACGTCACTCAGGAATACCTGTGCACAGTGATGGTTATATGATTATGAATTCACTTTGCAAACAATGAATTTCTCAAAAGTATTGACATTTATATTCTATATCTTTATTTTTATGAAAATAAAAATATAATATTATGAAAACAAAAAAAATTCTTATAAGTTTGTTAATGACGATAGTGGAAATAGCTATCATGTATTTTATACTAAAATTCATACCTATAAATATATCTTTAATTAAAGATATATCCTCAATTGGTATAATAATGCTATGTTTATGTTCCTTTTTGATGAGTTGGTTAATATTCTATCAATATCATTTAAAGAATTAAAAAGAGATAATATTATCTCATTCATAGTAATATTATTAATGTCTTCAATGAGCATCATTATGTCGGCATCAATAATTGCTTTTGTATTAAATTAGATTATGTTAAAAATTTCCCTTATTCTGTTCTAGAATATGGGATTCTTTTTTGTTTAAAAATTACATTTGCGATGCTTTCCATCTCTCTAAAATCACCATCGCACTGACCGTATCCTGTGAAATATGTTTTGATCAGAGATCACCGGTGATATTCGACGCTTGGGTACTACTATAATGTTCATCGATAGGATGAAATATCACCGTGTCAGGTACCGAAAATTTTAATGAAGTGATAAACTTATCTATTTTACTTATCACTCCTTTATTACCTTCTGGATAACCATATACGATGGTGGTGATACGATATTGAGCAATCAGCGAAGCCATATCAAAATACACCGTACTCGTATTTTCCAGATATCACAAAGGCAATGGTGTATTGTTTTCCTCATCCATCCATGCCAAACCAATACGTTTACTACCTCGATCTATCGCTAATATTTTTTGTAACATAATGTTGTGTCATAAATTAAATTTTTTTGTATTAAGAACACATAATTGCTAATTCTTAATTGTTAATTATTTTGGTGTTCTCTCATGACCAACAGATAAAACGCAACAATAAGACCAAGCATTGCAATACTTGAAATCATACTCGAAAACAACTTCAAAATCAAAGCAAAATCAAGATGTATTAATAATCACCACAATACGGGCATAAACATATAACCAATATTAGCGATAATGTTTCTGGTTTGAGAATAGGCGCCGTCATGTTCATGATCTACATCATTCGCAGCCAGAATATGTTGACCAGTAGCATACAGAAGATTATTTGACAACCCGATAATAACTCAGACAATAACCAACACTTCCACGGAAGGATGAAAATAGAGAATTCAGACCCCTATCAAGACACCTAACCATCAGATCACAACATTAGTAATACTATTTCCCTTGTCTGCGATATAACCAGCCAACAAAGCAAAACAAACACTTACGATTTCATAAATACCTATCTCCAAGCCACGAGATACAACATCAGGATGTGCCGAGAGATATAAAGGTATAATAAACCATAACGACCCAAAGAAAATACCTTCAAAAAACGAAACCGTCAAAGGAATAAGAGGGAATTTACGACAACGTTGGATAAATATCCACCCAGAAGAAAAGGTAGTTTTATAGTTAGATAACACACGTAAAAGACTCAATTGAATATGATCATGAAGTTCTTGTTTATGAAGAATAACAGCAGGATTTGGTTCAAGATCAGATTTCATAAAAAACAATGCTACTGCAAAGAAAAGCATCGCAATAATCATAATAACTGGTCAATAGATCTGGAACTGTTCTTGGATAAGATGAGGCTGGACTAATGTTCACAAAAAACGTCCCAAGCCCGCAAACATAATTAAAATACCAAAACCAATACCACTCTGTGATGATGGTGTAATTCTTAAGGTATAGACATCAACAAATTTACAGGAGAACCCTGCAGCAAATGATAACGTCATCAATATCACAAAGATATTTTTCCAAACAACGTCAGTAATACCATAGGACAAATACCAAAATAAGGCACCAAACAGAAAAAATCACACATACGCAAAGAGGATTTTCCTAGCACCATAGGTATCAACCATATGAGCAACAAGTGGTCCAAACAAAAAAACCTGTAACATCGTTAAAATCATAATAGCAATTCCTGCTAGTTGTGCTCACCAAATATCAGTATAGATAACAGGCAAGAGAGTATACATAATAATGATACTTCCTACAGCAAAAAGATATCATGTACTCATAACAAGTACATTACGAAATGATTGTAGCATAAATCTCTTATACTCTATATAAAAATCAAGTAATAAGAGTATAGAGAGATTCTTAAATAAAGCAAATATTTACACACTTTTTATAAAAATTCTCTTGTGAAAAGGTGAAATATTTATTATAGTAGAGAGTAATTACGATAATATAGATAATCGATGATTACGTATTTATATTATCACTTAAGATTAATCATGAAAGACATTGTACTCTTTGGTATTCAAGGATCAGGAAAAGGAACACAATCAACACTTCTTCAAGAACTGTACGGAGATAGATTATCTTATTTTTCTTCGTGAGATATCTTTCGTGCATTAAAATCCCATCCTAATGCTATAGGAGATTATTTGAGCAACAAATTAGAACTGGGACAACTTATTACCGACGAAGTAACAATTTCATTATTTCGTTTTTATTTCTCTACATTAGTAAGTGATAAAAAATCTATGCTTCTGGATGGTTATCCGAGAACATTAGCACAACTTGTAGATCTCGTCCAAACATGTCTCCATTCACAGAGAGAGGTTGTAGGTATCTATTTCGAACTCAGCAGAGAAGAAGCCAAAAAAAGAATGCTATGAAGAGGTCGTGCAGATGACACACCAGAATCAGTTGATAAGAGACTTGATCTTTTCTTCCAAAAAACACTACCCAATATTGAATTATTTGAAAAATTTTTCCCCGTTATTCGTATCGATGCATCTCCAAGTATCGAAGAAGTTCATGAACAAGTGAAAAATATTTCTATGTCGACAAAACTTTTTAACTAATATCATAAGATGAAAAAAATCATCATCGCTATTGATGGATATGTCGCTACTGGTAAATGAACGACTGCGATGGGGCTAGCTAAGAAACTCTGATATACTTATCTGGATACAGGAGCTATGTATAGAGCTGTGGCAGTGTATGCGATGAGACATAGACTTCTGGACGCACCTGAAAGTGAAAAGCAAACTATGCTCAGTCAGGTCACTCTTTCTTTCCAATACAATCCTGATACAGACCATAATGACATCATACTCAACGGAGAAAATATTGAACAAGAGATTCGTCTGACCAGTCTCTCGTCACAGATGAAACCGATTGTCGTGTCTCCAAGTGTCCGTTCTTGGCTTGGTGAAGAGCAGAGAAGAATTGGACAGTGATGAGGTATCGTTGTCGATGGAAGAGATATGGGAACAGTTGTCTTCCCGGATGCAGAACTGAAGCTCTTCCTGACAGGTAATATCGATATTAGAGCGCAGAGAAGATACGACCAAATCAAAGCAAGATGACAAGATGTGACAATGGAAGATATCTATCATGATATTGCCCTCAGAGACCAAACAGATTATCTCGGATCTGAGGCGGTGAACAGAAAAGCTGATGATGCTATTGAAATAGACACAAGTATTCTCACTATTGACGAGCAAATAGAACAAGCATATCAGCTTGCTTTAGAAAAAATAAACCAATAAATGTCGAGTTACTTATGACAAAACTTCCTCACTGACCAAACTATACTGGATCATATCGCTGACCAAGTACAACAACTTTTTGTATCGACAAAAAGCCAAACACTTGTCGAAATCTGACCAGGAAAAGGAGCACTCACGGAACGCATTCAAGACCTCAGTACTCAGACCCTTCTGATCGAATACGACACCAAGATGGTGAATTATCTTAACGGTCATAAGATACCCTCAAGTCATACAAAGATTGTCAATAAAGATATCTTACAACGAGACGAAGGAAACCAAGAAGATTTTCCTTTTCAGACACCGCAAGACAAAACGCTCATTGTCTGAAATCTTCCCTATTATATCACGTCTCCGATTTTGAGAAAATTTTTTGAAACTCAAAGACCAACACGAGCTGGAGGAGTTTTTCTTATTCAGAGAGAGTCCGCAGAAAAAATTGTTCACGATGCTCCGAAGAAATCCTTCCTTCGATGGTTAATTAATTACGCTTACAAAGTCGAACATTGCTTCGATGTACCTGCGAGCGCGTTCACACCACCACCGAAAGTCGTCAGCACCGTCATCCGTGTCAGGCCCAAAGCTTTTTCTGACATACCACATCTTGATTATAGACTTCTTCTCCAGTTCCTTGATCTGTATAGTCCCTATAAGAGAAAAACACTCGGAGCTTCTCACAAGATTGTAGACAAACATAGACAAAAAAACAACAATCCTGACGCTATTATGTTTGATATCACGGATTATTCCAGCCAGAGATTGGAAGAGCTTGGTTGGGAAAAGATGAAGAATATTATTGGGTAAACAAAAAACCTCACTCTACAATATATGATAAGGAGGTTTTTTTATTTTATTTCATCAACTCATCATATTCTTTCTCCAATACGCTCATCAATTCTTGAAGTTTAGAAGCTGAGATATCAAACTCTACTTGTCCTAGTTTCATCGTCTCAGGAATAGAATGGACATATCCAGCTGAGAGGATAGCATTGTAATTCTTGATCGCTTGTGTTCTATCGATCTTCCACTGTCCATACAACTGTAGGGCAGCTAGATATGCTATCCCATAATCGATATAATAGAATGGATAATCAAATACATGCATCTGTCTTTGCCAGAACGTATCAGCATAACTATCATACTCTCCATTCCATGCAGCAGCTTCTCCAATACGGATAGCATACGGATATAATCTATTTAATTCTTTCCAGTGTGCATGCCTCTGTTCTACGGTATGATCTGGATGATCGTACATCCATTGCTGAAACAGATCGATCTGTGACATCCAGGGTAAGAAGAGGATATCTTTGGTGAGCTTATCCTCGAGTGAATCTCTAATCTGAGTTGTATTCAATCCAATACGCTCCAAATCATTCATCGTAAATAATTCCATCGCCATAGAAGCGATCTCGCAGATTTCTGACGGACAATCTCTAAAATACCCCAGAGGAAGGTGTCTGGTTTGGTAATGATGAATACCATGTCCCGCTTCATGTGCTCGAGTAAACCATCCATAACTATCTCTCAGTGCGTTCATGAAGATAAACGAATATGCTTGTCCAGCGAGAGGGTAGTTATATCACCCAGGAGCTTTATTTTTGCGTGTTTCAAGATCAAGATTCTTTTCCTGTTGCATCCCACGGATAAAGGTTTCAAATTCTGGATCCATATCTTTTACCAACAGACATAACTTATCAATCATCTCATCAGTGGAAGCAAACAACTCACTCTCTACTTCCCCAAACAAGGGCGCATCAAAATCGTAGGGTAACAAAGACTCCAGTCAGAGTAATTTCTTTCTGTTGTCAAAAAATTTCTTTCCTAATGGAGTAATAACCTGACGAATTGATTCATGAAATTCATTGATCTGATCCTTAGTGTAGTCATACCTATACGAATACTTGTAATCCGTATAACTCTCAAACCCACAATTACGTGCAATCTGCGTCCTAATCTGAATCAACTGCGACATAATCTCATCGAGCTTCTCAGCATCCTGTTTCTTTCTCGCTTCAATAAGTTCAAAAACTTCTTTTCTGACTGCACGATCTGAGTTCTTAAGGTAGTCGTTGGCTTGTTGGATAGTAAGTTCTTGGTTTTGATAGACGATAGTCTGTGCACCAGCAATCTTAGCAAATTGGGACTTAATCTCTTCTTCTTGTGTCGATAGAGCGACATTTTCTTCACGAAACATCTCCACTCCGTGCTTCACTCCTCTAACATAATTATGATATTCAGCAGGAAGTTGATCGACAAACTCATTTGCAATCAATTTACGCCCCAGTTTGTCACCATACTTTATCCAATGTGGATAGATCGTTTGAAGAAAATCATTATAATTAGATTCAGCTTGTATATCAGCAGTATTTGTGCTTTGGTGAATGTATCTCCACGCAAAGTCTACACTGAGCGAAGCATCTAAACTATCACAATCTTTGATCCACATCACAAGATCATCATAAGAAAAGATTGTTCTCTCAAGGAGTGCTTGAAATTGTGGTTCAAGTTCAGTTCGTGTGAATGACATTAGGTCTGATGAGTAAAAAATAAACAATAGAGTATACATGTTTTTTTACCAGTTTCAACAACGAAATACATAGTTTTCCCTTGCAAACAATACTTGACTTTTATATATTATAAAATATAAAACAAAAAATTAAATAAAATATTATGACACAAACAGAATCAATCAAACTTGCAGACTATTTAGAAAACTTTTCTAAAGAAACACTATTAGATCAAAAATCAATAGAAAAAATATTCTTATTAAAAGAAAAATCAACTGCTTTGTTTGAAAAAAACAAAAATGAAATTCAAGTAAAATTGGTTAAATTACAATCACAATTACCAAAAAATTATTATATTGGTGGTAATGGTTTAATTTGTAATTCAGATCAATTAGTCAGCACTAATTTTATAAGTGAAAAAAATTCTTTCAAAAATTGGTATAATAAACTGACTGAAATACCTTTAAAAGACATTGAAGATCTTAGTTTCGAAAAAGTTGGAGAAAATTTAAACCAACAAATCAAAAATCAATTTCAAAATTGATTATTAAAAAAAAGCTCGGAATATCCGAGCCTTTTTCTTATAAGAAATTATTTATTCAATTGAGCTTCAATTCTCAAGAGTTGGTTATATTTTGCGATACGGTCAGTACGAGAAAGCGATCCAGTTTTTATATATCCCGCGTTCGTTGCTACCGCAAGATCAGCAATAAAGGTATCTTCTGTCTCTCCAGATCTATGAGAGATGATTGCATTCATGCCATTTTCTTGCGCCATAGATATAGCAGCAAGCGTTTCTGATACCGTTCCAATTTGGTTTAATTTGATCAAGATAGCATTAGCTAATTTCTGTTCAATACCCATGGATAGTCTTTCAATATTCGTTACATACAGATCATCTCCAACAGTCATAATCTTATCTCCTAATGTAGCTGTAAGTTCTGCCCATCCAGCAAAATCATCTTCTGCACATCCATCTTCAATCGATACGATAGGATATTTTGCAACAAGATCAGCATAGTACGCAACCATTTCACTTGAACTCAGTGTTTTACCTTCTCCAGAAAGGACATATTTACCATCCTTAAAGAATTCTGACGATGCAACATCGAGAGCAATCTTAATCTCATCGGTCGTGTAACCAGCTTGTTGGATCGCAGCAATAAGAAGATCCAATGCTTCGTAATTACTTGCAAGATTGGGAGCAAATCCTCCTTCATCTCCCACAGCTGTCACCAACCCTTTCCCTTTAAGGATAGATTTGAGATTATGAAATACTTCAGCACCCATACGAAGTCTGGTAGCAAAGTCTTTTCCTCCTACAGGAACCAACATAAATTCTTGAAAATCAAGATTGTTGTCAGCATGAGATCATCCATTGATAACATTCATCAATGGTACTGGAAGAGTAGTTCCATTTCCTAAATATTCATATAAGGTTACACCCTGTGCTTTCGCAGAAGCAACACAATATGCCATTGAAATACCAAGAAGAGCATTCGCTCCAAGACGTGCTTTATTTGGTGTCCCATCCAAAGCTATCATCATATCATCAAGCTCCTTTACTGACGCGAATGACTGTCAGATAAGTTTTTCTTTCAATTCTGTATTGACGTGTTCTACTGCTTTAAGCACACCTTTACCAAGATATCTTGACTTGTCTCCATCACGAAGTTCAAGCGCTTCATGGATACCTGTCGATGCCCCAGAAGGAACAATAGCACTTCCTGTTGTTGTATCATCAAGAGTGAGTGAAACTTCAACTGTAGGATTTCCTCTACTATCAAGCACTTCTAATGCCCAAAGATTTGTAATTTTTGCCATGTGATATAAGAATTTTAACCGATAAAAAAATCCACTTTATGGGTGAATAGCTTGTCACAAAACAGATACCATCTCGTTATGTGCTATTACGATTCACTATAGTGGATTTTTTGAAAATTGCAATCTTTTTATGGTTTTTTTATATTGCTGTTTATAAAAATTATTTTGTATTATTGAATTAAACTCACTCCTCCCATTTCTTGCGGTTGTGGTATATTCATCAGATCTAAAATTGTAGGAGCAATATCTCACAATTTCCCTGATTGGAGAGAAAGATTTTGTTCTGACACGATAATACAAGGCACAAGATTGGTTGTATGGGCAGTATGCGGCATACCGTCTTGTCCTATCATCTGATCAGCATTTCCATGATCAGCAATCACTACAAATTCATATCCATATTCTTTTCCTAGAGCAATAATATCCCCTAAACAAGTATCAACTTTCTCTACTGCTTGTATCACTGCTGGTATATCTCCTGTATGTCCAACCATATCAGGATTAGCAAAATTGAGTACGATAAGGTCTGGTTGATGGTCGCGTATTTCTCACATCACAGCATCAGTTACTCCTTGTGCACTCATTTCAGGTTGTAAATCGTACGTTGCTACTTTAGGAGAAGGAACGACAATACGTTTTTCTCCTTCAAAAACTTCCTCTCTTCCACCAGAGAAGAAAAACGTAACATGAGGATACTTTTCAGTTTCCGCAATACGAAGTTGTGTACGTCCTGCCTTTGAGACTACTTCACCAAGTCACATACTAATATCATCCTTATCAAAGACTACATGAATATCACGATAGGTTTTATCATAATTACTCATTGTACAGAAATACAGATCAAGTGCTTTCATATCATGATCAGGGAAATTTTGCTGAGTAAGAGCAATAGTCAACTCTCTAGGTCTATCCGTACGGAAATTAGCAAAAATCACAACATCTCCTGACTGAATTTTGGCATTTTGATCCAATATGATTGGTTTGATAAATTCATCAAATACACCTTCATCATAGGAATCCTGAATAGCATCTGCTGCGTTTGTATAATACATACCCGTACCATGAACAAGAAGATCATAGGCAAGCTTCACTCTCTCTCGACGCGTATCTCTATCCATAGCGTAATAGCGACCAACCAACGTTGCCAAGTGTCAGACTTTTTCTTTATCTTGTAATTTTTCTTCTAAGTTTTGTACAAATCACAATCCACTCTGTGGAGAGGTATCGCGACCATCTAAAAACCCATGAATATACAAATCATTCAGTTCTTGTTGATGTGCCATATGACAAAGTGCAAGAATATGGTCTTGATGAGCATGCACACCACCATCTCATAACAACCCTAGGATATGTACTTTTTTATTATGATATTTTGCATAAGCAAATGCATCTAGCAAGACAGGATTCAGAAAAAAATCACCATCACGAATTGATTTATTGATTTTTGCAAAATCCTGATAAACGACACGACCAGCACCAATATTGAGATGCCCAACTTCACTATTACCCATCTGTCCATCCGGAAGACCTACATGATCTCCATAGGTGTATAAATGTGTAGAGGGATAATGCGTAAGAAGATGATCCATAGTAGGCGTTTTTGCTTGTGTAACAGCATCACCAGGACCTCCGTCACCAATTCCCCATCCATCTAAAATAATCAATGCAACTTTTTTCTCTGTCATTAGTATATACTATTATTCTATAAAAACAAAATATATCATTAAGCAAATATTCAATTATCAATACGTCAAAGCAAATCAAAAACTTCTTGTCTTGAAACATCATCATGTGCACAAAGTTTAATAATTGGTGCTTGTCCTCATAATGAAATATTTGGTGTTGTTAAAAATGTATAGATTGATTTATGATTATTATCAAACGTGAATAGTAATTTTTCCATCATTTCATCATCTATTGAATCAATAAGATTTTGTTGAAGCTCTCTTTTACCTTGTTCAAGATCAGGAAAAATTTCTCATTGTATATATACATTATTTTCTAGTGATTCTGACATAATACTAGTTGTAAAAAATAAATAATAGTAATATTTTTTTCTTGCATAGGAAACGTATAAACTTATGTCTTTTTGATAGTAAATTTTTATTTACTCCTATTCACATAATTGTAGGATCTCAGTATTATTGCCAATCAATTAAAATTAATCAAACAGCACATAAGATAATTCAAATCAAACCAGTAGTAGTTACTGTTTCTTTATACCAAACAAAAGCAATTAATAGAGTAGAGATAGTTGATATCACACCAAAAATAATAGTTCATCTTCACAATCCTATTCCATTTTTCATAGACCATAACCAAAACATAGTACCTATCATATATGCAATAAATGCGGCAAGATACCAATACCAAGAATTAGTCAACTCAAACTGTTTTGAACCTATATCTGCAATGACTTCAAATAATAATAATCATACCATAAAGGGTATTCGTGACATCAATTTTTATATTATCTTATAAAATTCATCTCATCTCCTCATCCAAATCTCAGGCAGAGAAGTAGACAATAAGGTAATCATCTGACAGTTGTCAAAGTTTGGTCTTAAGAATACCTATGTCAGTCACATATTCAGCATTCATATCATGTGCAAATTGTTCTCCCAACTCATCGAAACTTGAAACGCTAGCCAAGCGAGGATATTCAGACTGAAGTGTAATAAAATCTTCTCTCGCTGTATAAAGACGATAGATAATAGTTGTATCTACTCATTCAAGGGATTGTTTAAAATCATCTCGTCAAGCCAACACTCTCTGTGCCTGATGAGGTTGAAAGATGGCACAGATGTTACGATCAGGAAACTGTGTTTTCAGTGCCTTGATATTTCCAGCTAATGCTGGAGCATGGTGTCCATAATCACTATAGACGATTTTATCTCTGATATTACCAACCATTTCCATTCTTCTTCCTACTCATTGAAACTTTCAAAGAATAGTATCCAATCAAACCGTATCACTATTCATCATCTCAAACAACGATGCAATCATACCTGCATTCAACTCCGTATACGAACCAATCAAGTAAGGAGTATCAACATGATAGGGGTCAGAAACAATAATATTTTTTTGTGTCAATCTATATCACTCTAACGACTGTAAAACCGATGGAGTAACAACAACACCTCGTCTCGTTTGATTAATCATATCAGCAAAAGCTTGACGATAGGATTCAAGTGTTGTATAGTAATCAACATGATCTCGTTCGACATTCGTAATTAGTGCATAATCGCTATCATACAACAGAAAGTGCTCTCTATGTTCACACGCCTCGATAACAAAGGTATATTTTTTTAAGAGCGAATAATCGAGCTGATGTTTTTGATTGAAAATATGTTCAAAAAGATGATGAATATCTGACTGAATATCAGTGTTTTGACTCAGGACATATCATTGATGATTGAAATTGGGCATCAGTCATCCTACAATCGCAAGTCAAAATTCATGATTCATTTGTGACATAGACCAACTCAACATTGCTGTTGTACTCGTCTTACCATTTGATCCACTTACACAAACAGTGAGAAACCTTTTTGAAATTTCAGCAATAAACTGATTGTAAGTCAGACAGATATGATAGTGTTTGGAAGTAGGTGATTGTTGATAACTACGAGATTGTGTAATCTCTGGTCCATCAATAATAGCTTGAATATCTGAATAGATGACGAAATCTTTACTATCTACTTGGTAGTTTCCATGTCAGATAATAACTTTCAAGCCATGACGCGTAAGACGGTTTGTTAAATCCGTTTGGATATTATTGATACAGATGATATTCTTGTATCAGATATCAAAAAGCATCATCGCTAATCACGACATCCCTGTTCATCATGCTCATACGAGGACTATATTATTCATAAAGAAAGAGTAATAAATAAGATGTCATGAGTATATGATTTTTTTTTCTTCTTTCAATGGATAGAATATATTTTTATGGATTATGTTGTTGTAATATACAAGTATTTTCAGTATACTGAAAAGTTTTAATTTTGAAATTTTCACACTCATGAATTGACAAAAAATAGCAGTATATGTAAGCATTTTATTAGATGTACTAGGAATTGGTATTTTGATACCAGCCATGACAGAACTTATGCATCTTTATGCTCTTCCTGATTACGCTGTTAGTCTAGGTATTGTAGCATACTCATTATGTTCATTTTTAGCAGCACCTCTTATGGGACAGCTCAGTGATATTTATGGAAGAAGATGGCCCTTGGTTGTTTCTATTTTTTGAAGTTCAATATCATGGTTAATTTTGTTTATTAGTGCTCCATGGGCTTATTTTCTCGCAAGAATAGTGAATGGAATTACTGGTGGTAATATGTCTATACTACAAGCTATTCTTACTGACATATCAATAGATGAAAATGATAGAAAAAAGAATTTTTGATTATTATGAGCAATGTTTTGACTTGGTTTCGTAATCGGACCAATGTTAGGATCTCTTCTCATGGATACTGGATCAGTACACTCTATCTTTACATTTGGATTGGTATTTTCAGCCATTAATATTGTTTTAGTGTTAACAGTATTTAAAGAAACAAACTCTCATCGTTCTACAAGGAAATTAAATATCAATCCCTTTCCTGTTTTGTGGAAATATATTAGTCATATTGATTATCGTTGGATCATGATTTCATTGTTGTTTGTGGGAATAGCAAGTTTTTCTTACCAATCCATTATGGCTATCATTACAGAACAAAGATTTAATATATCAGGAACACATATTGGTTATTATCTTGCTATACTATGACTCATTACTATTATCAACCAAGCTCTTATTGTACCAAAATTCTGGATTAAATATTTTACCAACAAACAACTTCTTAATATTATAAGTTTAGGAATGATACCAGGGGTAATGGTGATGCTATTAGCTCCCCAACGATGGATATTTATAATAGGCTGGTTTTCTATAGTACCGTTTTGATCGTTACTACAAGTAGCATATAATAATGAAATAGTAAAAAAAGTAGAACATACGAAAGTAGGTGAAGCTGTTGGTGTATTAGGTTCGCTTCAATCCTTAGTGATGTTTGTTGGTCCTCTTATATGATCATTCGCACTTGCAAAGAACATACCTGTATTTATCTTTACTCTTGTTTCACTCGTATTAGCATTTATAGCTATTAGAAGATATCTCTATCTCGAACAATATCATCACGAAAAATAATTTTAAAAAGAAAAAATCCTGACACATTCGTAGGATTTTTTTATACTATAATGTAATATATTTATAATCTTCTGTAATATCTAAGGCAAGGAGGGTATGATACATCAGATCAATAGTCGCTTGTACGTCATCTTTATGTACTGTCTCTACGGTTGTATGCATATACTTGAGCGGAAGAGATATCAATGTCGATGGGATACCACCATTTGAGAAAGCAAAGGCATCCGTATCCGTTCCTGTCCAACGAGAACTTGCTTGTCTTTGGAATGCTATGTTATTGTCTTGTGCTACTTGGATGGTGAGATCGCGGAGGGTATTATGAACACTAGGTGCGTAACTTACAACAGGGCCCAAACCACATTTGAGATCACCATGTTTTTTCACATTCAGATGAAGAGGAGTCGATGTATCATGGGTCACGTCAGTAACGATAGCAAGATTAGGTTTAATGGTGTCAGTAATCATCTGAGCTCCATACAACCCAACTTCCTCCTGTACACTATTCACGACATACAGTCAGAATGGTAATGTTTTGTTATTATCTGCTAATTTCTTGGCTACTTGTGCGATCATATATCCACCAATACGATTATCGAGCGCACGACAGACATAGTAACGGTCATTAAGCATCATAAAATTTGCATCAAAGGTCGCCACAGTTCCTACATGGATACCCATTTTTTCTACCTCTTCCTTACTAGAAGCGCCTACATCAATAGAGAGATTATGAAGATCTGTCTTTGGTTCTTCTGCTGGGGTACGGGTATGGATAGCAGGCCAACCAAATACACCCATGACAGGCCCATTCTTGGTATGAAGATTCACTCTCATGCTCGGAGCAATCTGATGATCAGAGCCACCATTACGGATGACATAAATATATCACTTATCATCGATATAGTTCACAAACCATGATATCTCATCAGCATGGGCTTCTATCACTACTTTATATGGCGCATCCGGATTGATCACTCCTACTGCAGTCCCATATACATCAACAAAGGTTGTGTCCACATACGGTTTTAGAAAATCAAGCCAAATTTTTTGACCTTCTGACTCGAATCACGTCGGTGATGGAGTATTTAGATATTGCTCGAGAAATTTCAGTTCTGCCATAGATTAAAATAAAAAATAAAGATAATCAAATATAGTGATTTATACTATTTTTACAAGATAAGAAAAAATAGCCAGAAACGACTATCTTTTGAAACTCTTTAATATTTAATTGAATAGAATAAATAAGAATAGTAATATAAATATTAAATATTTAAAAATAGAGATAATTAAAAAATCTAGAGAAATTCTCTAGATTAATCATTTAATAGTAATTTTTTTCATAATAGGTATCAAAATTCCTATAGAGGTTACAAAGACATTTTTATTCAAATTTCTACCAACTTCTATATATCCTAGATATGTATTATCATTATTAGTTAAAGGTGTTGTTAAACCTAAAGAAATATAATGAGTAATATCAGAATCAAATGAAGCTCTGTATAAAAGATAAGGTTGTATATTTTTAGATAAAGAATAGCTCCAAACGGAAGTCACACTCTTATATTTAAAATTATAAGTATTAATGGTAGTAATTTGATTATTAAAACTATATATACCACCAACACCTATTGCAACATCTGAGGTTGCTGATTGACCTTCAACAAAAGTCACATTTGGAACTAACTGAAATCCTACTTTGAAACTTTTTTCTTGGCTATAAATACGAATACCTATAAAAACCATAACAACAATTAATTTTATTTTCATAATATTTTATTTTTTATATAAATTAATTATAATAATATAAAATAAAAAGTCAATATATTTTCAAAAATAATAAAAAAAAAAACCTGACATCTGTCAGGAATCTTCATTTTTTGTAAAGAATAATTATCTCTTTGACCAAGTTGGTGCTTTTCTCGCTTTTTTGAGACCTGGTTTCTTTCTTTCTTTGATACGAGCATCTCTGACAAGCATCCCGTATGGTTTAAGAGTCAATCTCCATTCTGGATTAGATTCTGTAAGTGCTTTAGCAAATCCAAGTCTGATAGAATTAGATTGTCCAGCAATTCCTCCTCCTGATACAGTAATTTCAGCATCGTATTGATTGATAACATCTTTACCAAGAATACTAAATGGTGTAAGTGCATTTTCATACAAATAAGCAGCGCCACCAAAGTATTCTTTGAGAGTTTTTTGTTTACCATTGTGATTAACTGTAAATTTACCTGATCCTTGTGGATAAAGTTTTACAACAGCTGTAGATTCTTTTCTTCTACCGATACTATAATTGTATTGAGACATGAGAAATTATTGAAGAATAAATTATAAAGTGAAGTGATACTTATTTTGTAAGATAATCTGAAGCAATAGAAGTAGGATTCATATAATCAAATTTTGTAGATGTTCCTACAAAAGATTTTAATCTCATCAATCTTTTTGCTCTAAGCTTATTTTTTGGAAGCATTCCTTTGATAGCATATCGTAATACCTTAGAAGGATCTTTCTTCATAAGATCTTGTAATCTAATGGATTTCACATGACCCTTATATCCACTATACGTATGATATTCTTTGTTGATTCCCTTATTTCCTGTGTAGACCATCTTATCTACATTATGAACTACCACAAAATCACCAGAATCCCAAAAATCACAGTTTGTAACTTTACCTTTACCTACGAGGTGATTAGTAACTACTACTGCAAGTCTTCCAAGCGTAAGACCAGTTGCGTCAATTTGATATCGTTTTCTCGACTTATCAACAATATCCTTTTTTACATAAAGTGTTTGATTAAGATCTGATTTTGTAAATTGATTCATGATAATAGTGTACAAGAAATAAGTAAATAATATATTCTGACAGAAAAAGAGAGATTATTGTACGAATTCAATTCTTACTTGTTCAGCAGCATCTCCAATTCTTTTTCAAAGTTTTACAGAAGTGAAGAATCCAGAATTAACCTTCTTTGTAAGAAGAGCAGGAACAAGTTCACGAATAACTTTTCTACCTTCATCGTTTCCATAGATACGAGCTTTTACCCATCTAATAGACTCTCTTTGTGCTGTTGAAGATTCAAGAGTAGTATTCATAGATACAAGTTTAGCAAAAAAACTATCAGCATATGCCACAAGAACCTTGGCTTTCTTTTCTGTAGTAGTAAGATGACCATATCTTACAAGATTAGTAAGCATAGTTCTCATAGTAAGATCTCTGCTTTGCACCGATCCTCTAATCTTCAATAATTTGTTTTTTCTGTGTCTCATGAGACAATTATAGTAAAATAATTAAAATTCGTAGATAGGATAGTAACTATTATCCAGCCAATGTTTTATCAAGATTTCCTAACGCCACATTGATTTCATCGATAGCCTTACGACCCACTCCTTTCATAATAAGCAATTCTCCTTTCTTTTTCTTTTCAAGATCTTCAACATAGAGAATACCATTTTTGATAAGAGCATTTCTTGTTCTTTCTGATAATGGAAGAGCATCAATAGGAGTTGATTTGATAGATTCAATATGAGAACCTCATTCATTTCCAACTCTCTCATCTAATTCAAAATCAGAATATGTTGCTAATAATGATCTATCTACATAGATATCATCAAGAACGAAAAGTTTTGCATAACTAGACAGAACTTCACCAGCAAATGCCATAAATTTCTGAGGAGAGTATTTAGGGAATTGAGAACTAATAGTAATAATAAGCTTATCTTTTGTAGAACCATTGACGTCATCGATAACTTCTTCAACATCATAGACAACAGAATCAATAACTCTAAAGTCATTATCAATAAGAATCATATCAATTTCAGATTCTTCTTTTGCTTTTTGTCTATTTCTTAGGAACTCGATACTATAATAGCCGTATCCCTTTTCAATTCTGAAATCAATAGTTAATTTTTGACTAGGATCTGTAATTTCAAATAAATATTCAGATTCATTTAATACTTCAACACCTGCAGGCAACTTAAGATCATCTGATGTGTACACACCAACACCTGAAAATGTTTGAGATACAGTTATTTCTTTTTCATCACCTTCAACCAAGAAACGAAGTTTTTTAACATGCAACATAATAATAATCACACTTTCTTTTATACCATCAACAACTTGATATTCATGAGTAACCCCACGGATACTCATACCAGTTACTGATGCAGCCATATCATACGCTAACATAATTCTTCTAAATGCGTTACCGAGTGTATGTCACATCCCTCTAGGGAGATACTGAAGATCATAAGATGTAGTTTTTTCATCTACAGTATCTACAATTATCTTTGGGAAACCAATATACTTTTGTAGATCAAGCATGTGTGTGAAATAGAGTAAAGATAAAATCAATGTAGGAAGAACAAACAATTACACTCTCGCATAGAATTCAATAACTTTCAACAGATCAGCAGGAAGTTCTTTACCTTCTTCATGTGTTGGTAATTGATTTAATTCAATAGACATAGCAGAAGGGTTTGATGTAATCCAAAATGGAATATTCTGACTATGGTTTGCAGTAGCTGAATAGAGAGGTGAATTTTGTAATGATTTTCTCACAGTAAGAACATCTCCTGGTTTGATATAATATGATGGAATATTATGTTTTATCCCATTTAACAACCAGTGACCATGAGTAATCATTTGTCTAGCTTGCATAATAGTACTTGCAACACCAGCTCTTACCAAAACAGCATCCACTCTTCTTTCAAGAAGTTGGTACAACGCAGCATCATGAGTCATTCCTTTGTTTTTTGAAAGCTTTAGTGCTGTTTCATTTACCATTCTAGAAAATTGCTTTTCTGACATTTGGTACATTCTTTTAAGTACTTGTTTGTTTCTTAGAAGTTTTCCATATTCAGAAAGTCTTACCATTGCTCTTCCTGATTTTCCAGGCAATGATGTATTTTTATCGATATTATACTTTGTTGGTCAGAAAAGATTTTTTTGTTCTCTTCTACAAAGTTTCATTTTTGGTCCAGTATATCTCATACCACTAACAATTGTTGGAATAAAAATAACAGTTTAGAATATAATATTAATTTCTCTTAGGTCTAATTCTTTTACACCCTCCAAATTGGATAGGAGTAGATTCATGAATGTAATCAATTTCAACCAATCCTGTTTCATTGATTGCTTTAAAAACACCTTCTCTTGCCATACCAGTACCTTTGAAAACAATACCAACATGATCGAGTCCATATGTTTTACCTTCTTTCAAGATTTCTTTTGTAAGCATTTCTGCAGCATATGGTGTGCTTTTTTTAGATCCTTTGAATCATTGAGTACCAGCACCAGCACTAATTACAGAAGCACCATCAGTTGCTGAAAGTGTTACAATAGTATTATTGCTAGTTGTATGTACATGTAACACTCCAGTAGAAATTTTTATATCTTTTTTTTTCTTTACTGCAGTCTTTTTTTGAGTTGCCATCGAATAACGGACAAATAAAATAAAGTAATATTATAAATGAATTGAATTATTTTTTAAGTACAGGTCTTACCCTTGCTCTTCCAAGAAGTTTTTTAGCTGTTCTTCCATTCTTTCTTGTCAATTGACCTCTTACTGGAAGACCTAAATTATGTCTCATACCTCTATAACACTTAATTTCTTTCAATCTTTTGATATGAGTCATTACTTCTCTTTTGAGATCATTTTCCAAAACCATATCTTTTAATGCTTCAGAAATCTTTTTCTCTTGTTCATCAGTAAGATCTTTTACTTTCGTCATAAAATCAATACCAATCTCCTCTAAGATAGTCAATGATTTTGGTCTACCAATTCCATAGATAGTTGTAAGTCCAATCCAGATTGATTTATTATCTGGAATAACATGACCCATAAGTCTAAACATAATAATTGTTATATACAAAATTAAAAAATTAATGCTGTCTTGCTTTGTGTTTTGGATTTGTTTTACAATATCTGTAAAGTCTCAATACTCCTGATTTAGATTTTCTCTTAATCAAGATACATCCAGAACAAATTGGTTTAATTGATGTCATAACTTTCATACTATACCTTATAATAATACAAATAAAGTGGTGTTTGTTGATATTTCTCTATGCAGCTGATTGTAAAACATCATTTTCTGACTCTGTAGAAGTGTTCAGTGCAGCAAGAGCTTGTTGAGGGTCCTTATATCTATAGACAACACGTCCTTTTGACATTTCGTATTCACTCAATTCAACTTTTACATAATCTCATTCCATAACAGTTATTTTATTGAGTTTCATTTTACCAGACATAGTTCATTCGACTATCACATCCATCTCAACAAGACGAATAAGATACCTTCTTGCTGGTAATACTTCAACAACCTCACCAATAAATTCTAAATCAGAATTATTTGCCATTCACTGTAGTAACGGTTAAAACAGTTTGATATGATCTATGTCCAAAATTTCTTTCATATCTATTTTTTCTTTTAAATTTCAATACTCTTATTTTTTCACCTCTTTGATGAGCTTTCACTTCAAAACCAACACTTGCACCATCAACAAATGGAGCACCAAGTGTAGTTTGTTTACCATCCTCAGAAAAAAGAGCCAAAACACGAACATCAAAATTTTTACCAACTTCAAAATCTAATTTATCAACAACAAGATCTAAACCTTGTGATACAATATATTGATGTCATTGTAATTCAACAACTGCGTACATAACTATTAATTAATAGTAAATAAATAAACTTTTCAACTCAAAACAAAACAAATTACAACACTTTACCAAGTTGAGAAAGAGTATTGTATTTCTTTTTATTTTTTCTATAAGCATCAGAAACAAGTGCTCTTAATCTTATATATCTTCTTGATCCAGGAAATTTATATTCCACAGATTTTCTATAGAATTTTGTACCATAATGTTTTTGTTTTTTTGCTTTTTCCATAAGATGGGAAGCATATAATTCTTTTTTAAAGAACGAGATCATTCTTTCATTATTATTAAGATCACCTGTTCTATAGATTACAAATCACATGAAATATAGAGTATAATATATAAATATTAATTATGTATAATATAAGAAATACTAAGAAGGAAGTTTGCCGGGGACCGGAATCGAACCGGCACTCTCAATTAAGAGAAAAGGATTTTAAGTCCTTCGTGTCTACCAATTCCACCACCCCGGCACAAACCCTAGGTAGCAGCATTATAATAAACCACCAATCCTAGAATTATATTACACTAAGGAAATTATTTAGTAACACTAGCAACAATAGAATCAAAAACAGTAGGGAAAGCAACTGCAATATTTGACAGAATTTTTCTATTTAGAATTACATTTTTTTGATTTGCTTGCGCAATAAATGTACTATATTTTAATCCCTTTTCTCTTAATGCAGCTGAAATTCTTTCAATCCAAATTTGTCTTTGAACTCTCTTCTTTTCTTTACGACCAACATAGGCATGTTGTCCTTGTTTAACAAGAGCAAGTCTTATTTGTTTATATACAGAACTTCTTCACAATCTAAACCCCTTTGCTAGATTTCTGAATTTTTTATGTCTTTTATGTCTCTGAAGACCGTTTGTAACTCTTACCATGAATAATTATGCAGAATAGGGAAGTAAAGCTTTTAATTTTCTATATTCAGACTTATGAATTTCTTTTCCAAACGATAGTTTATCAAGATTATTTCATTTTCTTACACGAAGATGACTTCTTCCTGCTTTAGAATGAATCAATTTACCTGATTTAGTAACTTTGATTCTTTTCGCAGTTCCTTTGTGCGTCTTCAATTTCATTGATAGCATAATATAATAAATTAAAGATATTATTTTTTAGACAATCCCATGAAAACAAATGAATAAGTGTTTTTATCTTGTTTTGGTAATGGAGATTGTGATTTAGCAACGTCTTTCAACTGTTCTTGTACAAAGAGCAATTTTTCAATAATTTTATCTTTGTAAATATTTTCTCTTCATTTTAATTGTACAAATATTCTTACCGTATAACCTTCATCTAACATTTCTTTTGTCTTCTTAACTTTTAGTAGAAGATCATTAGTTCAAATTCCATAAGCAAATTTAATCTGTTTCATTCATTTATTTGCACTCTTTTTTTTTTCTTTTGTTGTTTTCTTTTTATCATACATATATCTTCCAAAGTCAGTAATTTTTGCAGTACAAACTTTATCAATAGGATTATATGACAACTGAACAAGATCTAATCACTGTTCTTGAGCTAATGCTAATGCATCAAACCTTTTCATTTTTCCAAGATTTTCACCATCATCAGTAATAACTATCACTTCAAATGCTTTAATCTTATCATTAATGTAAACAACATTTTGTGGGTCAGAATTTTGAGTTTTTGTTTCTCTCTTAGTAATAGTAGAATTCTGCGACACAGAACTTTGAGATGGTCTCACTCCATTATTTACTGACCCAGTAGCAGGACGAGATCCAACAAACTGAGAAGTTTTTTGAGGAGGTAGTTGAACCATACAATACTAATAATAAAATAAACAACAATCGTTCCCGGTGGGGATCGAACCCACGATTTCTACCGTGAGAGGGTAGCGTCATAGCCACTAGACCACGAGAACATACCAAATGGTATCCTCACTAGGAATCGAACCTAGGTCAATAGCTTAGAAGGCTACTGCTCTATCCATTGAGCTATGAGGACAAAATCCCAGTCTTCAAAACAAAACACGAAAAGAATGGATCCTATCGGAGTCGAACCGATCACCTCCTGCGTGCAAAGCAGGCGCTCTAGCCAAATGAGCTAAGGACCCAAAGTTTGAGTATAATAATAGACATGGACAATACTAGTAAAATATATTATCTCATGTTGATCGTGAATAAGAAAGATTCTTATATCAACAATCTATCGAAACGATAAATCCCCTTGATCAAATAGGGTAAATTATATTTCAAAGCTTTGAAATTAATTTATAATTTTTTACTATATCATTATCTCTAAGAGATAAGAATAATATAGAATTTGGGAAAGGTAGGATTTGAACCTACGTAGGGTTGCCCCGAGGGATTTACAGTCCCTTGCAATTGACCACTCTGCCACTCGCCCATAGGAATTGTTATTGTAGATAACTAGCGAGCAACGGGACTCGAACCCGTACGAGCAGAGCTGAAGTCTGCTATGCTACACCAACTACATCATGCTCGCATAGGTGCATATAAGAATATACTTTTTTGAAGTATCAAGAGATGTTATAACAATTTTTATACATAAAATCAAGAGATTTTATTAATTTTCTTTTTTTTATCAAAAAAACATGTATTATGATTTAATGTCAATAGAGATAAGACGTAATCTTATATTGTATTTTTACATATTTGTTTTTTTCAATATATTTATGATAATGAGAATTTTTATTTAAATACTTAATAATATTGAAATGGAGCCAAAGTTGTTTGAAAATACATCTCCTACTGAATGAAGTATAGATAATACTAAATATAAAGTAGATTTTTCTCATGAAAAAATCGATAATAACTCTATTCAACAACTTAATACACTCAAAAATAATATAGAAAAACCAAATAATTATGGTAAATCTTTTGTAGAATATCTTCAGGAATATCCTCAGACATTACAAAAAATAGAATGATATCTTCAACAACCAGAAACTATAGAAACTTGGTCATGAAAAATAGAAAAAATATGGTGAGAATTTGCTTTTTGAGCTTTATCTCCAGAACTTCAAGAAAAAATACAACAAGAACCTGCTTTACTACAAAATATGAAAACAGGTCTTTCTCTTTATTTTACTGACTGGCTCAATGGATTATCTACATGACAGATAAAAGAGGTTGCACAAGTCTGAAGTTGAATAAATGGACTGTTATCTAAAGCAAGTGATCTTATGGGAATATTTAAACATCTCACATCTTTTAAAGAACAGATGTCTGCAATTACTCATATTACTGAATGAATGGATATTTATACTAAAGAACTTTGTTGAGATCCAAACAAACAAATATCCCAAAATGAAGCATTTCAATCACCAGAATGATTTGTACGCTTACTCAAAAAACATACCCTCTCTCCTTGAAATCAAAGGCCTGAACATATAGGAACATTTGAAGATTATTTTGATATTCAACAACAATGACAAATTAATAGTGCTCAAATTATAGAAAAACTTGCTACTTCATACGGAGATAATGCACATAAACTTATGACCAAGGTATCAATTCTTTGACCAAAAATACTTGAATCCAGATCTACTCTTAAATCTACCTTTGGAGGATTATATGATCAAGTTAGTCAGATAATTAGTATGTTTCATGATGGTAAACCACTTAGTGAAGTAATTAAATGAAGTTGGTTTGAGAAACCCCTGAATTTTATTGCTTCGATTCTGTGATTTGGAAGTTTATCGAGATATGAAAGTAGAAATAATATCAAAGATCTCAATAAAAAAGCACCAGAATCTCAGAAAGCGGGATTGTTACAAGCTATAGAATATATGAAAAACAATCCTTCTGACACAGTAGGTAAAGAGTTTAGTGCAGTGTTCGATAATCTTGATACACAGTGGTATACTGATCATAAAATAACAAAAGAAGAAATATATCAACAACTTCCGAGTGAAGAAATACTCAAAAAAGCAATCACAACATCACTCGAGTCAGATCAAAGCTTTTTTATCAATCCTTGAATATTTCAAAAACTTTATAATAATGGTAATGAAAGTTTTCGTAATAGTGAACAATATTATACACAAGATAAAGAATGAAATATCATTCTTAATGCTGAAAAACTATCAGACTATAAATCTTTTATAGACAAAAATCTTAATGAAATATGTTCTGCTGTATGGTTAGGAAAAGATGGATTAGTACAACCAGAACAGATAACAAATATGATACAAGAGGGAAAGGGGAAATTGCAAATTGCAAATTATCTTCTCTCATGATTAGTATTTTCTACAGGAGTAGATATAAAAAAAGAAGAATGAAATATAAAGAATAAAAACAATGAAGATGAATTTCTTAGTCTATGATCTCATATTACAAGAGAAGAAGCAATTGCTAAATATGGTAAAACAGCAGCTGTAAGAAATTTTAATCCTGGAAATATTATGGATACTAGTTTTGGATGATCTAAAATTGAAGGAGAAAGATTTACAAGATTTGAGAGTCCACAAGAATGATTTCAGGCATTAATAAATAAAATAAAAAACATACAAGCATGAGGAAGTAAAATATATAAACCTACTATGACACTCAAAGAATATATGTATAAATACGCACCACCTCATGAAAACAACACCAATCAATATATTAAAGAAATAACAGAAAATCTCAATATTACTCCAACAACACATATTAAAGACATTGATGCTATAGAACTTGCTCATGCTCATGCTAAAAAAGAAGATGGCAAATCATATAATATGCTTAAAGATTTATGAATCATAACATAATTATATTTTCATATCATCTCTTCGCTTATTATATATTATAAATTTATTTAAAAAATTATAATAGTAATAATAAGATTAGATTGTAAAAACTATGATAAAACAGAAGATAGTCTATAATAGTACTATCTTTTTTTGTTTTCACAAAGAATTAACAGAATGTGAAAATGTGTACAGAATATCATAATGAGAAAAAAAGTCGCTATTGTTTTTTACAATGTTTTTACAAAAATGTGAAAAACTATTTTTAATGAGTAATTATTTATTTTTTTTCTGTAAAAATATGTTCAATAATAGAGAGAAGTTCTTCTCTTTTTTCTTGATAGTGAGGATTTTGCAGCCATTGTGAAAATTGATGAGTACAGAAATATACCGTATCATCAAGACCCTTATCTTGTAATCAAAGATAACTTTCAAGATCTCCATGATGAAGTATAAATGTATTATGTTGATAAAGATTATTAATTCCATTGTCGATATGTTGTGCAAGTTTTGGTTTTTTTGTATGTACAAAATCTACAGTTGATCAATATTTACTTCCTTTATTATTATTTGAACGTTCTTGTTGTAATGCATGAATCTCCTGATGAGATAAGATTCCAAATTCTGTGATATTATCCCAGTCTCCTATATAAAATACACTTGTTTTGTATTTTTTCAAAAAATGTTTCCATTTTCCTACTGATCATTTTCCACTAATAGCAATAATTTCGTAATTTTTGATACGATTTTGCCACTCTGGCAACGTAGAAAGATATTCTACATAATGAGAAAAGAAATAAAGATCTGTATCTCCTTCTACGAGAATAATAGTATCAACAAAAAATACCTTTGCAATAGCATCAAATTTAAGAAGTTGTAAAAGAGTCGAATCTGACTGTTTTCCTTGTTGAGGATTGGAATAGATTTTTGTTTCACCTTGAATTTTGGTACAACGGAATACATTATGAATATTATATGCAGTAACAAGTGACGGAGAATGTGTTGCTATAATGGTTTGGATATGTTGCTTTCATATCATTTCTTCAATAAGTTTCAGAAATTCTTTTTGTGCTTGAGGATGAAGATGCAGTTCTGGTTCATCAATAATTAATAGCCCATTATGAAGATCATGACTATAGATAAGAAATATAAGACGGATAAAGGATTGTTCACCAGAACTTAATTCATGAAATTCATAATTGTATCATGATGGAGACTGAAAGAGTATTTGATCTTGTTGTATAATGAGAGTAAGTGTTGTATAACGTACAAGTGTTGTATTTATTGCTTCAAGAAAAAAATGCTGAATCAGACTTTTACTTTGTTCTTCGAATGATGTCAGGTTATGATACTTTTGTAATAATAAACGAAGTGGTTTATTATTTGATGGATCAGCATAATTATAATCGTTTGTTATAAATGCAAAAGTATTGCGGAGTGGTTGTCGTGATAATTTGTTTGTTGTATTATAAATACTAATACAATGTTGAATAAGTTCAAAATTTTGAAAATACAGATGTACAAATTTGATAATAGGATCAGTATGTTCTTCAAGAATAAGATTATTATTTTCTTCTAATGTTATATAAAAAGGAACTTTGTGAAGTGTTGTAATAATTTCACTATCTATTTGTGGAAAGATAGTATCGAGTTTGTGTTCGTGAATAATAGTATTAATTTCTTTAGAATTATGAGCAACAAATAGTAAGTTGCTGATATCATCAGTATTCAGATAGATCGATATATAGATATGAGAAGAGAGATTTTCCTGACCACGAAATTGTTTGAGATGGTGAGATGGTGATGGGAGTTTTGTGATGATTTGGTTATGTTTATCAAACTCATAATCAATTGTAATACCATATTTCCATACTGATGAAATAATATCCAGAAGGTTAGATTTTCCTGAACCATTTGGTCCTATAAGAATATTCGTAATACCATTTTCATGATTATGAAATTTTATTCCCTCAACTGAAGTAAGATTTTCTACGTAAGGAAATGAAAGAATATTGGATATTTTGACAGTTGAGAGTTGCACAATAGTTAAGAATAAATATAAAATTACTGATGTTGTATTAGTATACTATGAATATTGTCTGTGTGTTTGTCTTTTATATAAGGGTCGGTGAGTATAAGATTAATATGTCATTTGTTGTTTTTTTTAATTAAAATATTTCTTGAGTCTAGAATATCTTTTATGTCTCCTATTATTGATTGTTGTAGAGTTTTTTCTAATGTTGTAATATATGTTATTATTTTTTCTTTTTGACGAGTATTGATATTCATTGAAGATTTATTGTGCCATACTTTCTCCAATGATTCATATCATTCTTTATAGGGAGTAATAATAAGAGAACAATTATTATGTTTATTATATACAGCATAAAGAGACTCTAATATCTCTATGTGTATATTTATAGAGTTAGCATTTATAGTTTGTAATATATCATGTAATAATTCTTTGCTATATCATAATCATATAGATTCATTATATCCATTATATATATCATCACTATTGAATGCTATTTTTACAAAGAATTTATTTTCTCATATAGTGATAATAAAAGATTTGTCTGTATGTACTGCATCATTGTGTGGTGGCTTTGTTTGTTCTTGTATATTAATATTTTGTAATGTTGTACCGAATCTTTTTACAAAAAGTAAGATCTGTTGTATATAATAATCTCTATCTTTCTTTTTTGTTGTAATATTTATCAATTTTTTTTTGAGATAATTATATTCATGATGATTTAGTGTATTTGCTATTTCTTTTCATTTTTCTGTAACACAAATATATAAGCCATGATTTTTTGTTCAAGGTTTTGTTTCTCTTATATAACTATTCGGAATAAATTTAGATCTCATCTATTTTGTAATTTTAAATAATATTGATATATATTATAACATTATAATAATCCACTTTCTCTAATTTTATCTTCTGTATCATCATTAAGGAGTCATTTTTGAGTTTTGAAGGTTATTTTTTGCGTTTGTTCTTCACTATGAATTTCTTTGATGAGGAGATCGATTTTATCTGGTTTATTGACGTTGACTTGATATTTTGTCGTTGTGTCAAAAAAATGAGTTCTAGCCATTTTCGCTAAAAACTCTAATAATCACATTTCAGATACTTCGAAGAAAGCAATAGCAAAAGCAATAAGTGTAAGTGGCGCTGCTCAAGCAATAGCAATAACTTTATGATTTCCATTTTTAATCAAAAAATTTGCAACAGCAAACGATCCTGCTATTCCAAGAGCTAATACAAAGAGTTGTACAATACTGATAGTAAGAGGTCAAACAGTAAAGGTCATGCTTGAAAGAAATCATTTTTTGATATGACGAGGAAAGAGAACTTTCATAGAATGGTGAATAGTGATAAATTTCTGATATAAGTATAGATAAATTCTTTTTTTTTCAAAAAAACACTGATGTTACAGTGTTGAGTTGAGTTGACTTTTGTTTTACAAATGTTTTTTTCCATAGTGTTTGAAGAGTCTTCTGCTTCATCGTTTAACCTGTGGATGAAAATGGAGACCAAGACGACGCACAATATCCATCACATCTTCAGGAGACTCTCCTTCTATTTCTAGTACAGGAGGCATATCTTCGTAATAATCGAAATCAAAAAGCGCATTCTCTCGTTTGTATGTTACTCTTTTTTTTTCTTTATACTTTTTACAGACTAATCAAAGTTCTTCTTCAAGGAGTTTCTTGGCATATTTCACGCTTTTAACGGTTATATCGTCTTCTTTCATTGATTTGGTATAATCATGTTCATATTTTGTTTTTTTAGTAATGACAATAGTATTGTCTTCACAGCGAATTCTCAAACGTTGATTTTGTTTGCGCAAGGAATCATCCTTAGTATCATAATACCAATCTTTGATAAAGACGGTATGATAATGTTCAGCTCAGAGTTTTTCGAGCTGTTTCATGACGAGTTGAGCATCAATATCTAATACCTTTACTTCATGTTCTATCATATATCAATAATATACTATAAAATTCTGTCAGAATTATATTCTTTTTTTTGAAAAAAACAATACGATCAAAAAAAAGCTCTCATAAAAAGAGCCTAATTATACTAAATTATGATATATTATTGTTGAGTTGTGGTAAGTTTCTTGAGATAAGCAAGAGCATTCATAAGATCAAGTTCATGAGTTACTTCTTCAGCATAATCGATATACACAACATTCATATCGTTGTCAACAATCATGATGGCACGAGCAAGAAGTCCGTATTGTGGCATAAATAATCCGTTTGATCTACCAAATTGTCTCGTACGAGCATCACTAAATACATGAATATTACTTATTCCATTTGCTGCACAGAATCTTTGTAACGCAAAAGGCGTATCATTTGATATGATAAGGATTGGAGTGGTTGGAAAAAGTTTAGCAGCAGATTCAAGTTCTTTGGTTTGTCTGGTACATACAGGAGTATCAAGAGATGGTACTATTTCGATCAGTTTGTATCCACTATAGTTGGAGATACGATCTGTTTGTACTTGATCAAAATAATCAGCTTTTTTATCAAGTTCTGTATCAATAAGTTTTGCACCAGAAATAATTCTTTTTCCTTCAAGTTCAACAGCTACACCATTGACAGTAATAGGAGAAGTTTCTGTCGCTCCTGTAACTGTTGTTGGAATTTCTATGATAAGTTCAGGTGTTGGTTCATTAGTATGATCCATAGTGTTGTGTTCAGTAAGTTGTTGATTTGCAATATAACCGATTCATCATCAGACAACAAGTGCAAGGAGTATAAGTAAGAAGTTTTTCATAAGAGATAAGGATAATAAATAAAAGATTGTAGTGTTACATGGTATCAATTCTTGGTATTCAGAGTATATTCATCATATTGCCTAAAGTTGTATGGACATCTTGAAGTACTTGACCACGAGTTTGGGTGAGACTAAGATCGCCAGGATTGATAATATGATATTGTTGATAGAAAGAATTGATCATCTGACATAGATCGAGTGTATATCTTGCCAGTGTGCTTGGTTTATACTCAGTGTTTGATTTACTGATGATCTCATCTTGAGATCAGAGATGGAAATAGAGTTGCTTGGTGGTTTCAAGTTCTTTTTCATCTTGGTTATTGGTTTCAAGTTTTTTTTCATTTTGGTTGTTAGTTCCAAGTTCTTTTACTTTTGTAATAATAGATCATATACGCGCATAGGTATACTGAATATAAGGACCTGTTTCACCCTCAAAAGAAAGAGATTCTGCTGGATCGAACACAAATCATTTCGCTGGATCTGTTTTGATCATAAAGAAGTTGATCGCTCAGAGTGCTATCTTTTCGGCCCTTTCATGGGCGGTACGTTCATCGAGGTCAGGATTTCTCCTTGTGATTTCTTCAACACTTTCTTGGTGAAGTTCTTCGATAAGATTGTCTGCGTCGATAACATTTCCTGTACGCGATTTCATCTTTCCGTTAGGTAGTTCAATCATTCCATATGAGAGATGATGACACTGTGAAGCGAAAGGATAGTCAAGTGCTTTGAAGCATTTGAATAATGCTCTAAAATAGTCGTCTTGTTCGTTACCAACTACATAGACCATCTTGTCCATATGATAGGTTTTAAACCTTTTGTCTACGAGGGCTAGATCTTGGGTTGCATAGAGTGTTGTTCCATCTGATCTTAAGACGACAAAGTAGCTTGTCTCTTCTTTATTGATGGGTAAGGGAAGGGCAATATTTCCTTTAGGATCACGTACGAAGACGCCTTTTGCTAATCCTTGTTCTGCTACTTCTTTTCCGTCTTGATACACATCACTCTCAAACGTCGCATCATCGATATGGGTTCAATATCTCGTATACGTTTCTCTAATACCATCAATGGCTCGCTTATTCATTTTTTTCCATAACGCACGAACTTCTGGATCTCCATCTTCTCGGTCACGAAGCATAGATTGGGCTTGTTCTTTCAGTTCTGGATTCTTCTCTTCTTCACTCGCATAGCGAACATACCAGTCACCTACGTAGTGATCAGATTTTTTGTCAGGTTCTGCATTGTTTCCCCAGAGTTTATAGGCAAGCATTGATTTACAGATGTGAATACCACGATCATTTACTACTTCTACCTTCTGGATATCATATCACTCATGAGTCATACTACGTGCAAGTACATTACCCAAAACCATATTCCTGACATGACCCAGATGCAGTGGTTTGTTGGTGTTGGGACTTGGAGACTCGATGAGAACTAATCCCTTCGGAGTTGAAAGTGTAGAGTTATGAGTGTTAAACTCTTTGATTTTTTCTATAACAAACAGCGGATCAAAGGAGATATTGATGTATGGTCATTTACTTGTTGTGTTTTGATTGGTGTTGGGAGTTTTTTGAATTGTGTTGGCTATGTCTCCGCTGATCTGAACTGGAGATTGTCCACGTGTCTTAGCAAGAGAAAAACAAGGGAAAGCAAGATCAGCTCATAATCCTTGAGGTGGTACCTCGATAAGATTAATAATTTCTTCAACTGATAATTCTGGGAGATGAGGAGCAAGAAGTTGTGCAAATATCTGTTTAAAAGGAGTCATGTATACAACAGGATAATAAACTTTATTGATGTAGTATATAGTTTATGATTGTAAATTCAATGCTAAGAATATCTTGATTTTATTCATCTTGATATATACTATTATTGTACAAAAATAAATGTCTAACAAAAAATTTTAGAAATCATGAAAAATGTATTAAAATTAGGTGGAGGAATCTCGTTTTCTCCTAGTGGTGGAACAATAACTATTTAAGTTTTAATGTTTGGTTATTAGTGAATGAGGAAGGTTTTCTTTCCTCATTTTTTTGTATCATAAAATTTGCTTTTTTACAAAATGTCATTATTATTATATTGATTTATATAAAATATGACAATGCTCCAGAAAATTTTTCTCTGAATGGTTGGTGTAACAGTGTTGGCTTGAAGTGTCTATGCTTATCAACAAAGATCTGCCAATATTGAACAAGAACAACACCAAGAAGCTATAGTGCTTGCTCACAATGCATTTTATCCTCAAGAGCGACATTATAATTATCCTCTACAACCATATGAACGTGATGGGCTTTCTGATATTCTCAGATATTACGTACGAGATGAGCGTCAGAAAAAAATATTTTTTGTTTCTGATCCTAATAATTTTATAACAAAAACTGAACTACAAGGAATACACTATGAAACATTTACTCCTATAGATCAGTCGTGGTCGAGAGATAAGAATAATCTTTATAAAGATGGAAAATTATTTTTTTCAGGTGGAGACGTTCCATCAGTACTTCCTTGATGAGTATATATGAAAAATACTAGTAATGTTTATTATACTTGGGAAGGACAACATACTCAGATTGTTGGTGCTGATGCAGACTCTTTTCAGTCATTGTATTCATTACGTTATTATAATATCATACCTTATGCTAAAGACACCAATCATGTCTATATGTTGGGTGATCGTATTGATGATATTGATCCTAGTAGTGTAGAGGTTCTTACTTCATTTTATCTTCAAGATAAAGAAAAAATTGTATACTCTGACGGTAATATACATCGTATCTTACAGTGAGTAGATCGTGAGAACTTTGAAGTACTATCTGATGGTGATGGTTATGATGCTAAGGATAGTAAGTGATATTTTTATCAAGGAGAGAGGGTAGAGGTGATAACTTTTGATTAGTATTCCCTAATCTCTCTTCTCATCTGTCTATCGGTGTCTTTTTCTTTTAAGATCTGTTTTTTCTCTACTTTACGACGAAGTTTCGCTAGACCTATCTTGAGTTTGAGTCTACGATTTTTTGTCTCAAAGAGTTCAAGCGGTATGATTGTATATCCTCATCCTTGTTTCAATGATGCATAAATACGAGTGAGTTCTTTTTGATTGAGGAGCAATCATCTTGGTCTTTTGGGTATATATCAGGGAGCGAGGTTGTGTTGTGTTTTACTGTATAGTGGAATATCCATATTGATGATATTCAATATTTTATTTTTTTCATCAATTTTAATAATAGCTTCAGTTATCGTACAGTGATCGAGTTTACAGGCTTTGACTTCGTGTCATTGCAAAATAAGACCAGCTTCTCGTGTCTGATCGATATCGTAATCAAAATATGCTCTTTTATTTTTTGCTATAATTCTCATTGTTCTATAGTATATACAAATCTTTTTTTAAAACAATAAAAAACCTGTCTTTGATGACAAGTTTTGTACTGATTATGCTTCAATAATTTCTTGATTTTGATTAATACTAGCTTTGTTATTATAAGTAAGTATATGAATAGTGATGATAATAGCAGTACAGATAAGGCATAATGGACAAAATGCTTTGATTACAAATGCTTCTTGGCTAATTACATACGAATTGAAAAGTATTCCTCATAGTGATAATCGACGAAGTCGTGTTCGATGACTTGTGATTGTCTTTGTGTATCATAAAATACTGATGATAAGTAATAGAGGATAAACAAGTAATGCAATGACAGGAAATGGTACTCCAAAGATTTGTGCGGCTGGATGAGCAAGGACACTATTACATGATAATGTACTATTAATATCACAAAATGATGGTCCAGCTAATTCTGAATATGCTAGATGTGTTAAATAAGCAGCATTGAAGATTGCTACAACACAAAGTGTAATTATAATAATGATTTTCTTATGCATTGGTAATGTATAATTATGAATATAAAAGAGAAAAAACTACCTTAGGGTAGTTCTATAGTTTTTTTAATTCTTTCTTCCATTTATTAAGGAAGATATACGTCATAGGAGAAGCGAAGAAGAGAGATGAATATGTTCCAGCTATGATTCCTATAGCGATAGTAAATGCAAATTTTTGCAACATATCAGTACCAAAGATAAACATAGTCAGAGTTACAAGTAATGTCGTTACACCAGTTCCTAATGACCTTCTCATAGTTTGCCAAATACTATCTTCAACGAGTTGTCCATATAACACTGTTCCTTTGTCAAGAGAATCACTTTGTCTTGCAATATTTTCTCTAATTCTATCAAGAATAATAATAGTATCATTTATACTATAACCCATAATGGTAAGGATAGAGATAATGAAGATCGTGTCTACGGTAACGGTACTGTTAAATGCCATCCATAATCCATACGCTCATAATGCAATACTGGTATCAAACAACATTGTTAGGATAGTAACTCATCCTAACACAAGAGGGGATATATGTTTTCTTACACTAGCAAAAGAGAACATAATGTAGATTGAAATGAGAATGAGTCCGACTATGATAGCGTTAATGGCTCCTGATTTCATGTATGATGATACACTAGGTCCGTTGAGAGATAAACCGACAATAGCATCAGGACTTGAGATAAATCATTGATTGAGAAGAATTTGATTTACACCACTACTTACTTCTTTGACTTGTTCGTCGTTTTCAAAAGGAAGAGAAACAAGAAGACTCGTATTTGTTCCTTCTTTCTCAATATTGATTTGTGGCTGATTAAATCCTTGTGCCGTGAGACCATCTTTCAGTGCAGATACAAGGTTTTCTTCATTGTTGAGTTCGTTGATAGTAAGATCAATACCTCCAGTAAATTCAATAGAGAGTCTTGCGTTTACAACAAACAACACAATACTTCCGATCATCATCATAACAGATACCGCTATCCAGAAAAATGAATGTTTAATAATTTTGAAAAGTCAGATTTGTTGTTTCTTCATTCTACTATATCACAAGAAAAATAAATAATATTATTTTTATTTTATATCTAAATTTACTAATTAATGCAAGAGTAATGTATATAACACTATTTCTTATGGTCGAGTATGTGTAGTGATTATAGCATTCAAAATATGTGTTCTCTCTGGAGATAGGCGTCTTTTGCTGCTTCTTCTTGTGATTTTTTCTTGTTTTTCCCTTGACCTTTACCATAGAGGGTATTGTTGATTATAAGCTCTGATTCAAATAATTTTTCTCCTTTTTCATTCATTTCTCTTGTATGATAACTTGGAAGAGGAAGACCATTCCCTTGTGCTCGTTCTTGGATAAGAGATTTATAACTTTTACAATCTGTTTCTATGAATTCTTCTAAGTTTTTTCGAATGGTCTGACGAATAAAGTTATAGGTTTGTTCAAATCCGTAAATTAAATATCATGCTCCAATAAGAGCTTCCAATCCATCAGAAAGTATAGATTCTTTTTCTATTCATCATTGTTTTTCTTCTCCTTTTGAGAGAAAAAGATGTTCTCAAAGGTGTATGTCACGTGCTACTTTTGCAAGTGTTTCTTCTCTTACGAGTGCTATTTTATAGAGGGTCATTTGTGCTTCTGATCGTTCTGGATAGGTGTTATATAACAGAGACCCTATTGCTGCTCATAAGATACTATCTCATAAAAATTCTAGTCTTTCGTTGTGTGACAATGCAGGAACAAAATCTGAAGCATATGATTTATGAACAAATGCTGTTAAAAGTATTTCTTTCTGTATCTCTGTTAAATTATCAGAGTTAGTAAATCATAGTCATTTGACAAATGTAATAAGTTCATTGAGTTTATTATTGATTTGATTGTTGAGCATTGGTAAGGTAAGTAGTAAATCTTTGGTTTCAGAATTCTTCAATAAAGGTATTACCAAGATAAATATCGATATGATTTGGTAATGCATTACCACTCATATCTACGGTTGCTTCATTGAATTTTACTGTATCGATAGTAAGAAATTCTGAAAGACTTTTGAGTGTTTCTTGATATTCACCAGATCCACTAATCATAATAATAGTACCAGACGATGGCTGTTCAGCATTAATAACATCATTTACTGATAATCCATATCTCTTCATTTTTATAGCTAGATTGGATGCAATATTGTTTCTATAAGGGAATTTTTTTGCATAGCTAGAATCAATAGCGTTATACAGAGAAAAAGTAAAATTCTCTTTAAAGAGTCATTGATTATTACTTACAAAATCAGCGAATCTTTTCGTATTGTCATAAAATGATATTTTTCCAATGCTTGCGCCTATTGGTAACATTCCTGACATTCCATTAAATTGTTCTTGTACTACAGGATAGAGCATACATGCTGCTTGCATTGTTTTCCATGCTGAGTTATTACACTCATAAGTATATCAAAAACTAAACATAGGTGGTATTGTTTTCCCATATGCGAGAAGGCCTAGCATTTCATCAAGAGAGATGTTTGTTGTAACATACTCTTGGTAGGTCTCGTAGATACTTTGAAGATTATTTATAGACAATCCATCCTGTACTAATTTTTCAGTAATGGCTTTTATAATCAATTGTTGTCTTTGAGAGCGAGAAAAATCAGATGAGCTATGTCTTGATCTTGCGTATTTGAGTGCAGTTGCTCCATCAAGATGTTGCAGTCATGACTTAATACTAAAGGTTATATAGGAATAATTTGGTCAAGGATAGGTACGATCTATGATTGATTGAGGAACATTAACATCAATTCCTCCAATTTTATTCACCAATGAAGAGAATCCATCAAAATCTATTAAAGCGTAATATGGTATCTCTAATCCAGTAATATCTGTAATTTTATTAATGAGTGTTTGAGTAGCAATAGTAATATCTTTACTTCTGTTATAGCTATAGGCCATAACACTATTGATTTTGTTGATTGATCCAGATTGATTAACGATTAAATCTCTGGGGATAGAAATCATTGCAACTGAATATTCTTTAGGGTCAAATGAGGCTACAATAATAGAATCAGCAAGATATCATCCTGCATGTCAATCTCCTCAATATCAGACTAATAAAACATTGATTTTTCCATTAGTATCTTGTTTCATGGCTTTACCTATTGTGTTACTTACGAGTTGGGTAGTTGAAGAAAGAATATTATTTGTGGTTGAGGATAGTGTATTTGTCGCTTTGTTTATAGCTTGAGAGAAAAATGCAGAACTTGTAACAACAAAGACTAGGCAAATAATTAAAACTAAACCAATAAGAGAAAATTTATAATAATTTTGAATATTATTTTTTTTATGAGATCAAGAAGCTGTCATGCTCATATTATTTGGATAATAAAATAACCATGATAGTATAGAGAATTGTTTGTGTTATTGCAAGGTTGATGTCCAAAAAGATCCTTGTATTTTTCAAGAAATAGGTCCTGATACCAGAGGTGTGGTAAGGTCTATTGTGCCATATATTGAGCATGTATCTCACCATCAAAGATAGTATCGTAGAGAACAATACTGTTGTATATGTATATTAAATAATTGTTTAGAATTATTATGTGTAGTATATGTTCCGTTCCATAGCATGGTATTGGTGAGAAAGTTCTGGCTGTTTTGAAAATCTATATGTTGCAAAGGTTTTTGAATAAGATTAGTACCAATGCTTGGTATAATAAGGTCTTCAATAAATACTATTTCTGCATGGTTGAGATTTTGATATTCACTTATTTCTTCTATGCTGAGTGAGCTGATATGATGAGAAATGGGATTATATTGTAATGTAAATTTGCTTGTAAATAAAGGTTGTGTCTTATGTAATACTCATTTTATAGCTCAAGAAAATATATTCTCATTATGATTGTAGGTTCATTGTATCAAGAACGACTGTCCTGATTTAAGTGTTGTAAGTATATTGATATGATTAGTGTTATGTTCTTTCCTTTTGTGGTATGTTGTATAATACATATATCATAAAACAATTATACTGAATAGTATTATAATTCCTATACTATATCATAACATCCTATGTATATGTTTCATCGTAATGTATTAGTAATAAAACAAAAACTCCTCTCTTGTCGATAGGAGTTGTTTTTCTTACAGGTAAGTATGCGCAAGATCATTATTAAAATTAATGACAGATTGTATATAGTTGATGTCTACGGACTTTATAGTATTGGTTTTTTGTAATAGGCCAGGTTGGTGTGTTTGTATTTCTTTTAATTTATTAACCATGACTTTTAAATTGTAGTAGACAGATGGATTAAGTTTGAGGTTTTCAAATCATTGGATGATTTTTTCGGCATGAATAATAAGATTAGTAAGATCTAGAGATGTGTTTGGTTCAAGGTTTGCAATGGTTGATAATCTATTTAGCCTACTGTTGATGTTAGTCAATATAGCCTGGTAAGAGTTTGTATTGTTGATAAAATATGATACTACAAGATCATTATATTCATTTTGTACAAATATAATATTGAGATTTGTTTTTATCTCTTTAATTTGATTTTTGGTTATGATAGGTTTTGAAGAGTTGTTTGTTTGTTCTTCAGGTGTGGTTTGTGATTGAGGGATAGGTTTTGAAGAGCTATTTGTTTGTTTTTCAGGTAGAATAGGTGTTGGTAGTATTGCTTGTTCTGATATGACTTCAATACTGTCTTTCTCTGTGTTGTTGATAAAACTGAGTGTGTGCTGAGGTTGGACAACAATAGATGATGTTTGTGTATTTTCAGAATTGATAATTTCGATACGTGCAGATGATTCGTTACTAATAGATTTTTGATTATCTGCTGTGTTGGTGTTGACAGAAAATGATAATTTCTGACCTTTATCATTGTTTCTTATAACAACACCATCGCTCGTTTGAATGCTAATGTTTTTGTCGCTTTCGCTAATACTATTAATGGCAATATTGTCTCATCAATTCATGAATTTTATGGTATAACTTTCCTTATCGTCGCTTAAAATAATCTCAAATTGTGCTGGTCCGCTCACTTGTGCAATAAACGAATCAGAAACAAGTATATTAACTTGAGATTTTTCATCAACAACAACACGATCAGTAATTTCTACAGCATCTCATGCGATAGGTCTATTGTCTTTATTATATATCGTAAATGTTCACTCAGAAGAAAGTATCTTTCCTATGGTTTGAGCAACAACTGATTGTGAAAACTCAGTCGCTTTATAATCAAATATTCCGAAGAAGTTACCAAATAGTATTGTACTAATAACAACAAGAGTACTGATACTATAAGCTATGCTTTTGTAGATACGAATTCGGTTATTATTATGACTTCTCTGCTTTTTTTCTAAAAAATCTTTATAGACAGCAGCTCTGTGTGTTGTGCTAAGATGAGGTGGTTGATATGAGGCTAAATGTTGAGCTAAACTTTGTTTCATATGAAGAATAATTGCTTGTAATATGAAGCGAGTATAAGATACTACTTATACTACGAAAAAATAATATATTTGTGACAGAAAAAGTTTACAACATGTGCATAATAATTGTGTTTGTTTATACTATATTATTATTTATTTTTTACGTTTCCATCTATATATAGTTTTGGAGCTATAATAAAGTGTTGGATTGAGAACAATATCATAATTACCATACCATTCTATTTTCGTTCCTCAGAGTGATTCTTTAAACGCACTCACACTCGTTAGAGGGTGTTCTGGAAATCCTGTTGGTGCTCACCCAAAAAGATCTAGATACTGTAAACCATTCTCTCTTGCCCATGAAAACATTTTATATTTAATAAACTGATGAACGCCAACATTGCGAAATCTTTCATCGCGATTAGAGAATCCATACAGGTAGGTGAGAGTATCTTCTTGATAAATAGCAATAGATCAACCTAATAAGACACCATCTTTGCTTGCTATGAAAATATTTCCACATTTGTTTTCTGTGAGATAATTCATCAGCTTGAGATAGGTATGTTTACTAATGATATTAAATCATTTCATTTGTGATACTTTATGTCGTTCTTCGTAGAATGTTTCATATTCATGGGGTTGTGCAATATGAAAATCTATATCTTTATTGAGTGCTTTACGAACGTGATTTTTTGCTCCTGAGTTCATATCATTAAGAAGTTCTGCATCACTTTTATTTGTTTCTATAACTACAGTAGCTAGAGGCATGTTTTCTCTAAATGATGCTATCAGACCGGTTTCATGATGAAGTCGAGATTCGAGTTTTTGTCTTGTGGTTCTCATTCCTGGTGCAAAATCTGGAGATCTGTGAGAGATATTATAGAATGCTAAAATTTCATTCACCACCCCTCGTTGAAAAAAAATGTTTCATCGATGATTACCATAATCTTGTTGCACTCTTTTGACTTCTTCACGTACTCGTTGGGTATTGTTTGTTGGGAGTTCAACACCCAATACTTGAAACCATGACAATGAAAGCGGTCAGATTTTTTTTTCTTTTTGTAATCCAAAAAATTCTTTATCAAATAAAGTTATCTGAAAACTCTTATCTCCATAAACGATGGTTTTTATATCTTTTCGAAGAGCTGATTGAAAAAAATTTATCATAATTCATGCAGTAATGAAAATTATATCATCAGTCAGTATAGAGAAAGAAAAAAACTATGCAATACAAAATATATCATAACATTATTCTATAATATAAATATGTGTTTTGTCAATTTCTTTCTCTTGTGTGGAGATCACAGAAAATGGTATTTGAGATATTATCTTTATACTTATAGGTAGTATTTATTCTATGTAATATCTCTTAGTTATGACTCCAAATCAACCATCATGATGACTTAACATTGATCAAATGTTACAAAATTTACAACAAACTACACCATCGCCTGTGGAACAAGTTATCGATTGATTGCAATCACAGACGCCTGTTGTTCAACCAACTGAAGTTATTGTAGGAGAACAACCTGTACCATCATTTTCTGTACCATCTGTTGTAGTACAAAATCAACAATCTCCTGTTCCGGCTCCATCATTTTCTGTAGAATCATTGGATAAATCAACCACACCAATTGTTTCTTCATGAGTTGTACAACCTCAACATAAAAAATTTTCTCTACCTGGATGGGTGAGAGTTCTTGGTTCTGCATTTGGTACCCTATTGTTTCTTATCTTTGCTGTTTGGTTTTTGAGTGTACAATATCCTGAAGAGGCGAGAACATTTTGGAATGGTATTACTGGTACTTTTTCTACTCTAGCAGGAGTGACAGAAAAAAATATGGATCCTGACGGCATGACCGTAGGAGAGTCAGATGCTACGAATACACTAGATGAAACACATGGAGTGGCGGGTGAATATCTTTTAGATTCTCCTTTAGCTGATGCAATGGATGATGCATCTTCACAAACAACTTGACCAAACCAAGCAGATCAACTTATGGATTCAGTATTTAATTCTGGTAGTTCTGAAACTAATGCGATTGATTTTGCTCTTACCACATGAACACAAATGACCGGTACGGTGGTTTCAGGTGCTTCATGAGGATCTCTTCCTGTATCAAACTATGATCCAAACTTTGAGTTACCTTCATCGAGTTCGCTACCAACAGTAGCTGAATTTCAAACACAACTCCTGACGCTTTCAGAACAGGCACAAACTGCTATGAATAGTTTGATTGGTAATAATGATGCAAGATTGGCAAAGATGAGAGTAGTGTATAAAAACTCTCAATCTATGATAGAATCATTATCTACAACATCGCAAGTTACACAGGATATGGTTGAACAATATAATACTTTACAATCATTGTATAATAGTGTTGTGCAATAAGATGCTGTATTGTTGAAAAGTCTCTTAAGAGACTTTTTTGTTGGCTTGCAATGCAATTGTGTTTTATTATAGTCATATCATGAATACTATTGTGCAAAGTCAACAACCACTATCATCATATTTGGAATTGTTTTTCCACTATCTTGCTGAATCCAAAAATTCAAGTCCTAAGACGATTGAAAACTATGCGTTACGATTAGGGAGATTTGTAGAATTTTTATGACCAGAACTCACACCCAATCAACTGATAGCTTTTCATATTTTAAATTTCCGTCTTCATCTTAAAAAAAAGGCATTATCCATTAAAACTATTAACTATCATATCGTTGCTATTCGTAGTTTTCTTAAATTTTTGCTTCGTAATGATATTGATACTTTGGCGCCAGATAAGTGTGATCTTGCAAAAATAGATCCTCGTGAAGTGTCGTATCTGACAGAGGTTGAACTTGATGATTTACTTTGAGCTCCTTATCGTTTTGAAGAAAAAGAGATTACTCAACTTCGTGATGCGGCACTCCTTTCATTTCTTTTCAGTACCTGACTTCGTGTATCAGAACTTATTTCTTTAACAAAAGATCGTATTCGTACTGATAGTAATCAGCTTACTATTATTGGAAAGGGTCGTAAGATCAGATCGACTTTTATTACTCGTGAGGCATTAGAAAAACTTGAAGAATATCGGACACTAAGGACGGATGATAGTGATTATGTGTTTGTGTCGCATACAAAAAACCGTCGTCCTGATCATCTTTCACGTAATGCCGTGGAAGATATTGTAAAAAAATACAAAACCTTATGTGGTATTGATAAAAAAATAACTCCTCATACTATTAGGCATAGCTTTGCAACACAGCTTCTTAAAAAATGAGCAGACATTCGTTCAGTTCAGGCGTTGCTTGGTCATGCATCTATTACTACAACACAAATTTATACCCATGTTGATGATAAACACCTTTCTGATGTTCACAAAATGTTAGAAAATAATTAATAATCGTTTTCATTCTTATTTTGATTGGTATGAGTACAATTTCTCCTAATACACTTTCACCCAAACAATTAGCAAAATATCAACGTCAAAAATGTATCAATCTCTTAGAAAAAATGATGAAAAATCTTTTTAGAATGTTTCGTAATGTAGAGATTAAACAACATGATGTTGAGGAGAGATTTTTTGTATTATATAAACAAATAGAACTGTTGCAAAGAGTAGAACTCTATTCTAATTATCATCGTGAAATGAAACATTATATTACTGAAGTTGCAAAATTGTTTTCATCTGAGCGAAATATTGATGAAGTGAGAGACGAACATATGACTCGTCTTAATCGTATCCAAAAACTCAAAAACATTAGTAAATACAAAAAAGACAAACATACGCAACGTTTGGGGTAGAAGATATTAAGTTTTATTTAAGGTTGTTGTTTATATGTTTATAACAACTTCTCTGTACAATTGATTGATTTTGTAAGAATAGTAGAGTATAATAAGAAATCTTTAGTTTCTTGGATATAGGGACGTTATGACAACTTCCAAGCGTATTAGTTTATTGTTTGCTGGATATGTAACCTTACTTATTCTAATTTTTGGAATTGTCATTAATACAATATTTTTTGTATCTTGGTATCGTATTATCGATACGCGTCTTCCTAATGGGTGAAAAAATAAAATTACCTTGGAGTTTAATGATCAATGATGATTGTCATCTCAGCCACAGGAAATACAGTTATTTGATAGATTTTCTCGTCCTATGTGGCGTGGTCAAGAGCCACTTATTATTGATAATAAAGAATTTATGAGTCTTTTAGATAATCGTAAAGGATGGTTTGATTTGATTGTATATAATGATCAAATTTGGCACTATCGTATTGATTATAATCATTGAGTAGTTCTTACTTCAGTTGATGGTTTGATTGATAGTCAACTTTTACTTATTTACATTACCCTTATCTGTGCGATAGTGTTTGCGGGTATTAGTTATATGGTATCGCTCTGGGTTGTGAAACGTGGGTTGAAACCATTATATAGTCTTACTCGTCATATTCAACAAGTCCAAGATCCAGAATCTTATAAACATTTTGTCGTCTGACCAGATCATGATGAGCTCCAACAGGTAAGTTCAGCTTTTAGTCATGCTATGCAGACAATTGCTTCTCAGACATCAAGACTGAAACAATTTGTTACTCATGCTTCTCATGAACTCAAAACACCACTCATGACCATATCTAGTGCTGTCGATGTGTTGAAGAAAAAAGGAGAGAATTCACCACAGATCGTAGCCATTAAGGATACAACAATTGCAATGAAATCACTTATTGATCGTTTGATGACGACGATGCGTCAAGATACCTTAGATGAAGAACCTGTTGATATTGTTGCTATGACGAATAGGATTCTCGATCGTGAACAACATCTTTCACCATGAGTATCGATTATACAATCATTTCCTAAAAAACTTGTCCTGATTTCAGATGCTATGGTTTTGGAATCTCTACTGACGAATTTGATAACCAATGCCTATAAATATGCTCTACCAGATACGAGTATTGATATAACCATAACGACAGGAAAGATGCTCATTTCTAATAGATATGATACGACACAACAACTCGATATTGATATGATACGAGAACCATTTTATAGAGCTGATTCTTCAAGAACAGATGGTACAAGTCATGGTTTGGGATTGACTATTGTACGTCAGTTAGTCGATCGTCTCGGTTGGACTATCACTGCCCAGTTGCAAGGAGATCGTATTTTCTTTACTCTTATCTGGTCAGAATAATCTTTATTTTTTTCTATAGAGTATGCGTATTTTACTTGTTGAGGATAATGTTACGATAGCACATAATATTCAGGATTTTTGTGCAATGGAAGATATTACTATCGATTGTGCCTATGATGGAGAACAGTGACGAGAGATGGTACAACAGTATAATTATGATCTTTTAGTTGTTGATTGGATGTTGCCCAAGATGAACGGTATAGAATTGTGTAAAAAAATTCGTAGTCATTCAACAATACCTATGATTATGCTAACGGCCAAAGGAGAATTGTCTGACAAGCTTGAAGGTTTTGATCAGGGATTTGATGATTATCTTGTGAAACCATTTGATCTGGATGAATTGGTTGCTCGTATTCGTGCCTTGTATAAGAGAACTGTGGGTAAGGATGAAGAATTTTCTTATCAGGATATTGTGGTACAATTAGAAACCAGACGCGTCATGAAATCAGGAGAAGAAGTGAATCTTACGATCAAGGAATTTTATATTCTCGAATATCTGATTCGTCATCGTGGTCTTCCAGTCTCACGTGCTGATGTGATTGAATATGTATGGTGAGGGGATTCATTGTTTGAAAACACTGATAAGTTGGATGTCTATATCGCTAATCTTCGCCGTAAACTCGATCGTGAACTCATTCAGACTTTAAAGGGGTTTGGGTATAAGATTGAGAAGTAGATAATATTGACTTATATGTATAATTTGTTTATATTATAAACAATACGAAACCCTAAAAATAAATTATTATGAAAAAAGCCATTATTCTTATGTGTATTTTTATCCCATTATTGGGATTTGCTTCACACAAACCCGCTGAGCTGGAGAAATCAATAGTTTCTGTTATTATGTTATTTATGGTTCTTGTTTTTGGCGCCTTATTTATGACGTTCTTAGTATTGCGAGATCGTGAACGAGAAAAATCTTCTGTCAATGATCCTAAGTATGAAGGACCAGTAGGTGGAGGTGGTTATGATGTATAAGAAAACCCCGCGATTCGCGGGGCTCTTTTTTTTAATAAATTACGAGACTTTATAGTTTGTTTTACATTCAAAGCCATCTCCAGCTATGCCATCTAACTTTTCATGTTGAATACATACATCGTATTCACAGACAGTTCCCCAGCAATTATAAAGTATTCTTTTACTTGCCTGGTTATTACATTCTTTATGCATACACTCGTTATTGTTTGAAAATGAATATTTCAAACTATATAATGAATGATACATTTTTCCAAATAATCGGTTTGCTTTTCTTGTTATATTATCTTTCAAACTTAGATCTATTTTTTTAAGATCATCAAAGTCAAATTCATGAGTTGTAATACCTTGTTGGTATTCATATCCAAAAATATAAGAATAATTTTGATGAAAATGAATAATAGCTTTTTTAGTAGAAAGATTAATTTCTTTAACCGTACCATCTTTGTTTTCAAAAATAGTACCTTTCTGTCCAATGATAATAACATCATCTCCAGAACATAAAATAGATTCTTTTTTCATGATTTATATATTTATTTAATTTTTTAGTATTTTTCTGTTTATATATAATGAATTTAAATTTCAAAGTCAATATTTTATTTTATGAAAGAAATATATTGTATTAGGGATTGAATATCTGCGTAGGACATATTGTTTTGTAATCCACTAGGATCATCGAAATCAAGGACATAGAGTTTGTTGTTTGTTTCATGGACGAGTAGTGTCCAGTCAATAGGGACTTGTACATGATTCCAGGCAATATCATCTGCTCCTGTAAGGGTAGCGAAAGAGATATCTGATAGTGTCGTCCCTGTTGCACTCATGACTTCACCACTGAACATATTGGATTCTCTGACTTTTGAAAACTCTGATCGAGATCAGTTATAGATCACAAAATATGTCCATTTATTAGTCGAAAGATTGGTGATTTTATATAAGGTAAAATCATTTCCTGAGTAAGTAAGTGGAATGTTTGATCCAGTTATTTCATTAAGACTGTAGGCAGGACTAGTAAGTGAAATTCCTGTTGTAGTCAGAGTAGGAGTTGTGGTTTCGACCACGATTCCTGTTGTTGGAGTTTCAGGTTCAGGCTTTGTAGATTGTATTCATAGTGTACATCCTGTGAGTAACACAAGTGAACAAAGTAGGAGAAGAGATACTCGTAGTTTCATGTGTTATAATAATATCATAAAGTTTATTATTATTTTTTATTTTCTCGTCGTGATCCTTGTCTCGTGAGTTTACTCGCATCTTCGCTATGAGCTAGGAGTGATTTCACTACTTCTTCGAGAAAGATCGTATTTTGGCTGCCTTTGGCTATGATAAAGAATTTAGTTCCTATTTCTTGCTTCTTGGTTTCTATGATTTCTTGTGCTTTCGTTGCGACATCATGTCGATCGAGATAGTGAGAGATAGTTCCTATTTCCTGTTTTTTATTTCCTAGGATTTTATTATACGTGTGGGTCATCGCTTGTCACAAGAGTAGTACTTGATCGTTTGGGTGGAGTTTACTCAGTAGATAATCAGCAAGTTCGAGATGGTGTTGGGTTTCACTCTCTCCTAATTCTCTCATTTCTCCAAGAATATACAGTGTCGGTCTGTCAGAAAATAACTTGTTTTTTACCATCAATGATTCTTCGATTACTTTTCTCACGCTGAGGGGAGAACTATTGTAGGTACTATCGATGATGATGCTGTCATGTATCCCTTCGAATATCGACATCCTACCAGCTTGGAGATGGAGTGAAAGAGCAGTCTTCATCGTGATCGGTGCGAGATTGTACTGTTTTCTTATCGTCTCAGTGATATCATAGGCTAATGCTACATAATCATGATGAATCTGACCAATACAATCAGTAGCAAAATCCATGGTCATACCACCAACATGAAGAGTAGACTGAGAACAAATCGGAGCAGTGAGTGATGGTTCGCTGTGATCATTATGATAGATCGTATAATCTGTCGCTCAGATGATTCCTTTTTCTAGTATTGTGTTGTGTTGAGTGTTATAGATTGCTACCTTTGTCTGCAAAGAAGAGATTAGATTCATCCCGTGAGGATCATTATTGTTGATGTAGCACTTGAGGAGAGTGTTTTTTTGTAATTTTAACTCTTCATTGGCAATATCTTCTGCAGTACCAAATTGGAGACTATGAACAGCATCGAGCTTCGTCAAGATACTAATATGTGGTTTACAAATACTACACAAAAATTCCATTTCTCTCGGACGATCGATACCGTATTCTAAAATAAGGATATCATAAGGTTTGCTGGCAGAGGATTTAAACTGGCTAATGATGGTCTTTAAAACAGATATCATACCTGACACGGATGGCGTCCATTCTTCGATCTTGAAAATACTGAGAGACATTCCGAGTTCACCATTAAAGTTTTTTGGACTGGTGTAGATAATGAGTTGATCTCAGAGATTTGCTTGAAGCACATCATCAATTATCATCCTACATGAGGTTTTTCCAACACTCCCATTGATACCAATGATAAGTGGTTTTCGTTTCGCAAGATAGCGATGAGCGAGTCGTCCGAGGAGTTGATAATATTTGAAGAGGAGGAAGTTTTTAAGTTTCATAAGGTTGTAGTGTTTGTAAAGTTTATAAGGTTTATAATGTTATTACTTTATTTTTGCAAATAAAAAAACACAGTACCATATTTCGGGCTCTGTGCTTTATTGGGCTGAGCTGGAAATGTCTGGAGGTACGACAGTATTCGAACCCTTATATCCTACTCTACACTCGTACCTCGTGATGTATACCTCCTGAACTATATTTTTTAATGAAAAAAATCTCTAACCGAAGCTAGAGAGTTTATTGGGCTGAGCGGGATTCGAACCCGCGACCAAAAGATTAAGAGTCTTCTGCTCTACCGACTGAGCTATCAGCCCCAAGATATTTGTTATAAGATGGTAGTCGGATACATACCCGACTTTCGAGCTATCAGCCCCAAGGTAATGAAATAATTTGTTATCGGATATAGTCCCATTGAACTACAAGCTCCCAGTTATTATTCAACTTGGACATCTATCGAATCTAATATCATAGCTCTCAGTATACGAAAACTATGATGTATTTTCAAGAGAAGATTATTCTACTGTTAATTCTTCCATAACTTTATGACCTATTCCATTGATAAGTTTAGGTGCTCCTTCATCTCCATATCTTTTTGCGATTTCAATCATTTCATTCATAATAATTTTCAATGGCGTTTTGTGAACAAGATATTCTACTCATCAACCTAAGAAGATTGCCTTGTCAATAGGATCCATTTTTTCAAATCCGAAACTCGTAGAATTGTTGTTGACTGCAGCAATAACTGCTGGATAATATGTTTTCCACTGTTGAATCATAGGTTTCAAAAATCATACATCCACCATGTCAGTAATTTGTTCTTTTGTTTTATCTTCGTTTGTAAAAAACCGTTCCGCCATATAGACCATTTGGACCATGGTAAGCGAAACGTCTTCAAATAATTGAAAATCGTAATTGTTTGATTGTTCCTGAGCTTGTTGTGCAGCTAATTGTTCATAGAGTGACATAATCCATATTTTTCTACTTACAATCCTTGCTTGAATACCCATAGGCTCTTGTTATGAACAAACGATAAAAAATCTATTCCTGACGAAAAAAGAGGACTACGCGTCGATCACGTTAGCTCCCTTAGATTTAATAGTAAGAACTTGTTTTCCTTTATAGTATCCACACGCTTTACATACTCTGTGAGCAAGTTTAGGCGTTCCACAATTCGTACAAGTACTCAAAGAAACCATGTTTGAGAGTTTCTTTAATATGTCTCTTTCCCAAGATGCATGTCTTACATTTCTTTTGTGAATAGATCTTTTCTTTTTTGGTCCAATTGCTCCCATTCGAATAGTGACAATGAAAAATTAAAAAATTATGCGTTTGGAGTAACACTTACATGAGTACGAAGATATTTTCTTCCATCAAATCTTTCTACTTTTTTCTTTGAGAAAGTTACTACTCCATCAATAGCAGCATGAATAGTGAAATCATTTCCTTCGTATACATTAGCTCCAAGCTTATATTTAGCTCCAGCTTGTCTTACAATAATCCCTCCAGCATGGATAGATTGACCTCCAAATACTTTAATACCACGGTATTGAGCATTAGAGTCGTGTACGTTTTTAACCGCACCGGTGGCTTTTTTGTGTGCCATAGTCTTTGCGACGAACAATATAAAAAAGTTTGAACTTTCCTTTATACATAATTTACTACTAAATTGCAAGTGTTTTTCATAGATGATTATGGGTTCCATAAAATAATTGTATATTATGATAATCCTATAACTCTTTCTTCATCAATATTTCAATAGCATCGGCAGTAGCATAATGTACTCTGTCTTTTTTGACGAGAAGATGATAACAATGAGTTTTAGCAAGCTGTTCTTTAAGATAACGTGAAAGCCCAGAAAAGTGGTATTCTATACCTTCATTATCCAAATGATGTAAGAGATGCTCAAGAGTTTCTACGCCATCTAAATCTATACGTGCCACATTACTAAATGCAAACACAATCACGGGTCTGATATGTATTTTTTCAATAGATTCTTGGATGGTCGAAACAGATAAAAATGATATTTCTCCTGTAAATTTAATAACCAAAAGATCACCATCTTGCTGATGAGGCAGGTATTTGGTAAGTTTGGTCTTCTCTACAAATTTACCCTGTCTAAATAATGTGAGATACGGACATTGCTCAGTACTGTGTTTGAGATATCTCAAAAGACTTAGCGATACGCCTGTTAAAACACCATATACAGGATCAGATAAGAATGTTACGAATGCTACAATAGTTAAGATAATGGCATCATAGCGATCAAATTTGTAAATTTCACGATAGTGCTTAAAATCAAGTAATCATAAAGCAATATTTACTAAAATAGCAGCAATAATTGCCATGGGAATATACGTAAAATACGTAAATCATAGTCGTGATATAATAAGTACAAAGAGTCCCGTGAAAACAGCAGCCCAATATGATGTTGCTCAAGATTTTACATTGAGAGCTGTACGGATAAGTACAGCGGTTGTTGGTAGTCAACCAAGCAATCCTGATGCAAGATTAGCCATTGCTGTACCAAATGTTTCTTTTTGTTGATCAAATTTGGTGTGAGTCATTTGACCAGCTATTTTGGCAGAGATCATGGTTTCTAAAATAGCAATCACAGCAATCACAAAACCACTTATAAGAGTTGTTTGCCAAAATCATAGTGCATCGAAAGAAAATTTTTTTGATGCAACAGCTAATCGATTGAAATCTCGTAGATGAAATACAAGATTTGGGAATTTATCAGCCAACAATTGAAGATTAAAAGTGATAATATCTGACTGCATCAATCATCAGAATACCATTCCAAGTAGTGCTAGTGGAATGGGTGCTGGAATAGAGGGAATTGTCTTTTTCCAAAGTTGTAGAAATACAAATCATATGACAAATACTATAACAGAAGTTATGTTGCTCGATCAAATATGAGAAAATGTCTCTATAAGATTTTGAATCACTGATTCATGTTTCACGAGATTTCCAATTCATAATATAGTGTTTAATTGTCCAAACGCTATCGTGAGCGATACTCCAGCAATAAATCCATGCAATGCTGTTGCTGGAATAAGTGTTACATATTTTGTCAAACGTAACAACCAGATAAGTAAGGATCGCCCAGCTACTGCGAGAGCAAGGAGTGGGAACGTAGCTATGTCGTTCGTTGCACCATAATATGCCATCAACAGTGCCGTCAACGCACCTGCTGGTCAGAAAATATTATAGTTTGATGACCCTGTAAATCCTGCAATGATACAAGCCCAAATACCAGTTAATATTCATTGCAATGGAGTAGCGCCTGATGCTACAGCAAGAGATATAGATAGAGGTATAGAGATAAGACTTACTGTCAGTCATGCTTTAATATTGGGCAACAATCATAGTACTTTTTTTTTGGATATGAGTCATCATAAGTTCATTATTAATAGAAAATTAACTAAAATCACAACGGGCGATACTAGCTATATGAGTGTTATATTGCAAGTGAAATAATAAAAAAAATCTACATTTTGTAGATTTTACTAGTAATGTATTTGAATATTATGAGTTATTTGTTTTCTTTCTCATAACTTGCAACAACTTCATCAATTCCTGCTTTATATAAGAAGTGATGCTCAGCGATATGGTCAACTTCACCATTTAAAATCATATTGACTCCTATGATTGTCTCTTCGAGTTTCACATATTGTCCTGGCGTCCCAGTAAATTGTTCTGCTACGTGGAGATTTTGAGAGAAAAATCTTTCGATCTTACGGGCTCTGTATACAGTGAGTTTATCCTCTTCAGAAAGTTCTTCCATACCAAGAATAGCAATAATATCAATAAGTTCTTTATGTCTTTGGAGAATTTTTTGTACTTTCGCAGCAGTAGCGACGTGTTCCTCACCAACTGCATCAGCAGTTAAGATGAGAGATGTACTATCTAAAGGATCAACAGCTGGATAAATACCTTTTTCAGCAATAGCTCTATTTAATACGACTTTACCATCCAAGTGGGCAAAGGTATTTGCTGGAGCTGGATCAGTAAGATCATCAGCTGGTACATAAACTGCTTGAAATGAGGTAATAGATCCATTTTTAGTAGAGGTAATACGTTCCTGTAAGGTTCCCATTTCAGTAGCAAGAGTTGGTTGATAACCAGCTTGTGAAGGTACTCTACCAAGAAGTGCTGAGATCTCAGCTCCTGCTTGTGTAAAACGGAAGATATTGTCGATAAATACAAGAACATCTTTATTTTCCTTATCACGGAAATATTCTGCCATGGTAAGTCCTGTCATAGCAACTCTCGCTCTAGGTCCAGGAGTTTCGTTCATCTGTCCAAATACCATCGCTGTTTTGTCCATTACTCCTGCATCAGTCATTTCGTGATAGAGATCATTTCCTTCACGAGTACGTTCACCTACCCCACAAAATACTGATACCCCACTATGGAATTTGGCGATATTATTAATCAATTCCTGGATAATAACCGTCTTTCCTACTCCTGCACCTCCAAAAAGTCAAACTTTTCCTCCTTTTAAAATTGGAGCCATAAGATCAACCACTTTGATACCAGTTTCCAATCTTTCAATACCTGTTGCAAGTTCATGAAATGCTGGTGGTTTACGATAGATAGATCGTTTTTCTTGTGATTGTACTTCTCCAGCATTGTCGATAGGCTCTCCAAGAACATTCATGATACGCCCAAGTACTGCAGGTCACACAGGAACAGAAATAGGTCCACCAGTATCAGAGACTTCACATCCTCTTTTCAGTCCATCAGTGGTCTGCATAGCGATACCTCTGACTATTCCCCCATCGAGATGTTGTAAGACTTCAATAGTAACAATCTCACCCGCACCGTTATGGTCTACAGTTACAACTGCATTGCTGAGCGCAGGCATGTTTTGAGCATCAAATTGTATATCAACGACAATACCTCTAATCGCTATAATTCTACCTTTCATAAAGACAAAAAATTTATAAATTAAAATGTGATTTATTTCACTGCAACCATTTCATCAACAACATCTTGAATGAGTTCTTTCATCTGTGTTTCAATTTCTTCTGTTAATTTTCTATCTGAAAGAATTTTATCTGACAGAGATGTATGTGTTGTATCCAATTTATCGTATAATTTCTGTTCGAATGTTGCGATATCAGATAGTTCTATTTGATCTATATACCCTTTAATACCTGCATAATTTATGAGTGCTTGCTTGTGAAATGATAGTGGACTATTTTCTTTTTGCTTGAGCATTTCAACCAATCTTTGTCATCTAGCAAGTTTTGCTTGAGTAGATTTATCAAGGTCTGATCAAAATTTAGCGAACGTTTCCAATTCTCTAAAAGCAGCAAGTTCTAGCTTTAAAGTTCCAGCGACTTTTTTGATAATACCTGTTTGTGCAGATCACCCCACACGCGATACAGACAGTCCAACATTGATAGCTGGTTTGATACCTGCATTGAACAGATCAGATTCTAGGTATATTTGACCATCAGTAATAGAGATCACATTAGTAGGAATATAAGCAGCCACATCTCCTGCTTGTGTCTCAATAATAGGAAGAGCAGTTAATGAACCACCTCCATAATCTTTATTTAGTCTACAAGCTCTTTCTAGGAGTCTTGAATGGAGATAAAATACATCTCCTGGATATGCTTCACGCCCCGGAGGTCTTCTGAGAAGAAGTGACATCTCTCTATAGGCAGAGGCATGTTTGGTAAGATCATCATAGACAATAAGCGCATCTTTCCCTTGAGCCATGATATATTCTCAGAAAGTAGCACCTACATAAGGAGCGATATATTGCATCACTGCTGGTGTATTGATAGGGGCATTTACTACGATCGTATAATTCATAGCTCCAGCTTTTTTGAGAGTTTCGACAATACGCACTACTTTGGATTCTTTTTGTCCAATAGCAACATAAATACAGATTACGTTTTCAGATTTTTGATTGATGATAGTATCGATAGCTACTGCTGTTTTTCCTGTCTGTCTATCTCCAATAATAAGCTCTCTTTGACCTCTTCCAATTGGTACAAGACCATCGATCGCTTTAATACCTGTCTGCAAAGGCTGATCTACAGATTGTCTTGTAATAACTCCTGGAGCTACTTTTTCAACAGGAAAAAACTCTTTTGGTGTGATTGCCTTACCTCCATCGATAGGATCTCACAGAGCGTTCACAACTCTACCGATATATTCATCTCCTACTCATACCGAGAAAAGCTGTCAGGTTGTTTTTACTGTTTCGCCCTGAGAAAGACCCATATAGTCTCCAAGGATAAGGATACCAACATAGTCTTCCATAAGATCTAAAACAAGACCTTTCTGACCACTTTGAAAGAGCACAATCTCCGAGTATTGAGCGTTATGTAAACCAGATACGGTAGCTACACCGTCTTTGATATCAATGATAGTTCCTTGTTCGATAAATGATTCTGCAAGATTTGCGTCATTGATTTGTTGTTCAATCTTTTGGATAAGAGTAAGGGCAGACATTCACAGAGTAATATAAATTAAAAGAGAAAACGAAGTAATACAATTATATTCACAATTTCTTAAGGTCGTCTTGTAAAGATCTTCTGTAGATTTTATCTGAAGATGAAGCAATCAGCAAAGGATTTATTGTATCTCCAACAAGAGAAATTTCACTATGAGGAGCTAATTTGCTTATGCTATCCATCGAATCCGTATGAGAGCTTGTTACAACTAAGAATTCAGATCCAATTGCCTCGCGAAGATATTGTTGTAATAATTGACAGTCTTTTATCTTAATGCGAGCACTTCATCATAATAATTCATAAAGTTGGTATTCCTCAGGATAGTTATCTTTTACAAAGTTATAGAGAGAAGGTTCTGACAACTGTTTACCAAATTTCTTCATGATAATTATCAGATTTTTTGTAACTTCTAAAATATGCAACAGAGCTTGTTTCTCTGTGACTTGTGATACTATCTTTTTGAGGAGAGGTCTTTGGTTCATTATTTTTTATAAGAAGCACTAAATTCTTCAACAAGACCTTCAATATAAGACTCTTGAAGATTTTTGTTTGATGAAAAGAGTTGTTTCACCATTGCTAAGGCGGTTGTTTTAACTCCTTGCACAAAATGAGATTCTAAGTCACGAGATTTCAATTCAGCTTCTTGATTTGCTTTATCTAATATAATCTTTGATTCACGAGTTGCCTGTTCAAGTATCTTCTGTTGTTCTTGTTCAGCCAAAACTTTACCTTCTGCAATAATTTGATTTTTATGAGCAAGTGCTTCGTCAAGAAGTAATTTTTTATGTTGCTCAGCATCAGCTATTAATCTTGTATATTCAGCATCTGCATTTGCAAGTTTTTTTTCTTTATCGATTTTATCTTGAATAGCCTTAGAAATAGTATTTCAAGCAAACTTTATAAAAAAGAAGAAGAATATAGCAATATTCAGAATTTGAATCACAACATTAATAATGATATCCGTGTGTGATAGTTCGTGTTCCATAGAACAAATGTAATTTAAGTAAAATAATAACTAATAATTACTTAATCAAAGCAATTACAAATGATAGAAGTGCAACAAATTCAGCAAGTGCAAGCGCAATAATACCAGGTGTAAACATAGATCCAGCTGCTTCTGGGTTTCTTGAGATACCTGTAAGCCAAGCATAACCAATAATAGCAATAGCAAAAGCAGCAGCAAATCCTGCAACGGCAATAGAAAGAACTGAAGTCATAACGATAAGAGAATAATAAATAAAAGAATATAATCACAATAGTTTGTGAACAAGATTTAGTGGCTAGCATCAGCAGCCAGTTTAAAATAAATGGTAGTTAATAATCCAAAGATAAATGCTTGAAGTAACGATACTGCAAATTCATATGCAAATACTACGATCGGTCAAATCGCAGGATAATGCAATAACTGTTGTGTTGCATACAACAACAACGTCAAGAGAATCATACCTACAAACATGTTTCAAAACAATCTTAACGAAAGAGATAACATTCTTCCAAACTCACCTAATAATTCAATAATTCAAATTAATAATCACAATATAATATCTAAGAACTTCGTAATATAATCATACCAATGATTTATTTTTTTCACAATACCCATACCATGGATAGGTAAATATTTTTTTATAAATCCAAACCCATGAAGAGCAAATCCATAAGACAAGCTTGCAATAATAGCAATAAATGCTAAGATAGTATTGGAGATAATATCAGTGGTAAGTGGCCTAAAAATATGGTGAGCTGCTGGCCACACTAAGACAATCATATCACCAATCAGACCAAAGAGATTATGCCACATCACAAAGAAAAATAATGTGATGGTGAATACTATGGCTTTACGTCCTACATGAGGACCAGCAATGTCAGCAAATAGTTTATAGACTAATTCTACAATTGCATCAACTCCTTGTACAAATTTTTCATAAGGATGATTGTTTTTTCTTCAATTATAAAAAAGTATAAATATCACAAAAATACCAGTTCATATTAGTCCAGCAATAAGAGACTGGAAGACATGAAGAGGACCTACCTCAATAAGATGAGGCAATACATCTGGTATAAGTGATGCTAAATCCATGAATAAATTTTTAATGATTGAAAGTAAATAATATTATTGTTCGATAACTGTTTTTGCACTGACTATTTCTAATACTTCTTTGGTGATAGCATCCTGTCTTGCTTTGTTATAAGCCAAAGTTAGATCTTCTATGATAGTAGATGCATTATCTTTTGCTCCTTTCATAGCAAGCATACGAGCAGCAAATTCACCAGTTTTGTTATGAAGAATAGCACCATAGACGATCACATTCATCATGATATCATATGATTTTTTCAAGATAACCGATTTACTTGGTTCTAGTTTCATATAATGAGTATTTCTCTCTATTTTTTGTGGAGAAAGAGTTATGTCTAAGGTCTTCATAAACTCATGAAATTTTTTAGAAGAAAGAGGAAATAGTTGAAATCAAACTGGTATCTGTTTCATTGTATTTTTAAAGAAGTTATACCAGACTCTAATTTCTTTATAGTTGCCATCTGTGTGTGCTTTGCTTAATAGAGTATAAAGTTCAGCAAGATCACTAGAGACAAATATATCTTGAAGATGCATAGATCATACAATATGATAACCACGACGTGTACAATATTCTATTCATTTTTTTCCTATCACATAAACATCAAGATTATCCTTATGAGATTTATATTCAGCATCAAATTGTTTGAAGAGTAATGAATTCAAAGAACCACACAATCACTTTTCTGAAGAAACTAATATTGCTAATTGTCTTGTAGAAGAAAGTGATGGTTGGGGGAATAAATCTGTGTAAACATGGATTGAAGAAAGCATACCAAGAAAAGTATTCATATATTCTCTTAAATGGTCTGCGTTTTTTTTAACTTTCTGAAATTTAATAGTAGAAATAACTTCCATTGCACTGGTTATTTTCTTAATGTTTCTTGTAGATCAAATTTTGATCTTTAATTGTTTAATATCTGCCATTTTTTAAAACAAGTCGTTAAATTATTCAGCTGCAATGGTGATTATATCGTTTTCCACCATTGCCAATCATCCATTGATAGAGACTTTAATTGCTTTTTCTGTAAATTCTTCAAGGGATGATTGTCATTGTACTTTAGGAAGATATGATAGAGTTCCCTTTGTAAGGGCAGTTACAATATTAATATGTCCTGATAAGATACCAATTATTCATTCATCAGTTGGGAATGATACTTTTTCAATATTCCCATTATATAATTCTCATTCTATACTCACAATACGAAGTAGCATTATAGTAATAATATAATATATGAAAATAAAGCGATTCTGTTAATGTATTTGTTTTTGTATTATTTGTTAAATGATAATACTAAATCAAATTACTTATTACAAGATTAAGATTTTTTTTTGTGATTTTATTGTAAATAAAATAAATATTTATACCGTATTTAACATTAAAAAAGATAAATATCATTTTTTTTTATACTATATGTTGATATTGATATTATTTTTTTTATACTCTATAATCTTTATATTATATGATTTAGTATAATTTCATGCAAATTTTCCGTCCTTATTATGTTGATGAACTTGTTCATACTATACAACAAGCTCATTCAAAACTTATTTTTCTCCATGGAGGGAGATGATCGTGAAAGACTACGATACTGAAACAAATTCTCTCTGATCATTCACTCAGTCAGAAAAAATATTATTTTTCTTTTGAAGATGAAATTGTTGCCAAAAAGTTTAAAAATGCTGATGATTTCAAGTGATACATGCAGATTAAATACGGAATTAATTTTTATGAGAACAATATTCTCCTTCTGAATGAAATACAATATAGTAAAAATTTTATTAATGTCTTAGAAGAACTTCTTCAGGATAGTGATATCAATACCATCATCATTGTAACAGGGATTATCCAACAACAGAGTGAGGAATATCAAAAGATTTTGTCTTGAGGTAAAACAACAACAATAACCATTCATCCATTATGATTTTTTGATTTTCTTCAATATAAAAATATTCATACCACCTATCTCACGCTTGATAATCCAAGCCAAATTATGTTTAGAGAAATTCAAACTCTTCTGGATGAATATCTTATTTGGGGTTGATATCCAGAGGTTATTAAAGCTACTACAAGTGACCGTAAAGAACATCAACTTAAAGCTATTATCCAGAAAGTCTACGACAAAGATGTGGGATTTTATTTTAATGGAGAAGAAATTTTGGTTTTCCAGGATCTTATGGAACAACTGTGTCACAACAGTATGCAATGATTTAAATATAAGACTGTTGCACAAGAACTAGAAATATCGATTCCCTTATTGAAGAGATATATTAATTTTTTTAATGATAATTGTTTGATAGAAACACTTTCTTACTTTTATACGAACAAAACAAAAGAACTTTCTCATCAAGAGACGATTCTTATCGGTGATATGGGTATTTTTAGTTATATGACAGGAAATTTTGGTTCAAAACTTCATAACATTGTCGCTATCAAGAATTTTGTGTATAATGAAATTGTCAAAAATCTCTGAGAACATGAACAATGTTTTACTTATCAGAAGATTAATAATTCGAAAATAGATTTTATTATCCAACATGAAGATGGAACGCTTACACCTATTATAGTATCCGAAAGTAATACCAATAAACCTGCTAAAATATTTAAATGATTTCATAAAGTGTATGGAGATCGTGTAAGACAATACATCAAAACGACACCACTTCTCGCATATCAATGAGCCACTCTTGATAGAAAATTCCTCTGTATACCTCATTTTATGATACAAACGGTAGTATGATCTTAGATGCTGTATTTCCAGAACAGTGTGTTGGTTGTAGATCGTGATGATCGTACCTTTGTTCTAGTTGTAGAAAAAATCTTAAACCTCATCCAGAAATTTGTCCCATCACTCATAAGCTTAGTCCCTGATATGCTGTCAGACAAGATCTTTTGACTCAAACTAGTCCATTAGATGGTTGTATTGTTCTTTTCCGTTTTGATCCTTTAATAAAAAAACTGATAAGGAATCTTAAGTATTATCATCATGCTCATGTGAGTTCTTTTCTATGACAAAGACTTGCTCTTGAGCTTCAAACTCATGAATTTTTTTCTCAACTTCTCGTTCCTGATTCAAAGCTTATAATTTCTTACGTTCCTTCGCATCGAATTCGCCGCCACATTACAAAATGATATAATCAATCAGAACTTCTTGCAAGATCGGTCTGTAAGACCCTTTCAATTAGCTCACCACCACAACTCTGCAAAAAAGTAAAACATACGCATTCACAAGTGGGTATGAGTAGAGAGCAGAGAAAAAAGAATTTATCTGGTGCATTTCACGTTGTCGTTCCAATTGCTCCTTGATCGACGATTGTGATTGTAGATGATGTCCTTACTTCTGGAGCTACGATGATAGAGATGGCGAAGACCATGAAAACAATACAACCTGATTGTACGGTATGGTGATTATGTGTAGCGAGAAATGGATAAAAATCACCTATAAAGAATTGACATATAGTGTATTATTGATTATTATAATTTTCTCTTTATGTTATTGAATCTATGGTCAAAAAATCTATTTGATATCTGAGTCATGATTTTATTCACCAATCACAAGAACTTCTTAATAGAATGGATGAACTTTATGAGTGTCTAAAAAATCAATACGATATCATTGATTATGTTACTTTCCCAGCTCTTCACTCTACCATAGAATATTATCATCAACAACTTTGTAAACTTAATACAAAATATATGTATGTAAAGTGTAATGAGGTGAATAGTTGGATTGGGTTAGATCGCCTTATTGATTCACATAGTATAGCAATCATTAATAGTATTAAACAATGGCATTCTATTACTTATTGCAGTGATATAAATCATATACTTTTACATGATCTTTCTCAATTTTTAAACCAACTATTTAGTATATATTCCTGATCTCTCTTCGAAAAAGAGTATAGTCCTCATGATATATCATATGATATGTTTCTACAGAGTATTGTAGATAAGAATGAAGAACTGGAAATAAGTTACTTGCAAGAAAAATTAATACATTGTTGTCTAAATAGTAACTGATCTCATTCTTTATCTCATGAAGCTTATCATCAACTTCATTCTCTGATATATTCTTATATTACAACTCATTTCTATACAACTATTCATGACTATATTGAGAAAATTCATACCACAAGGCGTTTTCTGTTCCAAGAATTAACAAATTATCAAGATACGATAAGCAAAGAAATTAAAAAATAAATATTATTAAATATTATTTATTCATTGTGTAGATCTAATCATGAAGAATGGACATCTTGTAAAGCCAGTAGTAGAATATATTGAAAAAAAATATGTAGATTCTATTAGGACAATATATCAAAATACAGTTAAAGAATTACAAGAAGAAATTATTGGATTGAATGATCATATTAACAAGATATCATATTATGTATGAAATAAAGAAGATTATAAAATTTTCACACTAGATGAGAATCTTGGTAGTAAAAAACTGTCAATAATTTTACTAAAAATGGGAGATATCATAGCACAATATATTGATCAAGAAGATCAGTATCGAGAAAATATTCAATACAATTCAATACAAGTTAAAAAAAATATTTTAGATGAAATAACAAAAAAGTATGATCTCATTGATGAAGAAAAAAAACTTCTTTTTGATTTTATGACTGAACTCTTAGATCTTACTCCTTATGGTCCATTCAATCAAACTACAGGAATTCATGTTTCACAAGAAGAGAAAAATCTTTTCAATCAAGAAGATTATATGATAAAAAATTTAACAAAATACAAAAATTATGGAGTTTTCTCACCTTATCTCGTTAAAATGAAAAGTTATCATAATAAAAATAATTTTTTTCACAAACTCCGAGAAGCATATATTATAGAAAAAGAAATAGCATCTCATGCTCAGCATACAATAGCGATCGATGATATTACTTATATTATTAAGAAACATATAGAAAATCTGATAGAAAAAGTAAGTAAAGAACATCATCATATACAAGAGACAAGAGAGTCTTTTATTAATAATATGTATGCCATAGAAAATAAAATTATTACTTCAAAACAAGAGTTATTAAAGACACTCTTTCAATACAATCTTATTTGTAAACAAGAACCTATTTCACTGAACTAAAAAACCATATCCGTGGCAGAATATGGTTTTCTTATAATAATTTTTTTTTGTTATGAACCTGTTGATGTAGAACCAGTCGCTACTTCTTGTATTATAATTCCTGTTGCTATTTCTCCAGACACTACTTCAGTGTTGCCTGAATGACTGTTTTCAGATCAAGTAGTTATTACACTAGTAGATACATCTCCAGTTATGTTTTCTCCTGTTGTAGTACTATCTATAGAACATGATGCTGCAGAAGAAAGTATTTCAAGAGTTTGTGTACCTTGTAATACTGTTCCATCAGCAAATTTCCATGTAGGATAGCCTGTTACTCAAGCTAGTTGACAGACGTTTTTCTCTTTATCACAATCTACGAAATTTATTTTTTCAAATGCTTCTCCAAAGAGTTTTTTTTGATTTTGGCAGTGTGGACATCGTTCAGTTCCGTACATGATAGCTCCTTTTGCGCTTAGACATTCAGCTAAAGCAACTGTTTCAGTAGAACTTGTTGTAGCTGCAGTACCACATCCAGAAAGGACAAGAACTACTGCTCATAAGGCAAGTATTCACCATGTTTTCTTATTCATCATTGATAATAGAATAATAATTTAAAACACAAACTCTTGAAGTTTGGTAACACTTGGAGTATAGTAAAATAAATATCTTCTTGCAAGGAAATTTTTAGTGATTATTTGATAATGTATTATGCAATTAGAACAACTCATTGTCCAAACCACTGTTACGAGCAGACAAATAAAACAAGCCATGAATGCATTACTCAAGTCACAGGCTATTGTTAGTGCCTATAAAATTCCTCATGTAAAATATTTTTCTCTTGATGATAAGAATAAACCAAGTACACATAATATTCAACTACTTGTCTTGCAAGCTTGACCAAAACGAGAGTTTTCCTGACAGAAAATCTTAGATCAGATTTTAAAAGATCGAAGATTCTATGATGTGAAGGTATAGTACTATGATATTCATTGTAATAGCTTTAGGTATAATAATTAAATTATAAAAGATGTGAAAATTTTCAGTTATGAAAGATGCTTTTTGGCAGATATTAGGAAGAATGATCAGTGCCTTATCAGGTTTTTTGATTGTAATTATTATGACTCCATTACTTGGTCCACTAAGATATGGAGATTATACAACTATCCTGAGTTATTTTGCGCTTTGGTCAGCGTTATCTGATCTGGGTTTGTATGTAATAGGACTGAAAGATTTAGGAAAGTTGAAAGCGAAATTTGGGATCAATACGCCCAAGGATCTCGACACGATTACACCCAGTCAGAAAGAAGATTTTTCTCTCGCTATATCACAATTTGTCTGGGCAAGAATTGGGCAGATTGTAATTGTGTATGGGATTGCAATACTGGTAGCTTATCTAGTTCCATCGTACGCTAGTAATCCTTATATTGCTCGATGACTTCCTCTTGGTATGCTATTTTCTGCTTGATTTATGATTGCAGGCATTATACAACTTCCTCTTCAACTATTTTGGAAGATGGAACAGGTGAGTATAGCTCTTGTACTTGCGAGAGTTGCACAGCTTGCTGTGTTATGAATTGTGGTAGTATGAAACTTTTGGCCCCATATTGATCATGATGCAGTTCCTCTTACTTTGTTTCTTGTGATGGTAGGATCCGTTGTAATAAGTAGTCTTACACAGACTTTATATACCCTTTGGCAGAGTAGTCGTATTATTAAAATTCGTTTTGTTCCTTTTTGGGATCATATGATCTCACACATTAAGGAGAATGGAAAATACGGTGCAGCATTTTTTTTGAGTAGCTTTCACCTTCTTATTGTTTCACTTCTTATCTCTATTGTATATCCTACTATTAGCGGATTTACTTACGTTGGTATTCGATGACTAGGTCTTCAGCTTATACAAATTCTTCTTATTATACCTGCAGCATTAGCAAATAGTTTGATTCATAAAATTTCCGCTCTTTCTCCTCAATGACAAAAAAGATCATTCTGACACCTGATGAATCTTCTGATTCTCTTTGGACGAATATGTATTGCTAATTTTGTTGTGTTTGCTACTCCTATTATTCAAATTGTATCAGGAAAAAAATATCTCACTCCTGTTTCTGGTTTTAATCTTCAAGGAATGATAGAGTTCTTACATCTTAATAACTGGAGTGCTTTAGGAACAGATTTTCTCTTGCCAGGATTGGCAATTATACTTGCTCTGAGTTTCATCAAAACGGTATTTAACTATGTCTTTGTGGCTGCTAATCGTCAAAATCTTCTTTTCCCCATTAATTTATTTGGTGTTGTTGTCTGAAGTATAATTGCGTTCTGAGCAGTGAAATCATATAATCTTATTGGTTGATTAATAGCACAATTTATTATGGAATTTTTGTTTGTTGTAGGGTCAGTATATTATGCTCGTAAACACAATATTATGCCAAAGATTTTTTACTCCAGTCACTGGAAGATGCATATTTTCTTTATCGTTATTATAGGACTTCTCTTGGTTTCTCCATGGTTTGTGTTGTTGAATTTCTGACAATTTATAGCTATGTTTGCTGTCTTTAATGTGGTCATCATTGCTCTCTGGGTAAGATTTATTATGCAGGAATTTGGACATATTACTCATCATATAAATAATACTTCTTTGGAAGAAAGTATTATTTTATAAAAACATATATAAAATCTTTGTTTTTCTAAAAATCCATGTTCTCAAAACAAAAAAGTCTAACTTCTCCTTGAAATACAAGTTTTTTTTCGTATATTGTACGACATTGCTTTCAAAACATATTGTTATTTTGATTCATTTATAATTTATAATTTTTTGCTTTAATGCCTACTATTCAACAACTTGTTAAAAGTCCTAGAGTGAAAAGAACGTATAGATCTAAAGCTCCAGCTATGCAATTCTCTCTTAATAGATTGAATCATAATAAAAAAGTATTCAATCCTTCTCCATTCAAGAGATGAGTATGTCTTAAGGTGACAATTATGACTCCTAAAAAACCTAACTCAGCACAAAGAAAGGTAGCAAGAGTAAGAATGTCTAATGGTTCAGAGGCTCGAGTATATATTCCTTGAGAAAAACATACTCTTCAAGAACACTCAGTAGTATTGGTAAAGGGAGGTAGAGTAAAAGACCTTCCAGGAGTGAAATATCATCTTGTAAGAGGTAAATATGACTCTAATTCTGTAGATGCGAGAAGACAAGGTAGATCTCTTTATGGTACAAAGAGACCAAAATCATAATATATAATTAAACATTAAACCCTGTGTATTGTGAATTACTTTCTTAATAAACCTATATTTCATATTTCTAGAAATTTCAAACATTAAGATTTATAACTTATAATTTCAAACATTATGTGATTTAAAAAACCAAAATCAGGAGCTCTTGTGTTGGCTGATGCAAAGACAGAAAAATTTATCAACTACCTTATGAAAGATGGTAAAAAGTCTGTAGCAAGAAAAGTATTTGCTGACACGATGAACGAAATCAAAGCTGCTGGACATATGAATCCACAAGGTGTGCTTTTTACTGCTATTGAGAATGCGGCTCCTTCTATCATGATTAAGTCTAAAAGAGTTGGGGGATCTGTCTACCAAGTACCAGTTGAAGTAAAAACAGGAAGAAAGATGTATTTTGCTTGCAAATGGATTCTTGATGCTGCAAGAGGAAAGAAAGGAAAGCCTATGTCAAAAAAACTTTCTGAAGAGTTGCTTGCTGCATATAGTGAACAAGGTACAGCTGTGAAGAAAAAAGAAGATGTACATAAAATGGCTGAAGCAAATAAAGCATTTGCGTATATGGCTAAATATGTTAAATAATTTCTGTATATGTATATAAGCCCAATTATTACTCTTAATTAAAAAATTTATACCTTACTCATTTCTTAATAATGCCAAAGCCAAATCAATCAGGACGAAAAAGATTCTTTTATAATCAAAATATCAAAAGAGTAAAGTCTGGTGATAAATATAAAAATCTTATTGATCACACGATCACTCTTGCTAAAAGACTAGAGAAAGAAGGTATGACTAAATGGATAGCTAATGCTCTTAATAAGGCTCAATCAAAGATTAAGAGTTATGGTATTACTTTTGTTCAAGTAACACAAGCTCTAGATCATAAAGGATTGTCTTCTTTGAAAGATCTTGTTGCTACTCATCTTGTCTTTGTGCAAAGAAAAGGTCAGAATGTTTCTATTTCTAAGAAAAGAGATGTACTTGCTAAAGTTTCTCCTATTATTACTGATGGTTCTGCTGTAAAGAAAGCTGCTCCTAAGAAAGCTGTTGTAAAAGAAACTTCTGAAAAAAAAGCACCTGCTAAAAAAACTGAAACTGTAAAGAAAGTTGCTCCTAAGAAAGCTGTTATAAAAGAAACTTCTGAAAAAAAAGCACCTGCTAAAAAAACTACTACAAAAAAAGCAGCATAAATATAATTTATCATTATTCATCCTAATCCTATGACAAGATTAAAAACTTGAGCAAAAAAGAAACTAAATAAGGCTCGTGTAAGAGTTGAAAAAGTAATTCTTATGGAAATGAGAAGAAACATCGAACAACAAAGAAAATGGAAGGCTAAAGTAACGAGTTCAAGAACTCCTTCTTCTAAGAAAGTTGCTGAAAAAGTTACTGCATAATCTCATATAATTTTTCATATCAATATTTATTCCCTCTCATTTACAATTCAATGAACTTTTCTAGACTACAAGCAGTATATAACAGTTTTGGAATGAAAAAGATCCAAGTTAAGGTTGGACAACTCCTAGAAATCCATGAAACTATTGGAGAAGGAGATAATAAAAGAAACTGGAAATTTAGATGTTTGGTATATGCTGTAAAAAATCCGAGTCATCCTAATTGAACTTTTCTTGTAAGGGGTGTCTCTTCTGGTGTTGTGATTGAAAAAATTTATCCGTTGTGTTTTGATAAATTTGCTAAGATCATTCTTCTTGATGAATTTAAAGTGAGAAGATCTAAGCTCTACTTCTTAAGAACTAAAGTTGGTAAGTGAGCAAGATTAAAGAGTCTTATGACTTCTGAAAGAAGAAATATGGATCTCCTTACTCTTCAAATTGTTCCTGTTGTTGAAGAGGTACAAGTTCCTGCTGAACTTGTTGATGAATCTGTAGAATCAGTAACAATTGAACAAGCTGATGCTCCTGAGTCTACAAATGAATAATATTCTTTCTTTATAATTTTCCTCTATTGTTTTCATGAAATTGAATGCAACTCTCCGTACAGTATCTGGTAAGCAAGTAAATGCTTACAGAAAAAATGATCAAATTCCAGCTGTTATTTATGCAAAACATATTAAACAACCTATTTCTATTTTTTTCAACAAAAACGAATTCATTAAGTTGTATAGAGAAGCAGGTAAATCTACGCCTATTTCTATTAAAGGAGATGGTATTGATGAATTAGTACTTATTCATGAAGTAGCAGTTCATCCTGTAACAACAGCTCTTTCTCATGTTGATTTTCTTGGAGTTGTAAAAGGTCAGGCAGTTAGTGCTGAAGTAGAACTTGTTTATGTTGGGGAATCTCTTGTGGAAAAAGATAAACTTGGTAGAATCGAGCACCTTCTTAACGAAGTGACTGTCAAAGCTGATCCTACAAAACTTCCAAAACATATTGAAGTTAATCTCAGTGAAATTAAAACGCTTCAAGATGTAATCTTTATTAAAGATCTTAAAGTAGCGAAAGATGTTGAAATTGAAAATGATCCAGAGCAAGCTGTAGCTACTGCAATAGAATTCTCAACAGAATCTTCTGAAGAAGGTGCAACTAGTGAAGTTACTGCTGAATAAGTTCTCTTAATGATAACATATCAATTTTATTAATTATCCCTTGCAAATAATGTCTAGAGTATGTATGTTTACTGGTAAGAAGACAGGAGCTGGAGCGAAAAGATCTCACTCAATGAGACAAAGCAAAAGACAGTTCAAAGTCAATCTTCTTAAAGTAAAAATTGATCTTGGTGATGGTATTAAAGTACCAGTTAAAATCTCTGCAAAAGCATATAAGAAAATGAGAGGTTTCACTATCTAGTTAATCTAATAAGTAATTAGCAATTAATAATAATTTAGTGATTTACATCTAATTTCTTTATGAGTTTATAGCTCAGGAAGGTAAACATCCGAACTGAGCTTGCTTTCAACAACAATAATAGTATTAATACCAACTTCTTGTTGGGTCTATAGCTCAGTCGGTAGAGCAACGGCCTTTTAAGCCGCTGGTCGAGGGTTCGAATCCCTCTGGACCCATAAAAAACATCTCATAGGGAACTATATGAGGTGTTTTTTTATGAAAATTATATATTAATAAAATTTAATATTACAATTTACTTTATAAAATAAACTAATATTGATTTTTTCATATGTGATCTTTAAGATAAGAATACGTTTATATTGTTACTTTATACTATGGCAACAACATGGATTGTTGATCAAGCCCATTCTGATGTACAATTTAAAATTAAACACCTTGTAATATCAACCGTTACAGGTTCATTTAAGACATTTTCTGGAAGATTAATTCAAGAGTGAGAAGATTTTGAGGGAGCAAAAGTTTATTTTGAAATTGATCCAAAAAGTGTTGATACTAATAATACTGCTCGTGACGAACATTTAAGATGAGATGATTTTTTTGGTACACAAGATTATCCATTAATGACTTTTTATTCCACATCTTTCACAAAGATTTCTAAAAACGAATACGAACTTATTGGAGATTTTACTATGAAAGGCATTACAAAATCTCTTATCTTAAAAGCAGAATTTTGATGAATTACCGTATCTTCTTATGGAGTAGAAAAAGCTGGTTTTGAAATTTCTGGTATTATTATAAGAAGTGATTTTAATATAACCTTTAATTCTCCACTTGAGAAGGGTGGAATGATGATTGGAGAAGATGTTAAATTTATTGTTAATCTCCAAATTAGTAAACAAGGAATATAAATTATGATTTTATATATAAAAAAAACCCACAATTGTGGGTTTTTTTACAATTAGGTAGATTATTTTTTAGTAGGAGTTTTTTTTGGAGTTGGTTTTTTGGTAGGAGTTGCTTTAGATATAGTCTTCTTTGCATTATTAACAGCTTTAGAGACAGTTTCTTTAGCATCTTCAGCAGCATCTTTAGCTTTTTCAATAACTTCTTCACCACCTTCTTTAATGTCAGAAGCAGCATCTTTTACTCTGTTAACTACTCCTTTACCTTCTTCAAGTCATTTATCAACTACTTTTTCTAGTGAGTTTTCCACTTCTTCATATTTCTTTTTCATAGCTTCATAATCGAATTCTCAACCAAATGCTTTCGATACAAACCATCCAGCAATAAACATTCCTGCCATTACAACAATCAATGGTAGTTTGATACTAAAGAGGAGAAATCCTACGCTAGCGAGTGATAAATTCTGAAGAAGAAGAATAACAACAAGAATTATTACAATAATGTTAATGATTTTTCTAGCTATAGGTGTGTTTTTGTTCATGGTGTAGTAGTAAAATAATAAAATAGTAATTGATTATAAAAAATATTTCATCAATAGTCAAGAGAATTACGTGTTTTGTGTGCTTAATATAATCTAACCAAATCAAAAAAATACTATCTGTCAGGATTATACTTTTCGTAAGTCTTTAGATTTTTGAAATATATGTTTAAATCAATATTATAGATAGAGTTATGTTTTATACTTTTTGGTATTGTTATGAGTTTTGAGACATGAGCGATGTTGATTGCGGGTATTGCACTATTTCTTTTTGGTATGATGTTTTTTGAAGAAACAGTACATGATGCTTTTGGAAATAGTATTAAAAACTTTATTCACAAATATACATCTTCTCTTTTAAAAAGTATTGGTGTATGAATCACTTCTACGGCTATTTTACAAAGTAGTACTGTTGTGATTATGCTCATGTTGTGATTTGTGGGAGCAAATATTATCAATCTTCAGCAAGGTATTGGTATTGTATTGTGAGCAAATATTGGGACCACACTTACTCCATGGATGATAGCATTGTTATGATTTAAAGTGAATATAGAAGCAATTACACTTCCTATTATTGCTTTGGGTTGAGTATTGCTTATTACAGGTTCTCGTTATCCCAAATTGATGACGGTTGCTAAATTTTTATTTTGATTTGGACTGCTTTTTCTTGGTCTATCATATATGAAAGAGTCTGTTGATACCTTATCTACTCTTTTTGCATTAGATGATGCAAGTATGTGATTGTTTAGAAGTATACTGTTATGAATTGTGATTACAGTTGTTTTACAAACAAGTACAGGAACAAGTGTCATGACTTTGGCGGCGCTGAGTAGTGGTATGATTACTTTTGATATCGCACTTGGTATGATGATTGGTGCTAATATGTGATCAGCGATTACAACATTTTTGGTCTGATTTCTTAGTAGTACAGGTAAATATCGTACTAAGAGAGTAATTGCTATGGCACATCTTGTTCTTAATATATACCAGATGGTGGTAATGTTGTTACTCTTTATGCCAGTTCATCGATTCTTGGATGTTACAGGTTTGTCTTCAGATCCTGTTGTTGGAATTGCAGCATATCATACGTTATATAATGTTATTGGAGTCTCATTATTTATTCCATTTGTGGGTCTATATGTGAAATTTATACAAAAAAAACACTTTTTAGATCAAGAAGATCCAACAGTTTTTGCGATAGATCAGGTTTCTACTACTATGCCAGAAGAGTATGTCGTTGCTATGAAAAAAGATATTCTCGATTTTGGAGATGATATTGTCAAAATGATTCGTGCGCTAGCTTCTCATACACATCCCGATAAGTTATTGAGTGATACGTATGCAACCATTAAAGAAGATTGTGAAGAATGGATGACGAAAGTATTACAATATGACATTAAGCAAGCCAATACTGTACAACAGAGACAAATTGAATATTATCAGTTAACTGTTGTTGATTTTCTTGCTGCTATTAAACAATTAAAAGATATATCATGACATTACTATCATTTACGTGAAACTGATTCAACAGCTATTCATAAATACATGGATCAGTTTGATGAAAAGCTTCTTCATTTAACTGACATTATGGAATATGCTTTAGTACATAAACGTGATTCTTCTCTTCAAAAAATAGCTCAAGGTGAGCAGGTGTTGTTATTGGATGATGCAAGATTTTTGAAAGATATTAAGTCGAGTATTGCAAACAATAACACAGATGCTGAGAATAACCATTATCGATCTCAGCTACTGAAGACAAATCGTAATGTAGTCATATCTACGAGATCAATATTTGATGCCCTTATTTCATATCATGAACAAACAGATACTCTTATTGATTAATTGTTGTTTATAAAGCGTGTACAAACCCTATAAATAAAGGATGGGGATTGAGAGGTCTCGATTTCAGTTCTGGGTGGGCTTGTGTAGCTATCATATATGGATGATTCGAGAGTTCAACAATTTCTACAAGAAGTCCATCGCTACTGGTTCCTGAAATATGGAATCAGTTTTTTTCAAACTCTTCTCTATAATTATTATTAAATTCGTAGCGATGGCGATGTCTTTCCTGTATGGTGTTGTTTGAATACATTTGTTCAGCTTTGGATCAGGGAGTGAGGATACACTCATAGCTTCCGAGTCTCATCGTTCATCATTTGTCAGATATGGTTTTTTGATGATTCATGATATGTACAATATGGTTAGTGCTTTGGTTAGCTGTGTCAAATTCTTCACTCGTTGCATCGCTATATCACAGTACGTTTCTGGCATATTCAATAGCCATAATTTGTGACCCTAGACAAATTCATAGAAAAGGTATATTATGTTCTCTAGCATATTGTGTCGTTAAGATCATACCTTCGATGCCTCTCGTTCCAAATCCTCATGGTATACAGATTCCATCATATGATTCCAGGAGTTGAGTTCCTTCTGTTTCAATATCTGTAGCATCGATAAAATCTATATGGATAAAAGTTTTGTTCCAATATCCAGCGGTTTTTAGTCACTCATTGAGTGAGTAGTATGCATCTTCTAATTTACAGTATTTTCATACCATTGCTATTTTCTTAGTAGTAGTACTTTCTTGTTTATATTCTAATAAGGTATTCCATGCAGAAAGATCAAATTTACTATTTGGGAGTTTGAGTTTCTCGATAATCCTTTCACCTACCCCATAGTGATGATAATTGACAGGTACTTCATAGATAGAACTTACTGTTGTTGAGGGAATGACACATTGTTCTGGTAATCAACACATGATAGAAAGTTTTTTAATAATATTATCATCGATAGGCATATCAGCTCTGAGTACTAAGAGATCTGGATCAATACCTCTTGCCATAAGATCTCTCACAGAGTTTTGTGCTGGTTTTGTTTTGAGCTCTTTACTTGCTCATAGGTAGGGTAGGTAGACGAGGTGTATAAAAATAACATTATCTGACCCTAATTCATGTCTGAGTTGTCTGAGAGATTCGATGAGGTATTCGTTTTCCATATCACCGACGGTTCCTCATATTTCTATCAGTGAAATATCGGCTCCACTGTGTTCGTATCACTGTTTGATTTTTTCTTTTACTAATCAGGCAACGTGTGATACAACCTGTACAGTCTGTCAGAGATAGTCTCCTTTTCTTTCTTTTTCAAATATCTCTTGATAGATTTTTCCTGTAGTCCAACTTGAATCTTTGGTGAGATTGGTATCAATAAATCTTTCGTAATGACCAATATCCAGATCAGTCTCTGTTCCATCATCAGTGACAAATACTTCTCCATGTTCAAGGGGATTCATCGTCCCTGGGTCGATATTCAGATAACCATCAAATTTTTGCATAAAGATATTGTAGCCAGCAGATTTCAGGATAGCTCCAATACTTGCTCAGGTAATTCCCTTTCCAATACCTGAAAGAACTCAACCCGTGATACAGATAATTTTCATAGAGTTAAAAGTTAAGAGTTAAAAGTATAGAGTTTGACTATTTTTTGATACACGAAAAAAGTCGGTGCAAGACCGACTTCTCTGTATAATGAGAATTAGATATCATATTATTCTGATGCCATGAGATGTATTCATGGAATGAATATATAGATTTTTTTGGTGAGAAAACAAGAGATTATTTTTTTTCAAACTCATGCCGTTTTGGTATAAATGTAGATAGTAATAATTCCGCAATTTTAGGATTAATGATATTTGCATCTAATAGTCTTTGTATACGAATATTGTCATTAGATTCAGTGAGTGTCAGTGTTATAAGCAGTTGTCTTATTTGAGTTGCAGAGATTAGAGGTGTTGTTCCATCAAAACGATCCATATAAATAATGTTTCTGTTATCTTTTTCAAAAAACTCTACGTCTTCATAACATCCTCCATAAAAAGTTGTGTTATCATACTGTCATGGAAATTGTTGTTCAATATTATGATCAAGTTGTTGTAGTCGTAGTTGATCATTTTCAGAATCACTTCATTGATTTCTTACATCATTTTGTCTAATGATAGATATATTTGGATATAGTATTTTTATAAACTTTTCTCTTTCTTCAGCTGAGAAAAAATGTTTAAGTGATTGAGGAGCATTAACACTTCATAGAATAAAAGCACAATTGTCTTTACATTTTTGTATCATTGCATTAGCTACTGCTTCATGCCCTCAATGAATAGGAGAAAATCTTCATAGGTAAAGACCAGGACCTTGTTTGATATTATTGTTCATGAGATATTACATAGAATATAAAATTAATTATTCTGACTGTGATGATGAAAGAACAGATTCTATAGTTGAGAGTCGTTGTTCTTGTTTATCTTTATAGATTCTTGGTCATAGTAGGTGTCTATTGTATGGCTGATCCATGATAATTCGCTTTCGATGTGGTTGTAGAGGAGTATTCAGAATATTGGGATCATCATCAATATGGATGTCACTGTAAAAGAGTGTCTTTTTACTAGAAAGATTGATGTTTTCTTCTCGCTCAATTCAAAAATCTCTCTTTATACTCATAATCTTGTCAGTAGCACAGTTGCTTGTATCTGCTGTTGATGGTTTACTTAGTATATATACATCGAAGAGTTGTTTCAATTGATTTATTGTATCTATAACTCCATGATAAGGAGATAGAGTAAGAAAGAAATGTTTGTTGGATTGATAGAGTTGTTTGAGGCGATGCATCAGTTCTTTGGCATGTAGGTTGGTGCCTGTATAATCAATAATACTAGCTATATTATATTCTTTAAAGTCTTCCGGATGAGTAATTTGTTGTTTAATAGATAGCGGTATATAATTATCAGGACTGTTTTGAATAACTTCAATTCGATTTTTAGAAAAATCATAAAGAGTATTATCCATATCAAAGCTAATAATTGGTTGTGATTGGTTCATATGCTATAGTGGTTATGGTTTTAAAAATCTTGTGCCATTTTTTTTGTAAAAAGTTCTAATCTTTTGTTGTGAAAGTGTGATGTTCCTGCCTTACTTAAAAATGCTAATTGATATGTCTTAGGTGATAGTCAGATATCTACTTTTTTAATGTTTTCTACAGTCATTCTATTGGTATCTATATCTAGATGAATAGGACGACGAGATTCTAGTGAAATAGAGATATCCTTATCGTGTTTTGTTACTAGAGTAGAGAAAGGACCAGTAGATAATCACATAATTCCTATAAGATTATTTCCTGTTGGTAACATTAGTCATCTTTCATTAGCCCATGTTCCCGTTGATCAAATGGCTGATGTGATAAGCAACCCCGATCATTGTATTGCTTTTTCTTTGTCTCACTTCGATAATTTCATAGAAATCCATTCTTTACGATCGAGTTTGGCTATAACAAAATCATTGATGGCCTGAATAGTTGATACTCTATCATCTTTTGTAGTTACTGTTGCTTGGAGGAGTGGTTCGGTAATATACTCTAATTCTTCTAGATGATGAGGAATCTCCTCTGGAGAACGAATAGCATTGAGGAGAAATCATAATGTTCAACAATTTACTCAAAAGAATGGAATATTATATGAATGAAGTTCATGAATAGCATCTAACATAGTCCCATCTCATCATAATACTATAATAAGATCTGCTTGAGTTGGTTCTGTAACTATATGATAAAGTTTCTGGTGTATTTGTTGTTTGAGTTCAGAATTTCTTACATCGTTTTCATGTTCATAAATATAATAGTTCATTGTTGTTGTTGGTTATGGTATAAATCTACTCTTATTATATTATAGTATGTTATTGTTTACAACGCTCATATTTACATTTGACAATAATGTAACACACACATTTGATTTAATCTTGATTTATCTTACTGTTTATAGTACAATAAGTATACTTTATTTAAAAAGAAAAAATGGTAGAGAAAAATGAAAAAATCCCTGATCAGGTCTATGTAACTATGTCGGTTGTTATGTTTACTTTAGATGAATGAGAGTTGAAAATAGTACTTTTAGAGAGAACAAAAAAACCTCGATCATGAATGTGGGCTTTACCATGATGATATCTTATGACCAATAAATCAGCTGAACAAACAGTTCAATTGAAACTTTTTAAAAAATTATGATTAGTTAATGTTTATCTCGAATCTATAGGAGTGTTTAGTGATCCTAAGAGAGATCCAAGATGGAGGGCAGTTAATATTGCATATGTTTCGGCTTGATTGTATCATAATATTCAGAAACTTTCTTCGTATGGAGAAGTAAAGCTTTTCTCTCTCAAAAAACTACCAAAAATGCCATTTGATCATAGTGATATTGTTCGTTATGCATATAGTATTTTACAAAAGAAAATGATGGATTCTAATATTGCTCAATTTTTTCTTCCTAGACAATTTACGCTTACACAGTTACAGACTGTATATGATCAGATTCAATGAAAGACATCTGATATAAGAAATTTTCGTAAATTTATACAGCGTTATGTCTCTCTCAAGTCTACTGGAAAACAACAACAAAACGTATGACATAGACCAGCAATGTTATATGAGTTCTCTACAAAAAATATTGATATAGATTATTATAACTAATGTATAATATTATATATTTTTCTCATCTTTTCTATCACAGTAGTGATCGTATATCTGGGTTCTTGGAAGGTGTGATAATACGGAGAATGTGGATCCATGACGTGAATATGGGTCAGATTATGTCGATTTTGAAATATCTGGGAATGGGTACAGAGAAGTGTCTGTTCAGTATGGTTTGATAAAGATCGGTAGGCTTTTGCTTTCTGTACTGTAGTAGAGGATCAGCTGAGTACGAGAGAGTTGTTTATTTCTGGATGATTATTGAGATATTGTTGTATGCTCAGAATGCTAGGGAAGAGAAAAAGTTGCTGATTTTTTTTCTCTAGTTTTTGTTTCTTGTTGATTTTATGTTTAAGAAGAGTGGTGATCTCGCTTCATAAAAAAAGAGGAATAACTTTATTATAGCTACTAAATCGTTCATTGACCATTCGATGAATGAACGTTATGGTGCTGTTGTGGCACAAAGAAGGAATATTCTGACTGATCGTGATGGTTTGGTTTGTATATCATTGTTCTGGTCGAGCAATTTCATCTCCAAGATTCAGATAATACCATTCACCATCAAAAATAAGATCTCCAGGTTTTGTATGTTGTGGTGGAGATTGAATAATATTGTTGGTTATGCTTGAACCAAAGCGATAAAAAAACATATAAGAAATTATAAGGTATAAGTTATCAACTATAATGTATTGATAAGATATTTGCAATACTAATACATCATTGTTCTCTTGTAGAATAAAATCTACACTTATGATATCATTATAGCTTGTAATAATCGAGTAGAATAGTTACAGTATTTTATTAGCATTCTGTGATGTTATTTTTACTTTTTATAGTTTTCTAATATGAAAAAAATTCTTAGTTTGTTGGCTTTCTTGGCAGTAGGAGTATTTGCTACTGGATGTTCAATGTCATCAGTAGATCCTGTTACGTATAATGACAGTATTGTTGATGTAATGAATAATATTGATAAAGTGTATAATGATTATTCTGTCTACGGAGAAGAGACATCATTAGAATATGTTGATAAGATAGAAGAAAGACGCGTGCAAGCACTTGCAACTATGTCAGGATTGGTTGCTCAATTTGATACAATAGGTTCGTATCGTGATGATAGCACATTGATTGATGCAGCACGTGATTATGGAAAGAAAAACCTTGAACTTATGGATGGAGCAGAAAAAGAATTAGTTGCATTATGGAAAAAACTTGCTGATGATGAGACGATGAGTGAAGAAACATTTAAGGCAGAACAAAAAGTTATCGTAGATAAAATCAATGCAGCGTTTGATGAGATGGATACTACGTTTGAAACTATTCAAACATCATTTGCTGCTAAACATGGTTACGAATTAGAAGCTGCACCATCAACATCTGTTGGTACAAGTGAATAATTAATCTATATTGGAGACTGTTAGAGATTACCTTATTAGTGTAAGGTAATTTTTTTATAATCTCTTGCATTTGACATAAGTTATTATTATTATATATTATTTTATAGAAACAAGGTGTTTTATTTGTAACCCAAAACGCTTGATGTATCATATTTCTACTCATTGGTCTGCTGATAATCGTATTATACAAAAACAACGTCATGAACAGGTAGAATCTCGTATTACGGCGAACTGGAAAACGGTCTGGTATAAGCGTTTGTGGTTTTATTTTTTTGAACAAGAAATCCGTACAGATATTACCAAGCTTATAGAACAGGAACATCAAGTAACTCCTCATCATCTTTTAGATCCAGAGTATCAAGCCCTCTTGGCAAGATCTGCGATTTGATTATCGCTTTCATATGAGTCTCGAGATGAAATGACTCTACTCGTTAATGATTATTTATTTGGACAGGGTCAGTTTTTGGATAGAGATTATGGACAGGCTGATGAGTTGATGGTTCAGGTTGTTGTTGATGCATTGCGTCAGTGAAATGCGCCTATGGTGTTACAATCACAAGATCCCTTTATGAGTGATTTGCTTTTAGAGCTGCGTCGTATGCGTGCAGATATTGCTATCGTTGAACAGTTGGTTGAGTGAAAACATACGTATCAGACATTATTGAAGATGTGTGGTGAATATATGGGGACGTTTGCTCGTTTTCCACGTTTTGTTTCGCTTTATGAGACAGGATGGTCACTAGAAACAATGACCTCAGCTATTGATGATCCATCGAGATTATATGTTTTTTTGGAACCACAATATACGCTTGAATGCGCAGTCCTTGATACAGCAGCTGTTGTGCCTTATGGATATGTTGAAGTTACACAAACACCTTATTCTACACGATTTGGTAAACTTTGATATCGATGGGCGAAGAGTACATGGTATGTGAAATTGGCAGTGAGTATTGGAATTGTGCTTGTTTCATTATGGTTGTGATGATCTACCTTGGTTATCTTACCTATAGTATGGTGAATACTTGCAGTAGCGAGAACTCAATCCCAGTATTTAGGTATTATTCAGAAACTCCTTAATCAACGATATACATCGTATACAGAACAACATACTCAATATCTTCAGTTGTATGACACGATGGTTGATCCTGATCAAGCGACGAATGATACGCTGAAAGCACAACATCTCATGAGTCGTTGGTTTGATGTTATACCATTTTCTGGACATGAGCTCATGTGGGAATCGACAAGCTATGCGAAACGTCTCTATAGTTATGTGATGTCATTTGCTCGTGATGATGAAACTCAGAAAGATGTAGCCATGATGAATGCTATTGCTCAGTGGTCACAAGATCATCATCTCTCTATTCTTATAGTGCAAGATGGACACTACTCAGAGCAGGCACTGTATCGTTTTCATAATCTTCTGAATGTGATGCAACAAGTTGTTCCCAAAAATGGGAAGTATGAACAAGAATACGTGGATCAGTATGATAGTATCGATGAATTGATAGATGGTAAAAAATATAAATTCTGGTTTTGGACATTCCGTAATGCCTTACGAGATGGTGCTGTTGTTGCTATAAGTTCATGAGTGTTGGGATGGATGTGATCATATCTCTGGAACTGGTCAGCGGGAGGAAGCAGCGCATTAGCAGCTTGACCTTCACTGCTTGCCCCGACACTCACTCAGTCAGATGATGTAGTATTGTCTCATCTTGAATTGATAGATCAGATGGAATTGGTGATGCCTACAAGCGATATTCAGCAATTCTTCGATGTGGTTGCTCATCATCCTTCAGCTACGTTATGGGATACGATGGTCGATACGTTTGGATATACGAAGGGTAATATCTACACCAATCATCTTATGGATACACGATGGAAAATATCAGATGATACTATGACAAGTGAATTGTTTGGTCGTGCTTTGGCTAATAATTTTCCGGTAAGTGTGCAACATGATGGTTGGAATGAATTGATGAATTTCTTGCATCGTGTATATAACTATGATACGCTCCAATCCTATACTGATTTGCTTGATAAACCATGGCTATCGCAGACTCTTCAAGACTTACAATCTGGCAAGATGACAGTATCTGAATTTGCGCTTCTTTCTCGTGAACAGAGAGAAATTATTACACAAGCATTGTTTTATCATCTGGATACGGAGAGTTTACAACAACTCTTTGATGGACAATCAGTAGTGTCACCAGATCCTGTTATTATTCATACAGGCACAGTTTCTTCAGGAGAACTGACAAGTTGATCGTTGGTTAATACTGGACAAGTAATACAACTAGATCCTGTTATTGATACTGGAGCACAGACTCAATCTCTTGAACTAGGACAACAACTCTTGAATTGGCTTGGTCTCAATACTTCATCATCAGATGTAGTTCAGACTGGTGGTAGTCTTCCTGATGTGACGGTGACTGGAGATGTCGAAATTTCAACAACTACAGGAGATATTACTCCGCCAAATATTTCAGAAGTAAAACTTTCTTTCCGACAACAATTCGCTGATTGGAAAAATAGTGTCAGTTCTTCTTGGTCTTCACGTTTTCCATTGCCAAGTTTAGACATGTTTGTTCAACGAAAACATTCTGTATGAGAACTATGGACACAACGCTTTCCATTTCCATCGTGGTCTTGGGATAGTTTCGTCACATGGAAAGATACTATTGCTCATAGCTGGTCTACTAAATTTGCTTGGCCACAGTGGTGAACATCTGATTTGAGCGGTAGTGTTGATACTCCTGACGTGCCTGTAACGGGAGATGTTGAAGTACCTAATATTGTCCTGACATGAGATGTTGAAGTTCCATCAATTGAATTGAGTGGTGATATAAATATACCCGATGTTACCTTGACGGGAGATGTTCAACTAGAAACAGGAGAAGTATCCGTTTCTGGAGAGGTAGCGCAGCCATGATTTTGGTCACAATTTCGAACTTGGCTGAAAGGTACGCCACCAGTACTACAAACACAGACTTGATCTATTGTAAATACAGGAGTAGTCGATACGGTCTTGTCTGGATTGAATACTGAAGATCTACAACTCTCTGGAACGGTCATCGATCAGAATGCACTTGCACCTGGTCAGATAACTCAGTTTACTCTTCCTGTTGTAAGAAAAGATAAGGAGTATGGTTAAAAGTTTATAGTTATAAGTTAAAAGTAATCCTACTTCGGTGGGATTTTTTTATCTCTATTTTTGAAAATATAAAAAATCCTCAAGAATTAACTTAAGGATTGATTGTGATATATTGATTATCAGAAAGCAGCATAGGTACAAGCACCCAGTGCAAACAGACTCCATATAAGAGTATAGGGATTACGGATTTTATAGTAGATTCACAAACTTTTAATGACTCATAAGAGTAGGATACTATAAGTCCAATTATTCGAAAGGACGAGTGTTACTCCTTGAGTTCATAGAGAATAGACTATCTGTGATATCCCTAAGACAACAGTAGCAACAGTAATCCATCCTAGATAGATCCCTCGAGAGAATTTCCCTCGTATACTATAAGATGATGGATGTTGGTTAAGATGTCTAATGATTTCATAGAGTGTATACATCATACCCATGATGATAATGACACTGGCTATCCACCATTGTTGTGTCGTGGCTATGATCCAAGCGATATTGAGACCAATGATCGTAGCAAACAATTTCGAGAATCTGACGTGGTCCGTGTCAGGAGAATTTATTTTGTATGATGCACGGACGAAGAACACAAAGAAAACTAATAGTCCCACATATATCAATCCCCATGATGCCATGAATGCTCGTCCTGGAGGCATAAAATTAAATGGAAAGAAGGTATTGAGATCGGTGATTGAGATTCATAACTTGTCAGTTGCTGAGGCCATACCGTTTAATGCTAACATAATGAGTATTCCTAATCACAAGATTCGATTGGTCTGTTGTATCGTCATAAGAGTATGAATGAAGAAGGTAAAAAATACAGGTTTCCTAGTTTTTATGATAGGCAAATATTATATGGTTGCAAGTGTTTCGTAAGCAAGCATGTTTTAGAATTCAATAACCGTCGTCTGAATAGCCAGAGGTGGAATGGTTAGGGTTATAACTTCTTGGTCGAGGACAATATGATACTCATGTGAAATATCTTCTTTATTACTCACGACGATAACTATCTTACCATCAGGACGTTGTGCTGCCAGAGAGATCAGATGACTCTTGCTAGCGTTGATTCCGATGATGTGTGATTCTGGAGTGACCCAACGACTAATATGTCCGATATGATAATATGAGGGAGTGAAGTGGATAATGTCATACTCAGGAAAAACATGAAGTGGTGCAAAACATTTGTTATCCGCATGGTTTGGTCCTCCGTTCATATCCAAGACTATATTCCAGTCTGTTCGTAAGCACGTACCTTGTTGAAGATCGCGAATTAAGCTTGCACTATATCTTCTTCCTATCGATCGATCATATAATCTCTTGGCATCAAATCCTTCTTGACACCCTTCAGTGAAGACAAGCGCAAACTCAGGAAAATCACGAGCCATATCACTAATTGTAGGGTATAATTCTTTGGAATTGGATCGCGTCTCGTATCGGTGATATCCTATACCTCGAAGAGCATTTACTGGCAATTCAGGATGTGTGTCCAGATACTCCTGATAGGCGATTGCTCTCTGATACATATAGTCACGATTGTGGTCTCGTCCGATGAGTTTCAGATTCTCATATCAAGCTTGATCTAATACTGGACGGAGATGTTCGAGAGCAAAAACTATCTCTTCTTGGGCTGTGTAGAGACAAGACTCTCGTCTCTGACTTGCTGCAGCTTCGTTTTGTATAGTGAGTCCTCGGAGATTGATCCCGACTTTTTCATATTCTTGTATAAAACGGAGGAGATACTGTGCTCGAGTATCATGGTACTTGGGAAGAAGAGATCATCATTGATAGAGTGACTTGTTTGTCTTCATCCATGCAGGCGGGCTTCGAGGACTCGCATAGATCATAAGATTATGACGAGCAGTGGCTATCGCATCTTGGATCATCGGTATACGATATTGCAGATCATGTTCGATCGAAAAACTTTTTAATTCCTTGTCTCACTCTTTCACATAGCAGTAACTTTCAGGAGAAAAATCGCAACTATGGACCGTTGTCCTAACAACTGAATATCCTAGTCCATACTCTGGATCAAAATATGCTTGCATGATTTTCGCTTTCATCTCTGATGAACAGCCATCATACACGACGGCACTCGCATCAGTGATCGCACCACCGATACCGATAATCTCGTGTCTCACACTACTGGGATTTACAAAAAGATAATTTTCTGACTCTTGGATAGTACGTAGCTTGTGAGAGGAGCTCGTGGTCTGAGCAAAGGGTGTCTTGAGATCAGGTGTTGTGGTATAACTCTGTGCTTTCATAACATTGGAGAACGGTAAAATCATTAAAAGTATAAAAAAACAAACTTTGAAAACAAGCTGCAACATTGCTGTGTAGTGATACTTCCTCCTAAGGACATGATAATTTTCTTTTTGATTTCATTATCATGTATTGACTTTTGTGATTATTTTCTTTATAAGTATGACCTAACCCTAAAAATAAAAAAAATGAAACTACCAAAATTTTTGATGGCATACAATTCTGAATTCCCAGAAGATCTGTTTGTAATTCACACCGAATATCCACGATTTGTCCTCAATGTCGAGGAAGAAGAAGTAGAATGGCTTGATGATTTAGAAGGTGATGATGAAGATGCAATGGCTGATGAAGCTACGAAAGTAGTAGAAGAGGCTTTCAGATGGTGCGATGAAGAGCTAGCTAAGTATGACGAAGAGTAAAACTCTTTATGCCTTCTTTACTGAATAGAGTAAAGGAGGTTTTTTGTAATTATTTTTTAGTTTACATAGATGACTTTCTGAGCATGTTCATGAAAGAGATCTACAAGTCTGTGAGCCAGATCTGGTCATTGTAATGTATTGAGGAGGGAGATGTCTTCATACGCCATAGGGATTATAAACATCTTGTGGATGTTGCCTTGGGTTTTTTGTTCGATATTCTTCCATTCATGGATATCAAAATATCATAGATATGACTTATTATCTTCTCGACTATTGTAGATGACGATAAACTCAGCGTTTGTCATGATGATTCTGATACTGAGATAAAAAAACACCACCACTATAGACTTTCGATTTGGGGATGTCAAGAGGAAGGAGACAGAAGGTTTTTGAGCTTGCAGAGGATGATGAAGATAGTTATAGTATGGGAAGTTTTATGATCTGTAAAGAACAATGTCATCACTTATCATTTCATACATATCATCCATTCAGTCAGAATTTAATACTGGTCAGAGTACAGAACATAGTTTTCGTAGTGCATTGAAGACCTTATTGGAATCACTGAATCCTAAGATACTTGCCCTCAATGAATCACAGCGTATCACTGGAGTAGGGATGCCAGATTTTACGATCAAGGACACCAAGAACAATACCATCAATATCGGATGGATAGAAGCCAAAGATCTCTATGTAGATCTGGATGAGAAGAAAAATAGTGATCAGCTCGGTCGTTATTTGTCAGCTTTTGATAACTTCGTCTATACGAACAATCTGACGTTTAAGTTCTATCGTGGAGGGAAATTGGTCGAAAGTGTCTCACTATGAAGTTGTGACAAAAAGACGATCACCTGGAACACCTCAGATCTGTTTGGAGATGCGACTGTGAAGTTGGAGAGATTGTTGGTAGATTTTCTCTCGTATAGTGGACAGACGATCAGTTCTCCTGCTAAGCTCGCTCATGCCATGGCTCAGAAAGCACAACTGATCAAATACGCTATCCAGCATATCTTCCAAGAAGACGGAGACCAAGCGTGACTGTACAGTCAGTATCTTACTTTTAAAGATATGTTGATTTCTGACCTGACTGAAGATCAGTTTGCAGATATGTACGCGCAGACGATCGCGTATGGATTATTTGCGGCAAGATTACATGATACTGATTTGGATACCTTCTCTCGTTATGAAGCGGAGAAACTCATCCCCAAATCCACTCCATTCGTGAGATGGTTGTTTCGTCAGATGGCGAATGATGATGAATTTGATGATCGTGTGGCTCATATCATCGATGATTTGGTGAATATTTTTCTCCATACGGATGTAGCAGGATTGCTCAAGCAATACAACAAAGAAACAGGGAGAAATGATCCGATCATCCATTTTTATGAGACGTTTCTGTGAGAATACGATCCAGCGATGCGTAAAAAACGCTGAGTCTACTATACTCCTGAGGCGGTGGTGAAGTTTATCGTGAGAGGAGTTGACCATCTGCTTAAGTCAGAATTTGGACTGAGTAGAGGATTGGCTGATACAAGTAAGATCGAGCATAGCTTCTTGGAACAAGGTAAAAAAATCAAAAAACAAGTCCATCGTGTCCAAGTCCTGGATCCAGCAACAGGAACGGGAACATTCCTCGATGAGACGATCAAATATATCCATGATACCTACTTCGCAGGACAGGCAGGAGCTTGGTCAGGATATGTAGGACAAGACCTGCTTCCTCGTATCTGGGGATTTGAAATCCTGATGGCGAGTTACACGATGGCTCATCTCAAGCTTGGACTCACACTTGAACATCTCGGGATCGATAGTAGTGATGAACGTCTGAATATCTTCCTCACCAACTCACTGGAAGAGCCACATGATCATATTGGATCATTGTTTTCTGCACAGTTGGCGAGAGAATCAGAAGAAGCCAGTAAAGTGAAGAAAGAGCAACCTATCATGGTGGTGATGGGAAATCCTCCGTATAGTGTGAGTAGTAATAATAAATGAGAATGGATACAAAATCTTATTGCAGATTATAAAAAAAATCTCAATGAAAGAAAAATAAACATTGATGATGATTATGTTAAATTTATTAGATTTGCTCAATATTTTGTCGATAATAATAAAGAAGGAATTATCTGATTTATTACCAATAATAGCTATGTTGATGGAGTAACATATCGTCAGATGAGAAAGACTCTTATGGAGAGTTTCGATAAAATATATATCTATAATTTACATGGAGATGGTAGAAAAAAAGAAGTCACTCCTGAATGATGAAAGGATGAAAATGTATTTGATATTATGCAAGGAGTATCAATTATTTTTGCCGTGAAAAATTCAACTAGCAAGAAATTAGCAAGTGTTTATCATTATGATAGTTATGGTAAGAGGGATATAAAGTATGAAAGATTAGAGATACAAACTATAGAAGATATTAAATGGGAAAAACTCATTCCCAAAGAGCCGTACTACTTTTTTGTTCCTAAAGATTTTGCTTTAGAGGAAAAATATAATAATGGTGTTAAACTTGATCAATTATTCTCCAGTATATCTATTGGTATAGAGACACAAAACGATGTTTTGACGATTAGAGAAACAGTTAATGATGCTCAAATGGTTTTAAATGATTTCAAGCATTTATCAGAAGATAATATTAAGACTAAATATTCAATCAATAAAGAATGAAGAGATCGACAAATATCTAGAGCAAAGAATGATGTATTATCTAACGATCCACACATTGTTAAGATATTATATCGTCTATTTGATGACAGGTATACAATTTTTTCTGGCTGCGCCAGAGGCTTCTTGGCCTGGCCAAGAAGCCTCTCTTCTCATATTATACAACCTAATTTGAGTTTAATATTTACGAGGCAATCAAAAAATACTTCATCGCATATAATGGTATCAAAAGATATGATATGTAGACATGCTTTGACTTGAGAAACAACCTTTAGTCCTCTCTATCTCTACAATAAATGACTCGATGGTGAGATGACCAGATCAGTTAATATGGATATGAGTATCGTGCAGGGGATCTGTGAGAGGTTAGGGATGGAGTGGGATGACAAATCACCTAATGGATTGCTTCGTTCCTCGCAATGACAGGGAGATGGGAGAAGCACTGTCTGACCGGAAGATATTTTTGACTATATCTATGCAGTACTTCATAGTCCGACCTATCGTGAAACCTACAAGGAGTTTCTCAAGATTGACTTCCCGAGAGTACCGTTTACGAAGGATAAGGAGATGTTCCGACAGCTGGTGGAGAAAGGTCATGAATTGAGACTCCGACACCTCATGGAACATCCGCAGAGTGACACACTTATCACGACCTATCCTGTCTGAGGAGATAATAAGGTGGAGAAGATAGTGTTTGATGCTTCTGGTGACGATGGATTGCTTCGTTCCTCGCAATGACAGGTAACTGGGAAAGTATGGATCAATGCCACGCAATATATTGATAATGTACCACAAGTAGCTCGAGAGTTCTACATCTGATGATATCAACCAGCCCAAAAACGACTCAAAGATCGTAAAGGGAAAGTATTGTCGTATGAAGATATCATGCACTATCAGAAGCTCATCGTTGCACTGACCAATACTGCACGCGTGATGGAGGAGATTGATGGGATAAACTTTTTATAGTATTGAGATATTTTCTTAAGTAGAATAAAAAGGATATAACTGCAGCGGTTGAGATGTAATATGCTAGTAAGAGTTTGGGATTATGAAAAAAAACTAATCTATCAGGAGGTGAATATATTCATTTATTTCAAAAACTATAAGATGCACGCTAACGATTTTATTAATGATCTTATATCAGGCAAAGAAAATATAAAAACATTAGATTTTTCAAAACTTATATCTGTAATGAGAGTTCGTGCTTCTTCATGGATTGATTGAGTAATATATTATGTAGGACCAGTTTCTGAAGAAAGACTGCAACTGATGAAAGACAATCAAGGACCAGATGTAAAACTTATTGAGATCTCCGAAAATGAATTTAATAAAAGATTCCCTCCTTGGGATATTGATCAGTTTTTGTAGAAGAAATTGTCTATTATTATACTTATTTCCCCTTGCAATCTCTTTCAAAATCATTATATTAAATTTGATACATTCCCAAAACAGTAGGTGGGACTCTGTCCTCTAATTGTGTGAAACACCACTGCCTGCCTAGGAACTGCTACATTCAATGTCCGTCAGAATCTTGCTTTTTGTAAGATCTCTTATTGTGATGTTTTCTGTACAATTTCGTGGAATGCTGTCTGAACAACAGTATTTTTTTATTCTTTATGGCTGTGTCATATGGCACTTACAAGACAACAAAAACAAGAACTTATCAGCCAATATGCTGATCTGTTATCTTCTGGTAAGGATGTTGTTCTGATCGAGCAAAAATGACTCCCTGTGGATTCTGTGGTAGCGTTCAAAAAAGAACTTGCTGCTACTGCTGCTAAGTCAAGAATTGCAAAGAAAAGACTTCTTCTTCAAACGGCAGAAAAAAACGGTAAAGATGTCGTAGACTTGGGAACTCTGAATGGGTCTCTCTTGGTTATGGAATTGGAAACGGAAGATTTCGCTCCATTGAAGGCTATTGTGAAGATGAACAAATTATTCAAAAAACAAGGAAAACAATGTTCTTACTCATTCTTAGGAGGATGGTATGGAAGCGAATGGAAAGATGCAACTTATGTATCTGAACTTGCAAATATCCCATCAAAGGAAGAATTGGTTGGAAAATTCTTGTATCTTTTGAAATATCCTATGCAAGCTACGGCTGGAGTATTGGATCAAATTGCAAAGAAACAAGAAAATGCATAGTTTCTGACTAAGTTCAGTGATATGTATAGCACACTAATGTTTGGTTTTAATTTATTATATTAATTACCCTAATGGAATTAACTAAAAACGCTCAAAAAGTATTTGACCTTGTAAAAGAACTTACAGCTGTTGAATTAGCTGCTCTTGTGAAAGCTCTTGAAGAAGAATTTGGAGTAACTGCTGCATCTATGGTAGTTGCTGGAGGAGCTGCTGCGTCTGATGATGATGCTGGAGGAGCTGCTAAAGATTCATTTGATGTAGAACTTACTGAAGTTGGACAACAAAAAATCGCTGTTATCAAAGTTGTAAAAGAATTGCTTGGAGTTTCTCTTCCTGAAGCGAAAGAAATGGTTGAAAAAGCACCAGTTATCGTGAAAGCTGGAGTGAAAGGTGATGAATCTGAAATGTTCAAAATCAAATTATCTGACGCTGGAGCTGTAGTAACTCTCAAATAGTTCTCTCCTTTTTTAATTATTCTTGTTGTCGATGGCATTTACAGTACAATGAATTGTAGACAATTTCGTCTACGTTGGTGGTATCAAAAATACTTCAAGCCCAAAGACGAAGAAATTCTGGAAAGAAGAGACAAACGGTACTGTTGTTCTCGATCCAGAAACTCAAGTCAAGGCATTGAATGATATTTATGTAACGGTGCAAGAAGCGAAGAAAAACAATCAAGAAATTGTTGTGGTTTGTCAAAAATCAGGACTTTCTGACGTGATTGCTGGTCTTGCTCAAAAGCATGGTTTTCACTACCTTACTAATAAATTACCAGCAGGATTTCTTACAAACTTCGATACACTTTTCTCTACGATCAAACAAATGAACGAAAAGAAAAAGTTTATTGCAAGTGAGAGTTTTGCTAAACTTACAAAAAAAGAACAATCTATGAATAAGAGACATCTTGCAAAAATTGAGAAAATCTATGAAGGAGTAAAAAACCTTACAAGAAAACCTGAATTGGTTATCGTTGTAGATGCAGCAATGTTTGATGGTCTTGTTCATGAGATCGAGGTTTCAAATACACCAAGTATTTTGCTTGCTTCTACTGATTTCCCAAAACGATGGGATCGTGGAAATATTGCAGTCCTTAATATGCATAACCAAAAATCACCTACGTATGTTCTAGAAACATTGTTTGCCTAATAGTTTTTATGGAATTATACCTGTTTATAGGTATCAATAAATAAACATAAACTTATAGGAGCGCATACTGTCCTTTAATTCTTATAGGATACATGAACGAAGAACTTACATCTATTTCTGAACAATATATTCCATCGACAGTTGAGAAGAAAAGGGCTATTACGGCTCTCTTCTTTGTCGGTATTGTAATGATGCTGTCAGTACAAAAAGAGTTGTCGGTATTTGAAAGATATTATCTTGCTTTTTCCCTGTCATTGTGGTCATTAGGTTTGATAATGTTTTTGCTTGCTGTACTTATCTTCTTTGTGGCAAGTATTGTTGGATATTTGTTTGTCTTAGTGTTATTGGCATGGTTTGGTATTTGGGCTTTTGCAGTACAACAAGCTCGAGCAGGAGCATATAATCATTCCTTTGTGGTGGTTAAATTGTTGGTGGGGCTTGGAGATTGGATCTTGTCGCTGTTTAGTGACGAGACACCGCCTGTGTCAGAACCATCTGTTTGAGTATAAAAATTAATCTTATTTTATTCGTTATCATACATCAGATATGAGTATATCAATCGATATGATCAAGCAATTGAGAGATGCAACGCTTGCTCCTCTCGGAGATTGTAAAGAAGCATTAGTGGAAGCTAATGGTGATCTTGAATTAGCAAAAGAAATCTTGAAGAAAAAAGGAGCAATCAAAGCTGATAAAAAAGCAGATAGAGAAACAAATAATGGTATTGTAAGATTTGTAGTTTCTGATGATACTGTTGTTGGAATAAAACTTCTTTGTGAAACAGATTTTGTGGCTAAAAATGAAGCATTCGGTGCTTTGGTTGATTCATTGGTAAGTGCTACTGCACAATATGCTGGTGATGTTGATCCAGAACAAGTTCCAGCTGATCTTATGGATACATTACAAACTCTTGTGAAAGATCAAGCAGTAACTATTGGAGAAGCTATGAAAATTGCCTATGTTTACAAAACAAAGGCACATGCCTATGCTTATAATCATGGAGGATCACTTTCTTCAGTAGTGTTCTATGATGGTTCTGATGATGAGGTCGCAAAAACTGTAGCGCTTCAAGTGGCTGCTATGAATCCATTGTTTGTTTCAATTGATGATGTACCAACTGATCGTATTGCGCAATTGAAATCAGAATTTGCTGCAGATGAGTCATTGGCAAATAAACCTGAAAACATTAGAGATCAAATTGTTGAAGGTAAGGTGCAAAAAGCTGTACAAGATGATATTCTTCTTGAACAAGTATCTATCAAAGATCAAAGTAAAAAAATCAAAGAACTTCTCCCAGCTGGATTTGTTGTTAAATCTTTCTTGAGAGTTTCTATTTAATTATCATATATAGTCATTTCGACCGAAACGAAAGTGGCGTGGAGAAATCGTTTATTCCCTTTGTGGGTAAAGGATCTCTCGACTACGCTCGGAATGACAATAGTATACTATATTCTTTATTTCATTTTCGTTTCATCATGAAACCATACGAACTTGTTCTTGTTATCAAAGCTTCTCTTTGAGCGGATGAAAAGACAGAACTTCTTTCAACTGTTGAAGATATTATCGGAAAAGATACTATCAAAGCTAAAGATGATATTGGAGTTGTAAAGACTGCTTATTCTCTTCAAGGAAAGAAAGAAAATACACATATGCACCTTGTGTCATATTATATTCATACTGATCCAGTAGCAATCAATAACTTTACAAAACAATTTACTTTCGTAAAAGGATTGTTGAGACATTTCTTCTATGCAATGAAAGCAAATGAAGAATTTGTAACGTATGCTGATATGCAAAAGAAAGTTGAAAAAATCCTTTCTGACAAAGAAGAAAAGAAACCTTCAAAAAAATAAGGTACAATCTACAGTCTCTGTATCATTTTATTATATAAACTCTCTCCAGTATGATCAAAAAGAAGAATGATCTTCTCAAAAGTAATGATGTGATAGAACTTATCTCTTGGAAAGCGGTACCATTGTTGCAAGAATATATGACAAGATTTGATAATATCAAACCAAGAAAATATTCTCAGCATTCTGTGCGTGTTCAAAAAAAGCTTAGAAAAGCTATTATTAGAGCAAGAGAATTAGGTCTTATTGCATATACTCAATAATTTGATTGATATAACTTAAGGAAGTGATAATAACCTAAAAATAGTGTTATATACTTGCTGTTTGTTGTAGAATATCATTGTTTTACTTACTTAAATAAGGTGTCCGTATGGCAAGTAAATTAAGAAGAATTAGAAAATATCAGTGGGTAACTGGTAAAAGACTTCGTAAACATGGACGAAGAAAAAAGATGGAAACATCACATGGTCAAAAAACAATTAATGCAAGAAGAAGAAAAGGAAGACATGTGTTGACTCCACAAAGACCAAAAAAGAAATCAATAAGAGGATAGTTTTTGCTAGAACATAGAATATCACTGTGATATTATTTTGTTTTACACACACATCCTTTCATGAATTTCTCACACAGTACACTCTTCCATACTCTCCTTTGTTTTCATGATAGTCAATTTGCTCTCTAATGTAGTTGGCTATTTTTTTCGTTACTTGCTCTTTTAATTTATCTGTTGTTTCTTTCATGGCTACTCGTAAGAATACCTCACACACTTGAGTAATATCTCATCTTAATGCTTTGCTTGATGGATATGATAAGAATGCGTCAGGAAGAATATTTTTGTCACAGCAAAGAAAATTTGCACAAATCCCTGATCTTCTAGCGCTTCAGAAGAAGTGATTTAGTGATTTTATTACTATCTACATCCATAAATTGTTTGAGGATATTAATCCTATCCAGGATATTGCTGGAGAAAAACATGTGATTGAAATTGATGAGGTAGAAATATCTAGTCCACTTCATGATATTGATGTTTGTAAGAAAAAAGAGCTTACCTATGGTGGAGTTATTTCTGCAAAAGTTAAATTAATAGATTCTGTATCTAAAAAAGTGCTTTTTTCTAAAAAAGCAAATGTAGGTATTATGCCTATTATTACTCCAAATGCTTCTTATATTATTAATGGAGTTGAGAGAGTAGTAATTTCACAGATTGTAAGATCTTATGGAGTGTTTTATTCTCAAAAAGATTTTGTTTATTCTTGTAAACTTATTCCAGAAAGAGGTTCTTGGTTAGAGATCTCTGTTGAAAAATCAGGTCATGTTGTAGCAAGATTAAATAAATCAAGAAAATTCTCTGTTACAGCATTGTTAAGAGCATTTGGTTTAGAATCTGATGAAGCTATTAAAAAAGCTTTTTGAAGCGCTTTTGATGATACTGATACTAACTTTATTGATTTAACATTAGTAAAAGATCCATCATCTGATGCGTTATCCGCTGCAGAATTCATCTATGGAAAATTGAGACCAGGAGAATTGGTTGATGTACAAAATGCACTTGATTATATTAAAGCGCAATTTTTGACGCCTGAGAGAATTAATCTTGGAAGAATTGCTCGTCGTAAAATTAATGCAAAACTAAGTCTTTCAAAGTCATTAGATGATCCAACATCTAACCTTTTTGATACCGAAGATCTGGTAGCTTCTCTTAAATATTTATTTAATATTGTAAATCAAAAGAAAGGATTTTATCTTGATGATGCTGATCATCTCTCGAATAAACGTATTAGAACGATGGGTGAAATCTTATACTCTCATCTTCAACCAGTAATGAGAAAATTTGTCAAATCAGTAAAAGGTAAATTGTCAGTTCTTAATGATGAAAATCCTCTTAAAATTACTGATCTTGTAAATTTCAAAATTGTTGATAATGCTATTAAGAGTTTCTTCGCTACATCTCAACTTTCTCAATTCTTGGACCAGATTAATCCACTTGCTGAGATGGAACATAAAAGAAGAATTACAGCTCTTGGGCCTGGTTGATTGAAAAAAGAAACAGCAAAATTTGACGTTCGTGATCTTCATGGTTCTCACTATGGACGTATTTGTCCGATTGAAACTCCAGAATGACAAAATATTGGATTGGTATTGTATCAAGCCTTGTATAGTAATATTAATGATGAAGGATTTATCGAGACGCCAGCATTGAAGATTTTCCAAGATTGTGAAGCTGATGCTACTCAACTTATAAATAAAATTGCAAGAAATGATATTGTAGAGCTTGATGCGAAAGGAAATGAAACAACAAAAGTTATTGTAGCAGAGGGACATTATATTGATGAAAAAGCTGCACAAGCGATTGAAAAAAATTATAAAAAACTATGATCAAGAGTATCTGTAAACCCTTATTTTACCGATGAACTTGTCTATATCTCTCCAGAAATGGATGAAAAAGTGGTTGTTGCCTGAGTAAATACAGCCCTTGATGAGTTTGGAAATGTATTAGAAAAACGTGTTCCTGCAAGACACTTTGATCAAATGGAGTTGTTCCATGTAAGGGAAATTACACATATGGACGTTAATCCATCACAGATTTTCTCTGCAAATACTTCACTAATTCCATTCGTAAATCATAACGATGCAGTACGTGCCATGATTGCAACAAACCAGCATCGTCAAGGTATACCTTTGTTGAAGTCAGAAAGTCCACTTGTTGGTACAGGATTGGAAGATGATATTGTAGAGAATACTCATCAAATTATTGCTGCTGAAGGTGAGGGTGAAGTGATCTATGTGGATGGAAAGAGAGTAAGAGTGAAATATAAAAAATGAGGAACAAAAGAATATGAGCTTATTACCTTCAAAAAATCAAACCAAAAGACCATCATTAACCAACAACCGAGAGTATCTCTTGCACAAAAAGTGAAAGAAGGTGATATCCTTATTGAAGGATCTGCTGTACAAAATGGTGAAATCGCAGTTGGTAAGAATCTTAAAGTTGCATTCATGCCTTGGCAAGGATATAACTATGAAGATGCAATTGTTATCTCTAATAGATTGGTAAAAGATAATGAACTTACTTCTATTCATATTGAAGAACATGAGATTGAAGTTTCTGAGACCAAGCTTGGTCCTGAGGAAACAACAAATGATATTCCTGGTATTTCTCTTGCCAAATTGCAAGATCTTGATGAAAATGGTATCGTTCGTATCGGATCTGTAGTGAAAGGAGGTGATATCCTTGTGGGAAAAATTACTCCAAAAAGTGAAGGTGAACTTACACCAGAAGAGAAACTTATTCAAGCTATTTTTGGAGATAAATCAAAAAGTTTAAAAGATACATCATTATATCTTCCTGCTGGAACAGAAGGTAAGGTTATTGATGTGGTAGTTCTCGATTCTAAGAAGGGAGATAATCTTCTTGCTGGAGTGAGACAGAAGATTAAAGTATATGTAGCTCAAACAAGAAAAATTGAGGTATGAGATAAACTTGCTGCTAAACATGGAAACAAAGGAATTATTTCTATCGTGGTTCCTGAAGAAGATATGCCATATACAGAAGATTGAGTATCTGTTGATATTGTCTTGAATCCGTTATGAGTAATTTCCCGTATGAATATGGGACAAGTATTTGAAACACAGCTTGGATTGGTTGCTAAAACACTTGGAGTAAAATTTGCTGTACCTACATTTGCTGAATTTGGACAAGAACAAGTGAAAGAATTGGCAAAAAAAGCAGGACTGGATGAGGATCTAAGATTAAGACTCTATGATGGAAGAACTGGTGAGGCATTCCCAAATAAGATTACCGTCGGATATATGCATATGATGAAATTGAATCATATGGTTGAAGATAAAATTCATGCCAGATCAGTTGGTCCATATGCTTTAATTACTCAACAACCATTATGAGGTAAAGCGAGAGATGGATGACAAAGATTTGGAGAAATGGAAGTATGGGCTCTTGAAGCATATTCTGCAGTACATACATTACAAGAAATGTTAACTATTAAATCAGATGATGTTGTAGGAAGAAATAAGACATATGAATCTATTATTAAAAATCAGAACTTAAAGATTAGTGGATTGCCAGAATCATTTAACTATTTGACGTATATTCTTAAAGGATTATGACAAGATGTACAACCAATCAGTAAAGAAGAAATGGATGATTATAACAAAGAGAAAATGGATAAAATTCAATCATTAAATCTTTCTGGTTTAACAGGTTCGTTCTTAAGTACTTTGGAAGAATGAGAAGTTGAGATTGATCAAAGTGATAAAGGAGAAATGATTGAAAATATTCTTAAAGATTTTGAGGAATCAGGATATGCATGAGATGAATCATAATACTGTTGTATGATAAAGTTATAAGAGTGACATATATTCTAAAATTTATTTCTTGTTAATCACCATTTATGCAAAAACAATCATTTGATGGTTTAGTAGTAAAGCTTGCATCAGCTCAGACCATAGAAAAACGATCACATGGTATAGTAGATCATGCTGACACAGTAAACTATAGAACAGGAAAACCAAAACATAAAGGATTATTCTGTGAATCTATTTTTGGACCTATTAGAAATTTTGAGTGTAGCTGTGGAAAATATAAAGGAGTAAGATATAAAGCAGTGGTATGTGAAAGATGTGGAGTAGAAGTTACAAATGCGAGAGTGAGAAGAGAAAGAATGGGTCATATTGATCTTGCTACACCAGTCATTCATGTATGGTATCAAAATAGTGTATCAGGAGGTATTCATCATTTACTTGGACTATCTGGAAATGAAATCCAGAAAATTCTTGGATTTGTAAAATATATTGTGACTTCACATGTGACCGATGAACAGAGAGAAAATATGTTTAAAAATCTTGAAGAGAATGTGAAATCAACTCTAGAAAGAATTGATGAATCTTATTTGTCAGAAAAAGAGCAAATAGCTACAAATGCAAAAGCATCAAAAAATGCTCTTCAAGATCTTGAAAATAGATATGTAGCAAATAAAGCAGAAATTGAGCTCGAATTTAATAGAATTAAAGGTATTATATCTACGCTTGATCGTGGTGTTACTATTTTGGAAAGTGACTATAGAAATATTTTTTCTCAATTTGAAGATCAAGTATCATTTTATTCATGACCATTAGCTATTTATAATATGCTTAAAGGTTTGGATATTAAACAAGAAATTGATAAAAATCTTAAAGAATTTTCTTCAATTAAGTCTGTTGAAAAGAGAAAAAAAACATTCATTTTGATTAAATTATTAATTAACCTTTATTCTTCTGGAGTAGAACCAGAAAATATGGTAATTACAAAACTTCCTGTTATTCCACCGGATTTGAGACCAGTGGTTCAGCTTGATGGAGGTAGATTTGCTACTTCTGATGTTAATCTTTTTTATCGTCGTGTTTTGATGAGAAACATCAGATTGAAAAAAATGATCCAAGTTGGTATGCCTGATGTCGTGAAGAAGAATGAAATTAGACTTTTACAAGAAGCAGTTAATAATCTTTTTGTAGGAGAAAAACAAGCAACAGGATGAGGTTCTGGTACTAAGGTATCTAAATCTTTGTCAGATATGCTTTCAGGTAAAGAAGGAATTTTTAGAAGAAATCTTCTTGGTAAAAGAGTTGATTATTCTGGAAGATCAGTAATTACTGTTTGACCTAATCTTAAACTTGATGAATGTGGTATACCATTGTATATCGCTATGAGAATATTCTCTCCATTTGTGATAGGAAAACTTATTGCTAAAAAAATAGCATATACACCAAAACAAGCTGAAAAAATGATTAAAGAATGACATCCTCTTGCTTTGAAGTATCTTGAAGAAGTAGTGAAAGATAAATATGTATTATTGAATCGTGCTCCTACACTTCATAGACTTTCTATTGAGGCATTTAAGGTAAAACTTATGCCAGGTAAAACTATTAGACTTCATCCTCTTGTATGTACTTCATTTAATGCTGATTTCGATGGAGATCAAATGGCAGTACATCTTCCAATCTCTCAGGAAGCTCAAGATGAAGCTAAAAACTTGATAGCAGCAGACAAGAATGTTTTGAAACCAACAGATGGTGAACCAGCTATTGTGCACTCACAAGATATGGTACATGGTATTTATTATCTTACTGATGATAGAATTCATGCATGATCTTTTGTAGGTTACTATCATTCTATGAAATCAGTAATCCAAGCTTATGAATCCAAATCTATTCAACTCAAAGATAAAGTCATCGTTTTATTCCAAGATGAGACTATTGAAACTACTGTTGGAAGAGTAATCTTTAATAGTGTTTTACCAGAAAAAAATCCGTTTATTAACGAAACTGTTCATAAAAAGAAGCTACATAAATTGCTTAATAATATCTTTGATGAATATGGTCAAGAAACAGCAGTAAAAGTTGCAGATGCAATTAAAGATTTGTGATTTAATTATGCAACGTATTCATGACTTTCTATTAGTGCAGTAGGTATTGAAATTCCTCAAGAAAAAGAAGCATTATTAAAATTGTGAGATGATAAAGTAAATGAAGTCTACAAATACTACTATAAATGATTCTTGAGCGATGATGAAAAACATAGACAAATTGTACAAATCTGGACTGATATAAAAAATAAATTAGAAAAACATGCCAAAGAACTTCTTATCGATAAAGGTGATGATGTATTTGCTATGATTGATTCATGAGCAAGATGATCATATAATAACTCTACCCAAATTCTTGGTATGAAATGATTAGTAATGAACCAAACAGGTAGAATTATTGAACTTCCTATTAAGGGTAATTTCGTAGAAGGACTTTCTCCTATTGAATACTTTATCTCGTCACATACTGCTCGTAAAGGTAAAGCTGATACAGCTCTTAGAACAGCTGATTCTTGATATTTGACTAGAAAATTGTGTGATTCTTCTCAAGAAGTCGTGGTTAAAGATACAGATTGTGGAACAGAAGATTCTTTAATCATTTCTAAAATGGAAGTAGAATCATATAATGGTGATTTCGAAGAAACATTATATGGTAGAGTATTGGCTTCAGATATACATGATGCTTATGGAAATACTATATTGCATGCTGGTGATATGATTGATAAGAAAAAACTTGCTCTGATCTTAGAAAGTGATGTGGATGTTGTTAATCTTAGATCTCCTATGATTTGTAAAACTGTCTCAGGTGTATGTCAAAAATGTTATGGTATGGATCTGGCAACCAGAGAGATCGTAAGATTATGAACGCCAGTAGGAATCATAGCTGCTCAATCTATTGGAGAACCATCTACACAATTGACTATGGATACCTTCCATAAATGATGAGTAGTGTCTGCTGGAGAAGATATGGCTCAAGGTATTGATAGAGTGAAACAATTGTTTGAAGTAAGAAAACCTAAAACTTCTGCTATTATAGCTCCATTTGATGGTATAGTTCGCTTTACTGAGAAAGGTAAAATGAGATTCATGTCTCTAGAATCGCAATTTGAAAAGGAAACCTTACTCTTCAAAGATGGTTATGAAGTTACTGTTAAGAAAGGTACATCTCTTGTAAAAGGATCTATTTATGCAGTGAAAGGAGCAAGTAAGATGAAAGTGAAAGATGATGGAATGGTCTTAGAAGTACATAAAGATCATATTGTGTTTGGTACAAAGAAACTTGTTGAATATTCTCTTATAGGGTTAAATCCATTGGGAATTAATGAATGAGATGAAGTATTTAAGGGACAAATTTTAACTTCTGGAGCTGTAGATATCAAAGAATATCAAGATATTGTAGGTGATATCGAAGCAATGAAATATATGTTAAGAGAGGTAAATGCTGTCTATGGAGTACAAGGACAAGCGATCAATGATAAACATATTGAGATTATCATAAAACAATTGTTCTCTAAAGTATTTATCTATGATGCAGGAGATTCTAGTCTTATTCCTGGTTCTCATGCTAAATATGAAGATGTTGTGTCTATTAATAAAGAACTTGTGTCTGCTGGTAAGAGACAATGTGTCTTTAAGAGAATGGTTCTTTGACTTACATCTATTGCGAAAGAGACAGATTCATGGCTTTCATCAGCATCTTTCCAAGAAACTATTAGAGTTATGGTTGATGCATCTCTTAAGGGTGCGGTAGATGACTTGAGTGATCTGAAATCAAACGTGATTATTGGAAGACTTCTTCCTATTGGACAAGAATTTATTGATCGTCAAGAAAAGAGTGCTTTTGATCTTTCTATGACACAGGATAATACTACTATTGTAGAAGAAAGTGAAGAGGTTGTTTCATAACATATTATATAAAAAACTAGTCATTATTGACTAGTTTTTTTGTTCACAGGAGTTACAACGTCCGTTCAACTCTACAGGTCACTGACTGAGTCAGAGTAGTGTTTTTGTTCTACTATCGATATGTGTTTCATTGATGGTGTTACAGCTTGTACATATAATAATATCATGTGATTTGCTACATTCTTTATGTTCATGTGTGCAAGGAAGATATCATCACAGACTTTGTACCTTATGTACAAGACCTATTTTTTCAAACAGTTCGAGATTTCTATAGATAGTGGTAATATCAATCGTTGAATCTGTAGATTGTTTGATGAGTTCATAGGGATTGAGAGGTTGTTTGATCTCAGCAAGTTGATTTAAAATTCGAAGACGAGTTTTAGTGATTTTTTGATTATGTTGTTTGAGAATATTTAGTGCGTGTTCTTGAAACATGTGATAGAGGGATATAAATAGCTACATATTATTTATTTTTTTTGTAATTGCAACTATTTTGCATTTACTATTGCAATATTATTGCATTTGTGTATATTGATTGAACTTTATTTCAAACCTATATCATGAAAATAGCAGTTGTCTGAAAGTGAGGTAGTGGTAAGAGTAGTATCAGTCGATTATTAACTCAATATCTCTTGCATGAGAATCATACGGTATGTGCGATTGATAGTGATCATAATATGGATTTTACTGACTTATTGTGATATGATTTTACATCAGAGACTCCGACATTTAAATGATTATATGATGATTTGTTCGTGTATTTGGAAGAATCTGAACTATCCAAAGCTAGAGAAGTGATCAAAAAACATCTCGGTCATTGTAAGTTTTTTTTGGATGATAGGGATGAGTTTAGTAAAAGAGTATTAGTTGATCATAGCAAAAATCTTCAAATAGGTATTGTCTGACTAGGTTCTGAAGATGTGATAACTGGTGGGCGCTGTTCGCACGGTATGAGTAATCCACTCAAAGTATGGTTGACACTCTTAGATGAATGAAATCGAGATGTCGTGGTCGATGGAGTAGCTGGTGTCGATATGATCAACTTTGGACTCTATCATGCTTGTGATTATCTTATCACGGTTGTAGAACCCAGTAGAAATAGTATTAAGGTCGCTCGTCAGATCAAAAACTTATGCGAGATGTCTGATGTTAACTTCTGATTTGTAGTAAATAAGTATCAAGAGAACGAATACATTCATCAGATCTATGAAGAATTTGGTGATAAGGTCATTGGCAGTATAGGATTTGATGATGGATTATTTGCGTATGATTATGATAAGGTTTCTCCTACGGTCAAAGATAGCATTGCTCATATCTATGAAGAGGTAAAAAATTATCAGTGATTTAGTCTGGTGGAAAGAGTGATGAAATTGGAGAGTTTGAAAAACAATTAATGTTTATTTTGATGAGTTTTTTATTTGATGAAAAATATATATAGAGGTAGAGATGCATTACAACAATTTCATGATCCCCATAATTACATTACTCCTTTGGTTGAATTACCAGAGTCGTTGAATCCCTATTATAATAATTGAATACATATCTATGCAAAACTTCTTTATATGAATCCGTTATTGAATATAAAATCATTACCCGCTCGATATATGGTACAAGATGCTCTGTCAAATAGTTCTGATATTAATCATTTTGTAGAAAGCTCTTCATGAAATACTGCCTATTCTGTAAGTGTGTATGGTAAAGTTTACAATAATTGTGATACGACTGCTATTGTCTCTACAGAGGTTACTGAGGGGAAGAGAAAGTTATTATCTCTCATGTGATTGAATATAAAATATAATAATGAGCCTATTTGTCCTAATCCTAATGATCCAGAGAGTAGTATCAATATTGCAAAATCGTTATGAAAAAAAGATTGACGACATAACCTTTGACAATACGATAATGATATAAATTGGAAGAGTCATTATGATATTACTTGACCTCAGATTTTTAATCAGTTACCAGAAATAGATGGAATTATTACAAGCCTTTGAACTACAGGTACCTTATTAGGTATTTCTCAGTATTTAAAAAAACAAAATCCTGATATATACACAATAGGTGTAGTAAGAAAAGAAAATAATCCTATACCTTGACCAAGAACAGAATGATTACTTTCACATATTTGATTTGATTGGAAAAAATGGACTGATCAGATTATTAAAGTATGAACACATGATGCCTATCAATATAGCACAAAGTTGTGTCAATATGGGATTTTATGAGGTCCAAGTTCTGGTATGAATTATTATGCAACCTTAGAATATGCTCAATCTCAGTTAGCACATAATAGAGGTGTTCATCTTGTATTTGCCTGTCCTGATACTGCATTACCATATCTTTATGATTATGAAGTTGTCCTAGATACAACGAATTCAGAGTGATATACAGTGCAACAATTGATTGATGATATGCAATATCTTGATAATCTTTGGATTATAGATCTTAGACCTCAAGACCAATTCAATGAATATCATATTGATGCAGCATCTTCAATTCCATTTCATTATGTGGATGAGTTTGTAGAGACATCGCTATCGAAAGAATATAAGTATGTCTTTGTATGTTCATATGGTTCTAAATCTGATATTGTTGCGAAGTATGTCAAATCATTATGATATAACGCTCAATCATTAGAATCTTGAATAATACATCGATACAATAGTTGATATCCTGTATGTAAGAACCAAATATGCATTCATAAGTAATATATTTTATTTATTTTCTTGGATAATATGACTATATCATCACCTCTAATCCCCGTTACCGTCCTCTCATGATTTCTCTGAGTTGGTAAAACAACATTACTTAAACATATCCTTACGCAGAGAGGAGATAAAAAGATCGCTCTTATCGTAAATGATATGGCAGAGCTCAATATCGATGCATCATTAATTAAAAATGGTGTAGAACTTTCTCAGACAGAAGAAAAACTGGTTGAGATGTCCAATGGTTGTATCTGTTGTACCCTAAGAGATGATCTGATCCAAGAAGTCAAAAAACTCTGTGAACAGGGTAACTATGATGCTCTGATTATAGAAAGCACAGGAATATCTGAACCTGTTCCCGTTGCGCAGACTTTTTCGTATGTAGATGAAGAGACAGGTATTGATCTGGGGAAACGAGCGAAGCTTGATACTATGGTAACGGTTGTCGATGCGAAAGATTTTCTCAAACAATTCTATAGTGCGGAAAGTCTTTATGAGATGAAACAAGTCGATGATGCAGAAGATATTCGTACGATTAGTCATCTTCTGGTAGAGCAGGTAGAATTTGCTAATATCATCGTGATTAATAAATCTGATCTTGTCTCAGAGCAAGAACTTTCGAAATTGGTCAGTGTGATTCGTTCTTTAAATACTGATGCTCGTATTATAACTACTTCTCGTGGAGAGGTAAATATTACTGATATTGTGGATACGGGATTATTTGATTATGAACAGGCATCGCAAGCTCCTTTATGGGTCAAAGAGATGGAATGATGATGACATGCTGCACATACTCCTGAAACTGAAGAGTATGGAATCTCATCGTTTATCTATACGAGATATCAACCATTTGATATGGAACAGTTAAGAAAAATTTTAGAAGAGGGACTATCTGGGGTCGTGAGAGCAAAAGGTGTTTGTTGGTTGGCTAATGATAATGCTCAAGCCTTTGAATTTGCTATTGCATGAGGAGAGGTTTCAATTATACCTTTCTGAAGATGGATGGGAGCACAGACCAAACAAGAACTTGAAATGAATGGTCAACGAGAAGAATATCTTGAGATCAAAGATCGTCCACAGAAAGATAGGGTGACGCAATTGGTAATTATTGGTGTGAATATAAATAAAGATACTATTAGTGATCGTTTAGATCAAGCTCTCGTATCATTTTAATTTGTTATATATTCTTTTGTATTATGAAACAATCAGCTATTAATTTTCTGAAGCATTTAGGATTATTTCTTTTAGTAGAAATTGTATTTGTGTTTATCATTTTTAGAGAGTTTCCGCCATTCTCTCTTCTTACGCTAACGGGTATATTACACACCTCTTATTGGTTTGTAGTTATTATAGCAGGCCTTATAAGAGAACGTTACGCTCACCGTGTCTGGCAAAAATTTCTTTGTACATATCTTCCTATTGTCTATCACGTGATTATTCATCTTTATGTAGGTATGGAAACGTTACATCACATGGAAGAACATGGACATGCTCACGATGAGCATAGTATGATATGGTTGATTGTGGGGACACTTGCTGCTGGAGTATTGATTGGACTAGGTGAATATTGGCTTCATCGCACGACACATTGTGTAACTCATCATCATAAAGCACATGCATCGTGTCATGATGAGGCTTGCGAAGACGATCATAATCATTAATATACTCGAATGAAAATATCAGTCATAGCTCATCCTGGAGCTAAAAGAAACATAGTAAGAAAAGAAATTGATATTCTGACAGGAAAGGAAGTCTATCATGTATTCACGTCGTCTAAGGCAGTCGAGGGATCGGCCAATGATGCGATTATCGTTTTGCTAGCAGATTTTTTCAATATCAAAAAATACCAGATGAGACTGGTATCAGGAGAGAAATGAAGAAAAAAAATAATAGAAATTATAGAGAAACAATAACTATTCTTCTTGATCTTCATACATTTTTTTGATAAGAGGAAGATATCCATTATTTTTCGTTTTCATTACCTTGGATACTCTTGCTATAGTGGTCGATGATACGCCAAGTTCTTTTTCTATCTGAGTATAAGGAGTCCCAAAATAAAGTCTGACTGCTATATTCAACCTTTGTTGTAGTTCAAGCAGTTCATCTTGTGTTAGGAGCGTTTTGAGTAGCTGGAATGTTTCTTTTTCGTCTTCCATAAAGAGAAATGCATTGGTCAGTGTTTCTACTTTTTTTTTGAGTTGAGCTGGAGTCATAAAAATTGAGAATTAATAATTAAAAATGAAGATTTTTTCACTACAAATTATTTATTCTGTATTATAATTCAAGTGCTTTTGTTATAGAAAGTGTTATGATTTATGATATTGAGATGACTTCTCTTGAATTGTGAGTATGATTTCGTACACTTTTAATTATATTTATTTTATATCGTGATTATGTCTATCTCGTTGATACCACCAAAAGGAACTTCTGATCGATTTCCTCAAGAATATAAATTAAGGAGTGCAATATTCTCTGTATGGAGAAAAGTATGTCAGTCTTTTGGTTATGAAGAATATTTGTGACCTATTGTAGAGTATGCAGATGTCTATCGTGCAAAATCTGGGGAAGATGTATGATGATCAGAGTTAACAATTATTGTTGATAGAGCTGGTCGTGAACTTGCTCTTAGACCTGAGATGACACCAACTGTCACTCGTATGGTTGCTTCTCGTTATGCACAGCTTCCTAAGCCTGTGAGATATTTCTCTATTGCTAATTTCTTTCGTAACGAAAGACCACAGAGATGAAGAAACCGTGAGTTTCGACAATTAAATTTTGATTGTTTTGGATCACAGTCTCTTTTTGCTGATAGTGAAGTTATTCAAATGGGTATAGAGATTATGTTAGGCTATGGTGCTCCTAAAAATTCATTTGTCGTGTATCTAAATGATCGTCGTGTGATTGATGTATTTCTTCATGAGACAGTTTGACTTGATGCAAACCATAAAAAAGAAGCAGTGAGAGTTATGGATAAGTGGGAAAAATTGATGAGAGAAGATTTTGAGAAGACCCTTCTTGAAAAATGATTGACGGGAGAACAAATTAAACTTATTGTAGAATTCTTAGAAAATGATTCACTTGAGAACCTATGAGAGATATGAGCAGACCTCAAAAAAGTATACGACCATCTTTGTGATTTATGATACAAAGATTATATTCAATTTAAATGATCTCTGATGAGGTGATTTGATTATTATGATTGAATAGTGTTTGAATTTTTTGATACCCACCCAGATAATCGTCGTGCAATGTTTGGTGGTGGACGTTATAATGGTCTTGCTACTGTCTTTGGAGTAGATGCATTTCCAGCAGTTGGAGCTGCTCCTTGAGATGAACCTGCAAAATTATTTATTGAAAGTTGGGGATTGTCTGATTCTCTTATAAATCGTTTTACTCAGAAAAGTACGTATTATGTCCCACTCTTAGTAGATGAGGCACAAATAACTCTTCACCATATTGCTCAAGAATTGAGAGAAAAGAATAATACTGTAGTTATTGCCTCATTAGAAATGAAGAAACTTTCTAAAGCAATAGAATTTGCTGATAAACAATGATATGACTACATAGTGATTCTTTGATGAAATGAACTGGGAAAAGGTATCTATCAGATCAAGGATTTGAAGAGTGGAGAGGTGAAAAGTGTAGAATTAAGACTTTAGAATTAATAATTAAAAAAATTATCAGCTTCTCAATATGGTGTATTGCTGATAGTTTTTTGTTAGTAATAGATTATTTTTCTGATGTTTTATTTTTTTTATAAAAATCTCGAAATTGTTTTCACGAAAAATATATACTCCATATAGAAAATCCAACAAACATAGTAGTTTGAAAAGTAAACCATAGTGGATTTTCATCCCAAGTAAAATGAACTTTTGAATTTCAGTATCTACTATATTTTAGATTATATTCTCCTGTAGTTAGACCATCAAAAGCCATCTGTAGACATATAGAAGCATGTAAGTCCAGAGTATAATATGTATGTTCCTATATCAAGTATTGTGATAGAAACATTATTAAGAAAATGATATTTACTAAACCAATCAATGAATAATGATATAAATATAAGAATGATAGATAAAATCATCATTCCGCCTCATAGCATTATCCCACACATTGCTATATTTCAAAGATTGAAGCCCATACTTATATAAATAATAAATTATTATTTCTTAACTATTTCATATCCATCTTTTCCATCATTCATCTCTCGTCCGAGCTGTGCGAGTTGATCTCTAAGAGTATCTGCTGTAGATCGATCTTTGTTGGACTTTGCTTGTCGTCTCTGTTCAGCCAAGACTTGAATCTCGTCAGGAATCTCAATCTTTTTTTCTGCTTTATACAGGTGGAATATAGTGTTGAGCTTTTCTGAGATACCGTGCTTTTGAAGATTGGCTAGGAATGTAGGTGTGTTGAGATCATCAAGGAGAGGCGCTATGACCTCATCGAATGGATAGTTATCGTCATTGACGAGTTTGAGTTTTTTTCTTCACTTACTGGCTGCTTGAAGATTCTCTCGAGTAAAGTCCTGAAATGACCTATAATTGGCTTGGAAGAAAAAATAACGAATATCTTGTGCAGAGTATCATCTCTCGAATACTTCATCGAGAGTGACAACATTTCCTACTGATTTACTAATCTTCTGTCCATCAATATTCAGAAACTGATAGTGTACTCGATAATTGACCCAAGGAGTGGAAGCAGTGCTACACTGTGATTGAGCGATTTCATTGGTATGATGGATAGGGATATGATCGATACCTCAGGTATGGACATCGAAGTGATTACCAAGATAACGAATACTCATAGCACTACATTCGATATGCCAACCAGGAAATCCGATTCACCATGGACTTTCTCGTTCCATATCACGTTTGTTTCCCGTTGTGTTGAACTTCCAGAGAGCAAAATCAGTGATATTTTTCTTTCCATTGTCTTCAATTCTGGCTCACTTGTTGAGTCCATCGATATGTTTTTGTCCTACAAGGATGGCATAATCTTTTACTTTAGATGTATCCATATAGACTCCATCATCGGGTATGATATAGGTGTATCACTTCGATTCTAAGTCTTGTACCATCGCTATTTGTTCAGCGATATGTTCTGTCGCACGAGGCGTCACATCGAATGGTGTCAGGAGGAGTTTTTTGCAGTTGTCATGAAAAAGTTCTTCATATCTCTTCGCTACATCTCGAGCCGTAAGTCACTCTCTACGAGCTCACTTTTCCATCTTGTCTTCCCCATGATCGCCATCATCAGTTAGATGTCCTACATCAGTAATATTCACTACATGAGTAGTAGGGTATCAGAGAATATGTTTGATCGTATTTTTTAACACATCATCGAGAAAATATTTTCTCATATTCCCCAGATGTGGTGCTCCATACACCGTTGGTCCACAGCTATAGATACGCACATTATTGGAATCAATAGGTTCGAATTCTTGGAGTGAGTGATTGAGTGTATTATACAGTTTGAGTTTCCTTTTCATACTATTTGTTTACATAAAAACCTTCTTCCTGACACGGTTCGTGTCCATATTCAGTAAGAAAGTTATAGATATTGTTATGTTTTTTGCAAGATATAGTCTGATTATTATGGATTAGGTGATGAAGGCGTAGTTTGAGGTGATGATGAGACCGCCCATTTTACCTTTTCATCCCAGAATCATTTACCATTTCTGGTACTGATATAATCTGCATCTCCTCCTATATCACTATATATTTTATTAAAGAACTTTTTATTATTTTTATAATTTTTTTCAATAAATTCTTGTATTCATCAATTATCTGTTCGTCATTCTAATTTGTTATTACTGTATTCTGATCATAAGAGGTCTCTAGGTGTAATATTATTTTCTGCCATACTTTTAAATAATGCTTGTATCGTATCTGGAATTTGTTGCATTTTAGAGATTGGGATGGATTTGGTCGTATATTTCCCTTTCCCAATGATTTTACTTATTTCTTTGTTGATGTTATTATAGGTTGATGTTGTTATGTTTTCTTTTTTAGAAAGGTCTTTAGTAAGTTGTTTAAGAGGCTTAAGATCATTATATGGTATTTTTACCTCCATTCCCATCATCTCTCTAAATTTGTTTTCTAGTGCTTCATCACTATCTCTTGAAGATAGAGAGAGTTTCCCTTTGAAATCATCTGTCATTCTCTCTAATCATTTCATTGCTCATCCTATACTAATAGCTCATTGAGATGTTGGAATCATAGGGATAGATCATAATGCCTTACCTCATAAATCAGCAATACTTTTCACAGTTTCTGCCCCAAATCATTTTGCAAGAAATTTTGTAAGAAGCTGCGTTATGCCATAAAGAATAAAGAGAGTAAAAATAATAAGGAGTATATTACTAAAAGTATTTTTGATCATTGCTCCTGTTTGATTTTCTTCTCAGAGAATATCACCTGCAATCATCGTATCAAAAATATTAGTCACACCGATACGAGATCATTGTGTGCTTGATGAGACATAGGCATCTCACCATTCTATATTCGTATTGAGTTGCAAAAAATTTTGCATAATAACAATGACAATCAGTCAAAGACTCAACATAGCCACTGCTATTACTGGTGCAAAAATTGCTTTTGTGATGCTTTCAATTGAGAATTTCTCTCATAGTGATCATAAAAGTTTCTCTTGTGAGTTTAAGGTAAGTAAAATAAGGATTGGACCAAATGCTACAGCAAACCATATTGTTACGAGTCTAAAAATATTGACTATGATGAGAAGAATAAGAGCAAAGGTAAACATGAGAGTAATGGCCAATCTTACTCCTACCACAAAAAGGTTGTCAATGATGGCTTTAGGATTGTTTGTGTTATTCAGGAAGTTTTGAATCTGAAAAACACTCACTCATAAATATAACAGCGGTCAGGAAACACTTGTTTCATTTGGCAATACCATATCTAAGAGGGTATTGATATCTGTATTTTGTGACGTATTGCTATTTGATGAGGGTGATGTTTCTGCAGCTTTGAGAGAACTACAGATACTGGTTCAGAGATTATATGTTATTTTTTTGCTTGGTCCATGGATTTGTAATGATTGGGTAATAGTATCCCTCATATTCTGTCAATTCGATGCGACATACGAGCTTGGTAATGAAGCAGCAGCAGATGTAACAATAGTACTGATATCAACCATCGCTCCTATGATAAACCAGCTTGCATTGATGAGTATGACTCAAAGTATCAGTTTTTTTACAATAAATTCAACGATTTCTCCTCCATTCAATGTTCCTTTTAGTGCTTTGCTAATGATAGTATACAATAATAATCAAACAATCAGAAAGTTTGCAAATGTTCTACTCATATTCCAGAGATAATAGAGCACTTTATCAAGATTCATAAACTCTCCATAGACGAAACCATTGGTCATTAATTTACCTGCAAGCGTAGCAAGGACTATCCATATCCATGAAAGAAAAGTAAGTATAATATTTAATAAACTCGTAACTTGTTCGGTAGTGTCAGTTGGACAAAGTGTTTCTGGAGATTGTGCCCATACATTCGATGTCCATAAAATTACCATAAGCACGATGGCTATGATGTATTTATATGGAAATATGGATTTTGTAATAGAGCGCATGGTTGGTTATTCTTATAATAGAAATATCTTATGTGTTGGTATTTTATGAAGTTGGATTTTGTTGTGGGGTATTTTGTTGTCCTGTGGTTGAGTTACGATTTGTGCTAAAGAGCTTGTTCAGTATATCACTATATGTTGGATTTGTGCTAAAGAGACTTTTTGCTTTATCAGCTCATCAGAGTTTATTGTCAGTATTTTCTATTTGAGTTTTCAGATTATCCAGTAGGTTTTTTTTGGTATTTTCATCTTTTTCGTCATATATTGCTTTCAGTTGTGGTTCTAGGATTTGTTTGATGAGATTGTCTTTTTGTATGTTAAGATTGTTCTTATTTATTTTGTCTTGTTGTTCTTTCTCAAAACTTTCAAGAAACTTTAATGTTTCCTGCGATTGATCTGCTATGCTGAGTTTTGATAGATTTTCTGCAGCTTTTATATCTCATGATTCTTTGAGTGATGTAGAGAATGCTTGTATATAGTTATTGTTTTTTTGGGCTGCTTGTTTGATAAATGCTTCTTTTGTTTCTTTAGGTTTGGTGATAATAACTGAAGGTGATCAATTGGTGTTAGCATTACTATCATTATTATCAAATTTGTCATAGATAGCTTTGTTTTCTTTTGCTAATTTTTCGTCTATTCATTGATTTGCTATTCTTGTAAGCATAGAAGGAGCTTGCAGTGCTGTTGATGTGCTGATTTTTGTTCATCCTATTGTTAGTCCTGGAATAGGTATGGCTCATAGTGCTTTTGTTCAGAGATTGATAATATTTTCACCGATTCCTTTCGTGATAGAACTACTTGACAATGATACCTTGACCATCATCCACATTAGTCAGATACCAAAAATATTTACAAACAACCATGGGATGAGATTAGCAAATCATGATCCACTATCGGTATTAGGATCTGTCTTATAACATGTTTCTTGCATCCCCCAAAAATCTATACAACTGATGTTTGGGTCTGTTGTAGATACCACAGATTGAATTCAGAAAAATTGTCGTCCTTTATTTTCTGTTGAAATTGCCTTTCACATTTCTAATTGCAGTGTCTGCAAGATAATAAGACTGATACTGATTGCAAATACAGGGAGAACAGGCGCAAAAATAAGTCAGATAATACTACTTCCTGCATTTTTAGAATCAATACTTGCTCATCATAAGACCCCAGGAAGTTTTATGCTTCACCCTCATCCTCATGGAATATCTTTTCCTAGTCACCAGAATACGATGCCTAGAGGAACAAATGCAATAATAGCTCGGAGAAGTACTACTCTAATAATAAGTGTAGCAGCAAGTGCAACAAGTGGTATAAACACAGCAACACTAATTGCTGATTTGAGCAAGAATTCTGTAAAACCACCAATAGAATTTTGAAGAGAGAGATTGTCTTGATTAATCGTTGATAGATTTGAAAAATCGAGTAATGTCATATAGAGTGTAACAAATGGACCTACCATTCCTTGTGATTGATTGACAAGATTGTTGAGTGTTTGTGATTCTTCAGTGCTATATGGTTCTTCACCACCTTTCAAAAATACTTTCGTTCGATCATTGTTATTGTATGCATTGTGAGTGATGGTGAGTTTATCGTTTGAGTTGGCTGCAGTACTACAGAAGGTGTAGGATGTTTTTTGTCCATCTCCAAATTGAAGTGTTCAACTAAGTCATAATTGTTGTATATTATTAGCAGCTATGATGTGAGTTCCTCCTGCTGTTCCCGTTAATGTAATGTTCGTGTTACAAGAGGTACTGTTCATGAGTGAATTTATCACGTCTTTCATTTTTCAGTTTCTTTCTTTATTGTTTTCGATTGGTGCAATAGCAGAAAGATTTTCTGTTTTTCGTTTTTCTAGATTTGTTATGTCAGCTAGTGTCTGTGGTGTAAGGGCACAGTATTGTTTTGATGTGTCATCTTTTTTTCGACCTGTAAAACTTACATCGGTTTTGTTAGGAAGAGTGGGATAATATTCTGGTCAGATGATAAATCCATGATAATTTTTCGCACAAGGTGGGATATTGATGTTTCATCGTTTATAATAAATATATGGAGGTATATTTTTCTGAATACCTGCTTGTGCTTTTGAATTTGTCGATTGATAATCAAAAAATGACATAATAGAGAGAATAGGCATATCCTTATCTTTATTGATTTCTTTAATCGCTCATAAAGGCATAGCACCAAGTGTATAGGTCGCAACAGTAGATAGGTCTATGAGTACTCATAGCCCAAACCATGAAAAATTAATTCATAAGACAATGAGCGTTCACCTAATGATAATGTCTTTCAAAATAGCTGGTGTTCCTGTCTCTTTAGAAAAAATATAATTGAAAATTTTCCATAGTAATACTCATCCTATTGCAAAATTTGCCAGTGTTCTGCTCATGTTCCAGAGCATATAGAGTGGTTTATCAAGGTTCATAAATTCTCCATATACCATTGAATTGTCCATGGCTTTGCCAGCTATAATAAGCACTGGTAGCGTTATCATATAGAGAATGTTGAGTAATGATCACATCCCATTGAAAAGGGCATCAGCGATAGAGTCTGTTTTGCTACCTTCAGTAGCAATCGTCCCAGCTCCTTGTGCGAAAACATTATCAGAAAAAAATAGTAGTATCCCAATCATAAAGAGTGGTAATATCCAATAACGTGTCTTATGATATATCCTAAGGAAATTCATAGATGGATCATAGAAGATGAATAAATAGTAGTGATACTATTATAATAATTTCACCATAGTGTCATAATTTTAATAGTATTATCTGAGTTATTGAATTGACTTATACTTCTACTTGTGTATATAGTATGTGTTTACTTCTTTTTCTTTTCTATGATTCTCAATCTGTGAGCAGAACGTATTATTCTTATTGTTGGTGATCAACAGATTATTTTGCCATTTGAGCAGGTAGAAGAGCATCTTACACAGCAAGTTGTTGAGTTGTATATGGAGTATCGTCCAACTGCTCTTTATGTTATTAACTGACCGGGTTCTTTTACGAACTTGAGAGTAGGTGCTCTGATTGCAAATCTTATGTGATCGCTTTCAAAATGAACGCTCCAATTGATGACTATTGATAAAATATCGTTGTTCAGATATTTGTATCTCCAAGGAATTTTACCAATATCAGGATATATCTATTTTTGACAAAGGAAAAACTTTCGAATTTCACATCTGGAGAATGATGATTATAGTACTTACTCGAAACAAAACTTTGCTGACACGGAAGCAGTCAGGCCAGATTTTTTTGTAGATTGGTTTGTAGGCGGTGATTTCCCTTTTTTTACAGAGCGTTCTCAAGAGATTACTATAGTTTTTGAAGAATGAAGAATTATGATCTCATATCAAGATTCTCGTCTAGACTGTACAGATATATTTCTTCCTGTACAAAAAATTGACCCTATTTATGGAATAGAGCCAAATATTGGATAAGTAACGGTTATTCAAGTTTATTGACATCTTCAGTATTAAACTCTACTTTCATTTCAGTAGGAGCTTTTTTGATCCAGAAAATATAGATATTGATTCCAAAGAAAAGAATTGCCATCATGATAAGAATAATTCGTTTATTAATACTATTCGTTCACTGAAGAAGCATGAGTACGCTTAGAATTGCTGATCGTATCCATACAAACCATCTGACTTCTGATCTATTTCGTCCGTTGGCAATTAGTCTATGATGGAGGTGGGTATAATCTCATTTCATTGGATTCTTTTTCATAATGATTAGCCTATTGATAATGACCCATATCATATCAAGAAGTACAAGAGAAAGTGTTACAATGAGCGTTCCGATTTTTGCTCCTCCTAAAAGTGCAAGATATGCTAATGAAAATCAGAAAATTGTTGTTCCAATATCTCTAATGAGTCAAAGTGGTTTGTATTCTATCATAGTATATACGATGGATACTAATCATAAGGAGAAACTTATTATTCTTGTAATTTCAATTTGATCCCTAATATAAGGAGTTAGCTCCGTATAACTTGGCAAGACAATAAATGTTACCACTGCCCAAAGAGAGAATGAACCAATTGCTGTTACTCAACTTGCTTGTCCTTGTATTCCATCAAACCAATTAATTGCATTGGTACATACACCGAACCAAATAATGCTTCCTATGATTGCAATCCATTGTGTTATTGAAACATCTCATCCAATGACACGAATGGTTTCAATAGATACTCCACCATATACTACAATGATTGTAAAAAGGCTTATCTGTAAGAGTAATCTTACCCATGAAGGAATAGGTTTAAAGAGATCAATAGTAGCAATTATAGAGAGCAGGGTGATTGCTCATAAATAAATAAGCATATATTGATTATCTATATAGTTTCGACCTAATATTCAGATTATTATAATAAGAGTAGCTCGTAGTCGAATTCATTGTGCATTAGGCACAGGTTTTCTTTTGTAGTATTGAGCTCGTTTTTTGTGTTCAATAATTCCTAATCTATCAAAAAACCAAAGTCAAAACCATGGTATAATAATGAGACTTCCTATAATTCAAAGGATGTTTTCCCGTCATAAATTCATGTTTCATAATAACAACAACTAAAGTTTACTCTATATCTACAAAATGAGGTATACATACTACATTTGCGTATGGATGTCGTTGTTTTACCATATCAATCATCCGTTCTGATGGAACTATATGGGTTTTGACTTTCTTTTTCAACTGTTTATGGATAAGTCGTACAAGACAAAATTTTCCTATAATCGATGCTATTGTAATAGGATTTTTTGAATTTCATGCTTGTATAAAACTCGATAATGACCATGCTTTAGGAATTTGATCAATCTCATGAGTTTTGCTTGGATAGGGATGAAAAAGTCCAAGCTCATGATGCGATATTATTTGGTTATTGTGATCAGAACATGCTACAGGAAGCCAACCTATTACTCTTGAGATACTATGTCGCCATATCAGTCAGGTCTTTCATTTTTTTATCTTCTTTTTTATCTTGATGGTGTCAGGAATATTGAAAATACTTATTGCCATAATGGCTAGCTTTTTGAGAAGAGCAAATTTTCATGTAGGTGCTTGATGTCAGTAGAGTTTGGTGTCGTGATCTTGTTGTCAAAGAATTGTTATGCTATCATGAATATGAGTTTCGATACCACCACCATTATAGTTGATATAATCACTAATATAGAGTACTGGTTCTCGTTCGGGTAAAAGAGCTTGTATCTGACTATATCGTGTTGTTTTAGAGTATGATGTTTGGGTTTGTCTAATAAGTGAAGAGAAATGATCTTTTGTTGTGGTATGAGTAATAAGAGATTTTATGATATGAGCAAGTTTTTCACCATCAGTACTTCCTGGAGCAGATTGTAGATTAAGTGTGTTATCTATAAAAGGAATGAGTCATCATTTTTTATTTCCTATGACGGGCACTCAACAGAGGAGTGATTCACATGCTGTAAGTCCAAATGTTTCCAAAAATTGTGATGGCATAATAAAGAAATCCATAGTCTTCCAGTAAGGTATGATATCATTTTTTTTCATCCATCCATAATAATGAACATGATGGGGATATTTGCTTGCAAGTTGTTGCACTTCTTCATCATATTGACCTTTGCCATAGATATGAAGAGCAAATACCATATTGTTCTTAATGAGCTTTTCAGTTGCATATATAAGATGTTCTATGCCCTTTTCTTTATCTAATCTTCACACATAGATGAATTGAATTTTCATGGTGTTTATCATAATAGAACAAAATAGTTGATTTTCTCTTGCAATAGAATGGTAAATATATACTATTATCTACTGCATTGTCAAAGCATTATTTGCTTTGTTTTTGTTACATATACAATAGTGGGAAATCATCTAATGGTAGGATAGCGGCCTTTGAAGCCGTCCGTCCAGGTTCGAATCCTGGTTTCCCAGCCATTGATATTAGTAATTATGTATTGCGGGGTGGAGAAACGGTATCTCGTCGGGCTCATAACCCGAAGATAGCAGGTTCAATTCCTGCCCCCGCAAGTAAATTATATTGTTATCTTGTTTGTGTGCCGGGGTGATGGAATTGGTAGACATGCTTGGCTTAGAACCAAGTGCTTTACGGTGTGCAGGTTCAAGTCCTGTCCCCGGTAATTCCATAAAACATTTGAAAAGGTAAGTGCTGTGTGTGGGTTCAAGTATTCTCGTTCCTCGAGATATATCCTGTCTCCAGTAATTCCACAAAGACTTATACATTATTATACTCTTGTGTAATATATGAGATGAACTTTGACCCATTCTATGAGATTCGGAAATAGCTTAATTGGTAGAGCATCTGACTCTGAATCAGAAGGTTGAAGGTTCGAGTCCTTCTTTCCGAGAATGTAATAAATCTCTTGAAATACAGTAGTAAATTCTTATACATATGTTTACGTTTATGCCGACCTTATTGTTCCGAGGTAGCTCAGTCGGTAGAGCAAGTGGCTGTTAACCACTGGGTCATCGGTTCGAGTCCGATCCTCGGAGTGTTAGTATTATTCTTATTTAATCTCTAGTTTTCTTCTTGTACATGCCAATAACATCTTCAGCTAAAAAAGCTATGCGTCAGTCTAATAAAAAAAGACTTGTTAATAAAAAATTTAAAGATGATCTCAAAATCTCTTTGAATATTTTTAATAAGAAAGTTGCTAAAAAAGAAGCTCTTTCACAGGAAGATGTTAATACAGTATATGCAAGAATTGATAAAGCTTTGAAAAAAGGTATTCTACATAAAAATACTGCAGCAAGAAGAAAAGCACTTGTTGCAAAAACTTTTAACAAAGCACAAGCATAAAGCTTGACTTTGCCAACTTAGCTCAGTGGTAGAGCTACCGCCTTGTAAGCGGTGGGTCATCGGTTCAAATCCGATAGTTGGCTAATTTGGACTGGTAGTTCAGTTGGTTAGAACGCCCGCCTGTCACGCGGGAGGTCGTGGGTTCGAGTCCCATTCAGTCCGCCATTATTATATTTGGTATGAGATAAATTATAGGAAGCTTTTTATGTCTGAATCCCATTCAGTACTCTCGTTCCTCCAGATACCTCCGCCATTATTATATTCTGTTTAATAGCCTAATATGGTCTCATAGTTTAGTGGTTAGAACAGGGGACTTTCAATCCTCTAGTCGGGGTTCGATTCCCCGTGGGACCGCCATATTGATGGGTGATTAGCTCAGTTGGCTAGAGCACCTGCCTTACAAGCAGGGGGTCATAGGTTCGAGTCCTATATCACCCACCATTATTATTACCTGCTTACTCCATATCCTTGTCAGGGCATATAGCTCAGTTGGTTAGAGCAGTCGGCTCATAACCGATTGGTCCCTTGTTCAAGTCAAGGTATGCCCAAACTTATATTTCCCCTTGAAAAAGGAGTAAAAAAGAGTATAGTAGAAATGTAAAAATTTGCGGATGTAACTCAATTGGCTAGAGTCACTGCCTTCCAAGCAGTTGGTTGCGCGTTCGAGTCGCGTCATCCGCTTTTTTTTAATTTAAAAAATAATATTTTAATGATATATCTATCAAATAACATACTCATAATATTCTAATAGAGTTTTGAATACTAGCTTGATGTTTTCTGTTATTGATATGCTATTATTTATATGATTATCATTTTTGTCCTTTTGACATACAAAGATATGATAATGATAGAATATAAAAGATTGTCTTTGATAACAAAATATTATAATATCGTTTATATCAGTACTTATTATATTCTATAATGACTATCTCCTTATTTTCCTCTTCCTCCAAATAATACTCCGAAGGTAGCAAAGATGATATATATATCTAACCAAAGAGACCAGTTTTGGATGTATTCTAATTCTTTGGTTGCTTCTTGGTCAAAGGTGAGAGTATCTCTTCCATGGATTTGTGCGTAACCAGTAATTCCAGGTTTTATACTCAAGACTCTACGTTGTCGTGGTTTATAGTTTTCTATTTCATTTGGAAGATGCGGTCTAGGTCCAATAAGAGACATATCGCCTTTGAGTACAGCAAAAAGATTGGGTAATTCATCTATAGATGTTGCTCTAATAAATTTTCCTACTTTTGTTACTCTTGGATCATTCTTGATTTTTGGTAATTCTCCTTTGCGAATGTTGGCATGAGAGTTGACGAGATCTTTATAGAGTTGTTCAGCTTCTTGTCCACCGTATCACGAACCCACACTGAGATGAGTATACATACTACGGAACTTAGTAAAAAGAAAATGTTCTCCATTTTTTCCTACTCTTTCTTGTCTATAAAAAATAGGTCATTTACTATCAAGTTTGATAGCAAGCGCAGTAATGAGAAGAATGGGACTTGTGATGATGATACCTATAAGTGATCATGTAATATCTACAATTCTTTTCGTAATAGCTGCCCATCATTCAATTTGTGAAGACGTATATCTTAAGGCCATAATGCCAGCAAATTTCGTATGAGTATAGATCACATCTTCTAAAAAATGATTGTCTCCTATGTGATAGACTTGCTTATTTTTTAGTCTGATCAGATCAATAAGTTCTTGTAATTCATCTTTAGTATACGATCCTACAAGAATAATGATATCTTCATGAATGGCATCAATATCAGTTTCGTAAAAAAATGATGTCCTGACGTTATAGTAAGTTGGAAGAGTGAGTTGTGTGATGATGGCTTGTTGTGGTTTGTCTTGAAGTAAAATATGAATGGTATGTGAAAATCTTTTTATCCAACGAACATATATACCATCCCATATTATTTCTATAAAAGGTATAACGATAAGACTCAATAATGCAGTAATAATAACAATGAGTCTAGATATTCAATGTTCAAATATGAATCCTTGTCAAAAATATGCTAAACACGTTACAATAATTGTCCATTGCCACCATACAGTAAGAAAAGTTTTCGTTTTTCCTGTTTCTAAACTGATAAGGTCATATCGTTTATGAACAATTCCTGTAATAATAAAAATACTTGCACTTATGATAGCATATCTTATAAGTTCTTGTGTTGCTATCCAAGGAGTTCATATATCAATAGACCAAAAGATATTCGTATTGCTACGCAGAATATAAGCTATTCGATAGATAAAAAGTACAACCAAAAAATGCAAAAGAGGTCTCAATAAGCGTATTATTGTAATAAATTTTTTATTCTTCAGTTTCATGTGCTGTCGATGGATAAAGTCATATGACAAATTCTCATTTGAGCGGCATTGTATTATTTTTTATAAATTCTTGTATATTACTAAGATCACTTGTTATGATTTGTTCAAACTTCTTGGATAGTTCTCTACTAATACTTATTTTACCCATAAATTTTAGCTTTTCAAGTTGTTCGAGAAGTTTTTCAATCCTATGCACTGATTCGTAAAAGAAACTTCCATGAGAGGCATGCATCATCTGGGTCAGAAGCTTTTCTCTTCCTTTTTTATGTGGTAAAAAACCATAAAATGATCGGTGTGTTGTAGGAAATTGGGCACCAATTACTGCTGGTATGAGAGCGGTTGCTCATGGTAGTATTGTAATAGGTATATGTATTTCTTGAGCTTTGATGATAAGAATTTTTCCAGGATCAGAAAGTCATGGAGTTCCTGCCTCACTGACGAGTATTCCATCTTGATTTTCAAACAAAGAAAGTATAGAATTAATGCTATGATGGTCATGAGAAGTGAACTTTATGAACTTTTTATTGCTATAATTAATAGTATGGATATTTAAAAGTTTCTTTGTCGTACCTGTATTTTCTGTAATAATGAGATCTACTTCCTGAAAAAGCTTTAAGGCTCTTAGTGTGATATCATCACTATTCCCAATAGGAGTTGGAATAACGTACAGCATAATAGAATAGTGAAAATAAATACTTTATGTTCTTGTAGTAATGAAACTTATTAATTGAATTTTTTCTTATTTGTATTCTCAACAGCTTCCATTAGAAAAAGAAGATATTTTTCTTAAACAGAAGAATGTTATGCAGAGATTATTGATTCATTACGCATCTTCACCATTATATAGAAATCTTCATATAAAACAAGAAAAGATAAAAAACTATAATTCTCATCAACTCAAAGAATATTTCGCTTCATCTTCATATCGTATTGTTGATTATGGTGCAGATATTTTGTCATTAGTAGAACAGGGTAGCTGAATTACAGCTTCTAAACCAGACTTACATATTAAGACTTCAGGTACTTCTGATGCAAAACAGTGAGGGAAATTGATACCTGCACAACGAAGCTCTTTCCATAACGAAAGACAAGCGATTCAAAGAACATTGGCTTATTACCTCAAGGAAAATCCTCAAAGTAAAGTTTTTCTTCCTTATTCTTTTGTTCTTTCTGCTCCTTTTGATACGTCTAAAAGAATAGGATATATCTCTGGTGCTATGAGATATGGCAATAAATTTGTAGAATCAATTTTCCTTCCTTCTTCCTCTGTTTTAACAACACTAACAAACCAAGAGAAAAAAGAAAAAATCATACAAGAACTTTGTCATAAAAAACCAAACATTAGATCATTTCATGGAGTTCCTGCACGACCATTATGAGTGATTGATGAGCTTATTGAGCGTGATGCACAGATTGCAAGACAGATTCTATCCAGACTTGAATATATCTCTATTGGATGATGAACGCCACAGGATTACAAGCTTCAATATAAAAAAAGATTAGAATCTTTATGACTGCGACAGAAGTTGTATGGATCGAATAATCACAATGCGTCAGAGGGTTTTTTTGGTGCACAGATGAGAAATTTTGAAGATCTTTCTTTCCATGCTATGGTTCCTCTCTATAGATCAAATTTTTTTCTCTTTGTTGGGAAAGAGGAATATCAACAACGAAAATCCTGACAACGTTCAACTTCTAGCATGATTATGGCATCTCACCTTCTTCATGAAGTCCAGTCAGATCAAGAATATTTTATGTTGTTTGCCAATGATCGTATCCCACGATTATATGATATTAAGGATAAGGTAAGGTTTTCATCTTGGAAAGCATGAGACCCTCTTGAATATGAGGTTGTGGGAAGATATAGTATGTCATCTAATATTATGAATGAACATATAGAATCAGATGTCCTACAGCAAGTTATCAGTGAACTTTATGAACAATGATATCAATTGAATGCACAAGCATTTGTTGCTGGTATGGAAGTCAATGAAGCAAAGACATCTGCACAATTCCATATTATTATAGAATGAGCTATCACTTCAGACCAACAAATTGACCAACTCACTCGTGATTTTGATGTCTTGTTAGGGAAAAAAAATGAACAACGAAAATTTTTTAGAGAACGCAATACAAGGATTACAGGTTGTCATGTCGTCATTGTTGCTGATTGATTTATTAGATCTACGATGATGGTATTAGGACTATGACATGAGCAGTCCAAAATTCCGTATCTCTCTGACTGAAATTATGAGTCGATCGTGAAACCACTTTTACACTACGAAAAAAGAGTCAGATAAGACTCTTTTTTATTGTTATGACAGATATATTATTTTCTTTTGAAGATGGTTGCGAGTTTGGCATTTACCAATATGCGATTCTGAATATATACTTGAATCACACCAAAGAGAGTAGAAGTGATGATATATAGTCCTACACCATTTGCTACTGAATAGACAAATGATCCAATCATAAATACTAAAAAGTAGTTCATGAATTTCATCATTTTCCCCATATCTGGAATGTTTTCTCAACCTGGAATTGATGGCGTAGCTGGTCTTGTCCATGACATTATCGACATATTGATGAACATAAGAATACCACCAATCAGTGCAAGTATGATATTGTTTTTTTCAAGTACATTGATACCAAGGAAATTCGTTACTAAGTTGGCAGTATCTATCATGTTGTAGACATATGGATAGAAAAAACTATAGACCATATCAATAAAACTCGAAGAAAATTTCATAATTTTTGTTACTCCTTCAGGATTTGCAATATTAGAAATCACTGCATACAGTCCAAAAAATACGGGCATTTGCAGGAGCATACCCATACAACCTTTGAGTGGTCAGACTCCATCTTTTTTGAGTAGTTCCATAGTTTTTTTAGAAAGTTGTTCAGGATCATCTTTATATTTTTCTTGAATTTCTTGCATTTTAGGTTGGAGGTCACTCATCTGAGATTGCATTGCAGTTCCAGCAGCAGTGTTTTTATAAAGTGCAAATCTTACAAAAAGAGTAAGAAAGATAATTGCCCATCATAAATTTCCTTGAAAAAGTTCTAGAAATACCAAAAACATATTATACACAGGACGAAGAAGAAGTTCGTTTCGAAGTAGTGAAAGCATGAGAGAATGAAGAGTTATTAGTTAAAAGTGTATATGGTATATAAATATGGTTTTTTAGGTGATTAGACGGTCATAATGTCTTCTTGTTTTGCTTTGACCATAGTGTCAATTTTTTCAGTAAAGGTTTTTGTTGTTTCATCAACTTGTTTTTCTGCAAACTTTTTGTCATCTTCTGAAATGAGTTTTTCTTCAAATTCTTTTTTTATTGATTTGAGTTCGTCTTGTCTTGCTTGTCTTAGTCTTGCTTTACAATCTTCTCCCATAGCAGAAACTTGTTTTTTGTATTGCTCTCTTCTTTCACTTGTTAGAGCAGGAACTTTTACCATGATATAGTCACCCATATTTTGAGGAGCCAGACCAGTATTAGCATCATAAATAGCTGTTTCAATACGAGACAGACTGCTTTTGTCCCAAGGTTCAATTCTAATAGTTTGCTGGTCTGGAAGGGTTATATTAGCAAGCTGTCCAATAGGCATAAATCCATATCCAGAATCTACTTTAATGTGTTCTACTAGTCCTTTTGTAGCTCTTCCGACTTGAATTCACATGAGTTCAGTTGAGAGATAATCAACTATTTTTTGCATATTATGTTCTAATGACATGAGGTATGAATCAAAAATAAAAGAGAGAGAGAATATTATACCAATAACTTTCCTATTCATAGAGTCAGTATCATAAATATATTATGAATAGAGTTCATGGTATGGTCTAGAGACTGTACTGTATGATATTGTTTATCTAATTCTGTACGATTGTAGGAAAGTGATGTATTTGTCAATTGTGCAATATATTCCATTTCTTCTAGAAGTTTTTGATAATTATTATAATATGTTGCTTTTGATCTCTTATTTATTTCTTGAGTTTTATATTGTAAGAGAAGAGGAATATTTGATTGAAAATCGTATATTGATCATTTGTTTTTGTATAATATGAGACTTGTCTGATAATAGAGGTCATCCATTGATATTCTGAATAAGGTATTGGCGCTATGAAATATTTTGCGTGAATAATATAATCGTCATCGTATTAGTATAACAATAAGAAGGTAGATAATTATTCCTCGTATGATTATTGTTGGACTATTCTGAAAAAACGACCATAATGATGATCATATGGTAGAAAAAAAATTACTTATATCTTCTATTATCTGTTGCATGGTGTTATAATACAGTTTTTAATTCAAAATATCAAGTCTATTCTTCTATTTTTTTTATTACACTTGCATACGAATAGGCACTGATAGTAAGTCCCTGGTAAGAGATTTTATTTCCTGATTTTTTATTGAGTTGTTCACAGAGACTGTCTAAGGTAGTTGATCTTGGATTGATAGAAATAGAATAATTTTGATAAAGATTGTATAACTTATCAGGAGTTCGATTTCATGAAGAAATAGTTATTAAGTCATACGTATCTTGCTCAATAATAGTAACCTGTTTACGAGCAATGTTTTTCTGATTGTTATTCTCCAGAAAGTCATAAAGATTATTAAAACTCGTATAAAATTGTGGCGTAGAGAGATAATCTTGTATGAGAATTCTTATATGATTTCTTTCAGAGTAGTCGGTATTAGTATTGGTTGGATCATTGAGATAAGGAATAGAGTTGTCCTTACAATACTGAATTATTTCTTGTTTTGTATGGTTGATGAGTGGACGAAGTAGTGTGATATTTGGATCCAAAAAATGAGAATCTGATACGTTTATAGCTTTGATGCCATTGATGTTTGCTCATCTTTTCATGTTCAGGAGTGTGGTTTCTATTCTATCATCGAGATGATGTCAGGTAAGAAGGAAACTGATAGTATGCTTATGACAATATTGGATGAATTGTTCGTGTCTTCGGATTCTGAGAGCTTGTTCATGATGATCACTTCATCCGTAACTGACACTATGAAAACTACAATCTTTACTTTCAGATTCAACCAGATCAATCTCTTCTTGTATATTTTCTCTTGTATTGTGATCGCAAGTGATTATATGAAGAGATGAAAGAGAACGTTTTTGCTCAATTCGTCGTTGTTTTATCGCGTGGAGAAGGCACATACTATCTGGTCATCATGATACAGCAATTGCTATTTGTGATTGGTCTTGTAGGTAACGATCTCCATAATTTTTAATCTGTTCTGTTATATGTGAATGACTCATCATGAGCAATTTGTAATTAAAGTATGAGATTTATTAAGAAACCCATGAAAGATTGATACTCTTGAAATTGATGGATTTTTTTTAGAAGATATCGAGTGATTATCTCCAGAATGAATATCATGAACTCTTTCTCTTCAATGAGTGACCGATGGATCTGTCAAGGTTGTGATTAAGGATGCTACTGCTGTAGTACATGATATCTGTGATATTAGTGGAGAGGAGTATGAAAGACAAGTAGAAGTGAAAGATTTTGATGCAAGATTCAGTGCGTCAGAAGATATGGGAGAAGATCGTGTCTATGATGAGTTATTTCCTTTGGATCCAACATCAGAAACGATCAATGTGTATGATCTTCTTGTTCAAAGTATTAAGCTTCAAGAGCCACTCGTTCATATTAAACCTGGAAATGAAAAACTCTTAGATGACTATGAATCTGACGAAGATGATGATTATGATTATGACTATGAAGAGTCTAGTTTGGGAGGAAATAATAATATTGTGTTTCATTAGTCTCGCCCTTTGGTGGGATTTTTTTATATCTCAGTAATCTCTATTTCTGAAATAGGAATCTTAGTACTATCTCGTTCTCTGTGAGAAGGCTCAGTACTATATCTATAGGTCTGAGGTAGGTAAGCATTACGAGGATTTCTTATCCATGTGCTGATGAGGTTATATTTTTTTTGTAGTAGAGTACTGTTCTGAGCAAGTGAGAAAAAGTAGTCATGATGATTGATATAGAGGTTGAAGCATTCAGAGAAATCTTCAAAAGGGTTTGATGAACCGTAAACTGTACAGAAGTCTTCTTTTTTTGATCCTTGTTTTTTGACTCATTCGCTTTCTCGAGATACAGCATAATAAGTTAGTGATGGATCATCGATACTAAATACTGCTTTTTGAAATTCTGTATAGTTATTGTCCTTTTGTTTATCTCATCATACTATGATTGCTAAATCAATAATATGTCATAGCTCATGTACGAGTACTTCGAAAAATTCGCTCTCAGATAAGTTGTGAATATTAACAACTACACTGTTTTGGCTTGTATATCATCTTTTTTTGTTATTTTCGTTTTTGAGGATGATAGTATGATTAATCGAGTTTGTTGTTATAAGATGAGTATTGATTTCTTGTATCGTCAGTAAGGTAACTAATGCATAATAATATTCTTGTGATGATGGTAATGAAAATTGTAGTTGAATTTTGCTACATTGTAGTGTTTGAGATTCGCATAGTCTTTCATATGCTTGTTGATATGACGATCATTCTTTTCTCTCTCATGATTCAAGAAGTTCTTTGAGTGAATAGTTACTATATTCGCTTGGTGTCATAGGAACTCAAGGGTTAGATGGTACAGCATGAATAAAATCTTTAGTAGGACTTACTGTTGGCAGATCGCTATCTTGGATAGTTCCTATGTCATAAAAAAAGAACATCAGGCCGATAATGACCGTGAAGATGAGTTTGGATCGATCGAAGAGAGTAAATTTATTCAGGAGCATATTGTTGGATATCATCGTGTATAAATGATTTGAGGGAGTGATGAATGTAGAGAATAATGATATGGTCTACTTTCTTTCCTTGTGCTCGCAGTTGAAGAAGCATATGATAACCACCGATCATGATACTATCGATCTCAGAATTCATCATAGTTGTACTTTTCCCTACTCATCAGGTGAGATATTCTCCTATCAAGTGATGAGTTTTTGCAAATCATTGGTTATGGAGCTCTTGAAAGAGTTTTTTAGATTTTTCTGAATTGTGTGATATGATGAAGCTTGACCCTTTACTGTTCTGAAGGATTTGCATTACTTTGGGGATGGTATCTGATTCTTGAATAGTGACTTTATCCTTGTGTTGGG